>JABWBD010000115.1 GCA_013360685.1 Pirellulales bacterium
ACGCCCCTTGTTCCGCCGAAGGCGGTCGAGGCCCGTGCTTTAGCACGGGTTTGTCCGACCGTATCCCGTCCATTCTTCGTCGCCGCCAGCCGCCCCGGCCCCGCCGCCTCTGGCGGCGGGGCCGGGGCGGCTGGCGGCGACGTGCGGTTGCCCCTCGCAGCCCGCCGTAAACGGCGGGCCTCAACCGCCTGCGGCGGAAAAACGGCCATGAATGGCCGTGCCGCGCAGGCGTGACGTTATACAAGTTGTGGGTAATGACAAGGGCTCCGCCTGGGAACGCCCTATCTTGCAGGCTCCGCCTGCTCGGACGCTCGACCTACCGACCGCAGCACCCAGTCGGGTCGGCCCCTCGGAAAACCCGGAGAATCGCAATGTTGTCCGCCAAACTCGAGAAAACAAGAGGTTCCGGTCGCGAGCCAAAGGCGAGCGCGGAATTGTTCCACGCGTGGGGAAAGTTGCATCGGGGGTGGCCGGAAAGTAGAATGGCGGAGAGTGGTTGGACTGCGGGCAGCGACGACCACTGCTCATTCACTTTCCCGGCCGATCGGCTCATCGACTCTTGGTACGTGCGGCTCTCACCCGACCAAACTGCCCGGGAGGCAACATCATGTTACGGGTGTACCTAGCGGCTCTCGCTGTGGTGTTCGCGCTTGGCAGTCCTGGTTTCGGGCAGGAACCATCGCCCGCCCAACCACCACCCTCGGCGAAGGTCGCGCCGGACGCGAAGGAACCGGCCGGCGAGAGCAATACCGGCACGGGCCAATCCGACGCCAGCCCGCCGGTCCGCCAGGAACATCTCATCTACCTGCCCTTCAACAAGCTCCGCGATGTGTTCGAGGACGAGGATTCCTCGATCGTGCTGCCGTACGCGCAGTTCCTCGAGATGTGGAACCGGCTCGTCCAGCCCGATCCGCCGCCCATCCAACCGCCGGTCAACGGCGTGATCACGCGCGCGGATTACGTCGGGTCCGTGCGCGGTGAACTGGTCTACTTCGACGCAACCTTGGACGTCGAGGTGCTCAGCGGCCAGTGGGCCCAGTTGCCCGTCGAATTCGGCGGCGCGGCGATCGGATCGGCGAAGGCCGACGATGAGGCCGTGTTGCTGCGAGGCATCGGCCAGGGGCGCTACGAGTTGCTCGTCCACGGACAAGGCAAACACCAGGTCAAGCTGAGCCTGGTGACCGCGGTGAAATCGGCCACCGAAGGGCGGAGCTTCACCGTCGCGTGCCCGGCCGTGGGCGTCAGCAACTTGGAGCTGGAAATCCCCGAGAAAGACCTGGCGGTGCAGGTCGCTCCCCATCGCACTTCCGAACTGCATTCGGAAAAAGATGCCACTCGCCTCCGCGCCGTCCTGGGATCCACCAACCAGTTCACGGTAAGCTGGCAACCCAAGTCCGGCGGCACGGATCAGGCCGCCGGCCTGGCGAATGTAGCCGACATGATCGCCGTCGACGTGGGCGACGGCGTCGTCCACACCCACGCCGTTTTCGACTACCAGATCCTCCGCGGATCGCTGGGGGAGATGGTCGTCGAAGTGCCGGCCGACGAGCGGCTCTTGGACGTGCAGGCGCCCGGCGTCCGCGATTGGCAGACCGAAACGGCCGGCGACCGGCAGCGCGTGAAGGTGCGACTGCACGCCCCCGTCACCGAGAAGGTCCGCCTGGAACTGCGCACGGAAACGCCCATCTCCGAAAAAGCCTTCCAGGTCGGGCACGTTCGCGCCATCGGCGCGGCGCGCGAGAGCGGGATCCTGGCGGTCCGCAGCGCCGAGGACGTGGGCCTGGAATTCGTGGTCCGCGAATCCCTCACGCGGATCGACGCCGCCGACGCTCCCGAGCCGCTGCGCAAACCGCAGAGCACCTTTTTCAAGTTCTTCACCCCGGACCACAATCTGTCGGTGGTCGCCTCGGCGATGAAACCGCGGATCGTCGTCGATAGCCAGCTTTCCGTGCTGCTGGACAAGACGCGCCTGACCACGCGCGGCGAGTTCCGTTACCAGGTTTCGCGATCGGGTATTTTTTCGCTCGCCTTCCGCCTGCCCGCCGGGTTCCAGGTCGACGACGTCCGCACGGAATCGATGGAACGCTTCGAGGTAACTTCCGCCGCAGGCGATCAGACCTTGACGGTCTATTTCACCAAGAAGCTGCTCGGGAACCTGGCGGTGACCGTTACGGCCGGCCAATCGCGCGACAAACCGGCCGGCGAACTCGCGCTGCCGCTCTTGGAGCCTCTCAGCGCGACCCGCGAGCAGGGCCTGATTGCCGTGATTGCGCCGGAATCGCTCGAAGTGAAGACCGACTCGGCGCGACTCCAGGCGGCCCGGGCGGCGACGCCGGAGGAACTGGCGTCAAAAGGGTTCCAGCCGCAGGTGCCCGCAGGCTCGGCCTTGGCCGCGGCGTTCTCCTTCGTCACGCGGCCGGTCGCCGTTGTGCATTCGATCACCGAACGGCCGCGGCGCACGGTGGCTGCCGTCGGCACGGTCGCCAACGTCAAGGAAGACGTGGTGCAAGTGACCACGACCTTCCGCTATCAGATCCAGTTCGCCGGCGCCGACACGTTCCGCATCGCAGTCCCCGCGTCCGCGTCCGACCGCTTGCAGATCGAGGGAGACGGCATCAAGGAGCGGCGCAAGGCCGCGCAGCCCGCCGCCGACGGCACGGTGGAGTGGACGATCGTGCTCCATTCCGAAGCGCTCGGTCCGGTAACGCTGGCGGCGACGTACGATCAGAAACTGTCCATTCCGGACCAGGGTGCGAAGTTCGAACTCCAACCGGTCCGAGTGCTGGACGTGGACCGGGAGACGGGCGAGATCGCCGTCCACAAGGACCGCGCCCTGTCCGTCGAGGCGGCGCCGGCCGGCTTGGAAGAGCTCGATCCGCGCGAAGTCTCGCAGCCGACCGGAGCGGCGCAGCCGTACCTGGCGTATCGCTACTACCAGCATCCGGCCCGGCTGGCGCTCCGCATCACCAAGCACGAGCTTCAGGATGTGGTCAAGACCGTGGTCCGCTGCGCGTACGTCGAAGCCGTGGTTACGGAAGAGGGGCCGATGACCGTGCGCGCCCGGTACGACCTGAAATCCAGCGAGCGCCAGCGCCTGGCGGTTACCCTCCGCGACCCGCGGATCCTGGGCATCACCGTGGCCGGGCAGACCGTGGCGCCCGAGAAAGCGCCCACCGCAGCGGGCAGCAGTCCCGAGGACAAAACCTATTTCATCAACGTGGCCCGCACCGCCGACTCGGATGAGCCGTTCCAGATCGCGGCGGTCTTCGAGACGCCGCGGCCCGAAAAGTCGCTCCAAGTCACCGATCTCTTGCGCCTGCCGCTTCCGCGGTTCGACGAAGGCGTCAAATTCCAGAAAGTCTACGTGAGGCTCTGGGTGCCGGAGGACTACCGGTTGGTCGGCGATCCCGAGGGATTCACGAGCCACATCGGCGTCGGGCTGTGGGATTCCCGCGCCATCACCCGGGCAGCGGACAACCCCGACGGTTGGTTTCCCAAAGACACGTCGTCGTTCGACTTCCAGGTCGGCGGCACGACCTACCTGTTCAGCAGCCTGACCGGCCCCACGGAACTGAAGATCGACTACTGGCACATCCCGACGATGACCGTCATCGCCGGCCTGGCGGCCCTGGCCGCCGGCGCCGTGCTGCTGCGGTTCTCCCTGGAAACCAAGGTGCTCGCGGTCTTCACTCTGGCGCTGCTTGTCCTGTTCGGCGGCCTGTTTTCGCCGTCGTTCGTCTACAGTTGGCTGCTGGCGGCCCGGCTGGGAATCGCCGGGGTCGTGGCTCTCTGGCTCGTGGTCTGGTTGCTCCACGTTCGTCGAACCGGCGGCATTGTGCCGGCCATCGCTGCGCCGAATGCCGCCTCGCCGGTGGCGGAGAGCGCCAATCCGTCCGCAGGCGCGACGGACGAGCCGGAAAGGGGGCAGCCATGAGCAGGGACGAGAAGAATCGTCCACCGTCGCACTTGGCCGAAGGCCATATTCAGCGTAGCCTGGGGCACCGCCCCAGGACGGATAGCGTACCATCGTTTTTGGCCGAAGGCCAAATTCACTCCCATGCGTTGCGCAGATTCGGATGCCGACGGTGTCTATGGCCTCCGGCCAAAACCGTTGTTTCGGATTCTCGTTCCTGGGGCGTTGCCCCAGGCTACGGTGAGGATTGGCCTTCGGCCAGACTGGCGATCGAGCGCTCAGATGGATTGCTCATTGACCAGAGGACTCCTGCCTCTTTGGAGACCTTCGGTCGAAAACATCGGCGGGGTCAGAGACCCGCGCCGAGCGCGAGCGCGCGACCCGCGCCGAGCGCGATGTGCCTGTGGCTCGTCTCCCTCCTATGCCTGCTTCCTTGTTCCGCCTCCGCTCAGGTCACGCACGGCCCGCCGCGGATTCGCAACGTCTATATCCCGGCGGATCAACTGGAAGTGCTGTTCGGCAGTTCCTCCAAGGGCGTGCTGATGCCACGGGAGAAAATCCTGGCCTTGTGGGAGGAGGCCCAGCGTCAGGAAAAAACCCAGACGGTCCCGCCTGCGGACGCGGTGTTGTCGCAGGCAGCCTACGAAGCGCATCTGGAGAAGCACGAACTGCGTGTGACCGGCCGCATCCAGATCGCAAAACTTCGCGGAGACTGGCAGACGGTCGCCCTGCCGTTCGGCGGGGTGGCGATCGAGTCGGCCCAGTTGGACGGGCAGCCGGCCCGCTTCGGCCGCAACGACGACGGCACACTTTTTCTGCTCCTGAAAGAGGAAGGCCGGGCGGAACTGCAACTGGAGATGTCGGCGCCGCTGGCTAGCAAGGGAGGGGACCTGGCAACCACGCTCAAACTGCCGCCGGCGCCGGCATCCGAGATCGTAGTCCGACTTGACGAAGGCAAGCAATTGCACCTCGGCGAGACGACGCTCCAGCCCGAAAGCACCGTCGGCGGCGCGCAGGTGTTCCGCGTTGCCGTCGATCACACGGGACTGGTTCCGCTGGTGCTGTCGGACCGTTTCGCACGCGGCAACCGGGCGCCCCTGGTCCTGGTCAACAGCCGGTCGATCGGCCATGTGGAACCGGCCGGGCTTCGCTGGGAGATTGTCCTCGATCTGGATGTCTGCGCTCGTGCCGCCGACGTTTTCCAGCTTCGATTGCCCGAATCCGTCGATATCGCCGAGGTCGAATCGCCGGAACTGGACCGGTGGACGGTACGAGAAGAGGCGGACGGCACGGCGACGGTCGCGATTGCTTTCCGTAAACCGCTGCTCGGTCGGCGCGCGGTCCGCTTGCTCGGACTGGCGCCCATCCCTTTGGCCGCGGATTGGAACTTCCCGACGGTGAAAGTGCTCGACGCCGCCTCGCACGTCGGGCAGGTGTTGCTGCATCCATCGCCGTCGTTGCGCGTGGAAGCGGGCACTCTGGCCGGCATCCGGCCCGAGCCCTTGTCGCCCGCTTCGGAAGGCGATGCCGCGGCGACCAGCGGCAAACCGATGGCGTTCGCCTTCTGGGACGAGAGCTTCCAACTGCCGCTGCGCGTCGTGCCGCGGCAACGGACCTTGCAGGCCTCGGTCGCGAGTCTGGTGGAGGTGAGCAGCGCAGGTCTGGCGTTGCGGAGCAGCGTGGTCCTCGAACCGCGGTACGCTCCGGTCTTCGGCGTCGAGTTGCAGTTGTCGCGCGGCTGGGACGTGGCTTCCGTGCTGTCGGCCGGCGCGCCCGTGGAGTGGGAATTGGCCGAATCGGCCGGCGCCGGCGCGGCGGCCGACGCATCCCCGCAAACCGTGCGATTCGATCTCGGCAAGCCGTTGAACCCGGGCGAGTCGCTCCCGATCGAACTGACGGCCCAGCGGCATCCGGCGGACTGGCTCCGGCAGGACGAAGGATTCCGGGAACTGCCGTTGCCCGAACTGCGATTGGCGGATGCCGACGAGGTGGAGGGGACGTTGCTGGTCCAGGCGCCGCCGGATATCGAGCTGGTCTTGTCCGATCTGTCGGATGAGCTGCAGCCGGTGGCCGCCGAGGGATCGCGCAGCCCTTCTGGCGAGAGTTTGGGCACGGCCCTCCAGTACCGCTACCAGGACGCCGCGCGGACAACCGGCCGCCTCCAGGTCCGGCACGTTCCGGCCAAAGTCTCGGCCGGTACGCTGGCGTTTGTCCGGCCGGGCCGCGGCCGGCTGGACGTGCACTACCAGCTCGACCTGCACATTCGCAACGCAAAGACGCGGCAAATCCGCTTTACGCTGCCCGCGGCGGTCGGCGAGAAGATCCAAGTCACGCCGTTGGACTCCGCGGCACGCGTCATCGAACAGCAGCCTGCGCGAGTGCCCGCCGCCGGCGACAAGGCCGCCAGATTGACCTTGTGGCAGATTGTCCTGGACCGCCCCGTGACGGGCGACTTGACTCTCGCCATCGACCTCGCGCAGGCTTTCGACAACGGTAAAACGGAATTCATTCCGTTCCCCAAAGGACCTTCCACATCCGCTACAGACGCCCATATAACCATTCCGGTCCTGGTCCTCGAAAACGTTTCCCGCCAGAGCGGCATCATCGCGTTGGAAGCTGCCGGCGACCAGCAGATCGACTGCGTGCCGGAAAGCCTGCGCGACCTGGACCCGGCGGACGTTCCCAAACCGAAGGTCTATGTTCCCAGTCAGCGGATCGTTGCCGCGTACCACTATCCGCGCCTGCCGTATCGGCTGGCGATCTCGGCGACGCACCATCCTTCGGAGCCGGTCCTCACCGCGGTTTGCGAATCGGCCGAGATCACGAGCGTCGCCGGGCGCGAAGGCCGCATGCGTCACCAGGCGCGGTTCCGCCTGCGGAGCCTCAACCTGCAGCACGTACCGGTTACTTTGCCCGAAACGGCCGATTTGTGGACCGTCCTCGTCGACGGCGAACCGGTGGAGGTTCGCCGGAAACAGGATGCCTGCATCGTCCCCTTGCCGGCCGGACAGGCAGATTCCGCCGGGGGCGCCCGCGAACTGACCTTGCTCTACGAGACGGACAGTCCACGCTTGGCCAACAATGGCTTCTGGGGCCGGCTTCGGCCCCCGACCGTTCGCCAGACCGCGCCCACGATCGACGTGACCACGCTGGGCGCCACATGGTCCGTCCACCCGCCTGACGGCACCGATGTGGTGTCCACCGGCGGCGACTTCAAGCCGGAACCAGGATTGACTCGGGCGACGTTGGTGAGCCGCCTCGCGGAAGCGATCGTCGAGCAGAGTACGAGCGGGTTGGCTTGGAAGGTCGGGGGGCTGGTCGTGGCATTGATCATTGTTGGCTTCGGCGCCCTGGTCGGTGTCGGACAAGGCTGCCAGTTGAAATTGGCCGAGATACTCGTGGTCTTTGCCGTGATCGGCATACTGATTGCCTTGCTGCTGCCGGCCACGCAATCGGCGCGCGAAGCCGCGCGGCGTTCGCAATGTAGCAACAACCTCAAACAGATCAGCTTGGCGCTGCACAACTACCACGATACGTTTGGGCAGTTTCCGCCGGCGGCAATCGGGCCGCACAACGTGCCGCGCGACCGGCAGTTTAGTTGGATGGTGGCCATCCTGCCCTTCCTCGAACAACAGAGTCTGTATGAGCGGCTTCGATTGGACCTGCCATGGGACCATCCCCACAATGCCGCCGTGCTCCAGATGGCTCCGGCCGTACTGTTCTGCCCCTCCGATCCGACGCCGTCAGCAACACTCGAAGGATTCCCGAAGACTTCCTATGTGGCCGTCACGGGTACCGATTCCACGCTGGGGTCCGGCAGCACGCGCGGAGTGATCGGACTCGATCGAGGACTGCGTCTTGACGAGATCACGGACGGTGCCAGCAACACGATCATGGCGGCCGAAGTAACCGACGGCGGCCCCTGGTTTGCCGGCGGTGTCGGCACGGCGCGCCGCATCGACGACTGGATCGAAAAGAAGACGTGGAGCCGGCACCCGGGCGGAGGCAACTTCGTGTTCGCGGACGCCTCCGTGCGTTTCATGCATGAGACTACCGATCCCCAGAACCTCCGCCACATGGCCACCGCACAGGGCATGGACCGCGTCAGTGACGAGGACTCCGGCGACACGCCACCGGCTGCACGAGCACCGGCTGCCGAATCCGTACCGGCTCTGTCTGCTTCGTCGGCGGAACCTGCAATGCCGGCCGAAAAGGCCGAGGTAACGGAACGACTGGCACAACAACCCGCCGCCCCGCAGGAGCAGCCGCCGGTCCAGGCTCCGCAACCGCCGGTTCAACCTGGTGAGCGGGCCCGCCTTTCCCTCCGAGTTGCGCTGGAGACCGATGGGGGACCGGCGATCCGCTTCCGGCGCGAGGGCGGCCTCGGAGAATTGGTCCTCGGATTGCAGGACCGGACTCTCGCTCGCACCCTCGAATGGCTCCTCGTCGCCGCGGCGCTGTTGGCCGCCTGGATCGGGCGAGGCTTGCCCGGACCACGGCAGGCAGTCGCCGTCGTGGCGGGCATGGCCGTTCCAGTTGGCTTGTCCGGCCTCGTTCCGCTGGCATGGACGCCTCTCCTGGACGGCCTGCTCTTGGGTTCGCTGGCGGCGGGCGGCTTGTGGCTGCTTCTGAGATTCATCGCGGCGAACAAAACTCGTGCCCCTGCGTCCACCGCAGCGGCAATGGCCATTGGTGTCGGAATCCTCTTGGTCGCCGACGCGGGCCTGGCGGAGGAAAAACGCGTCGCGGAAAAGCCCCAGGCAACCGCCGCGCCGGCCCGTCCGCGCGACCTGACCCTGTTCATCCCCTACGAGTCCGACGACGACAAGCCGCTGGACAATACGCAAGTCTACTTGCCGCACGACGAGTTCCTGCGGCTATGGAAACAGGCCCGTCCCGACAAGCTCGACCACGCGCCGCCGGGTGTCCGGACGATGGTCAGCCATGCCGAATACTCGGGTCGGCTTCAAGACGACGCTGCCCGTTTCGATGGTCGTCTGGTAATTCACCATCTCGACGACGAGTGGGCGGCAGTCCTGCTGCCGCTTGGCGACGTCGCCTTGGAGAAGGTCGAGATCAACGGCCAGCCGGCCACCCTCGCCGGCAACGATCCCCGCTCGGCGCGGGTCTCCGACCCTCCGCGCTCGGCGAGGGTCTCCGACCCCGCCGCCCCTTCCGACCGCAGGTCTCCCGCAATGCAGGAAACCTCGCGCTCGGCGCGGGTCTCCGACCCCGCCGAAACCCCCTCGCGCTCGGCGCGGGTCTCCGACCCCGCCGAAACCCCAGACCGAAGGTCTCCCGTGATTTCGGAGTCGCGCGATCCCGTCGCCGACAAGCCTTCCGCTCAGTCCGCCCCCTCGCCCGAGAAACCGGCCCCGCCCCGCCAAGAAGTCCCGCCGGCGGCCGGCGCCCAGCCCGCGATCTACCTCAGACAACCCGGCCTCCACGTCGTGGACGTCCGCTTCCGTGTGCCCGTGAGTCGATTCGGCGCGACCGGCCAGATGGCCGTTCCTTTGCGTCCGGTACCTTCCGGCCGCCTGGTGTTCCAGTTGCCGGCCGACGATCTGGAGGTGCAGGTCAGCGGATCTCCCGGCGGCTGGCGGCGGCAAGCGGACAACCTGGTCACGATCCCGCTTGGTTCGGCCGACGAATTGTCGATCCGCTGGCAGCCGAGGCGTGCCGAGGCGAGAGGGGGACAACTGGTCAGCGTCGATCAGGTCCTGCGGGTCGAGGTGCTCGACTCGGGGCTCCATCTGCACGGCAAGCTGCGCTATCGGATCCAGCAGGGCGCTCTCAGCGAACTCGTGCTTCGCGTTCCACCGGATCTGGCGGTCCAAGGCGTCCAGGGCAACGAAGTGGCGGATTGGTCGATCGAGACCGAGCCGGCCGCCGGGCCCGATCCGGCGGCGCAGCGGCTTGTGGTCTCGCTGAAAGCGGAACTGACGACCGGCGCCGATGTGGACATCCTATGCCTTCGCCGCGACCGCCAGCCGACGGGGACGATCGGCATCCATGCCCTTGAGCCGCTCGGGGTCGTGCGCGAGACGGGACGCGTGGCGATTGCCTGCTCGAGCCATTTCCGCGTTCGCGTCGACAAGGCCGACCGGATCGACCAGATCGACCGCACGGAACTGGAGCTGCCGCAGAGTTCCGACGGCTGTGCCCTCTTGTCGGCGTACCGTTACACCGCGCGGCCCTGGAGCCTGCAACTTGCGGTCGAGCGCCTTCGGCCGCACGTGGAAGTGTCCGACCGCACGTCCGTCGCCGTGACAGCACGCCGGGCAACCTTGCAGAGCTCCTTGACCGCGGAGGTTACCGGCGCGCCCATCCGGTCGCTCGGCGTGCGGCTGCCGGCTTTGCTGAGACTGTCGCAGGTTCGCGTTCCTCCCGGCGCCGACTGGTTCATCGATCGCGATGGCCACGGCCAGCGATTGAACGTGGAACTGAACGAACCGGCGGTCGGGAAGTTGGAGCTGGCGGTGAGCGGTTCGCTGGCGCGGGACTCCGGCCAGGCGGAGTTCGTTGTGCCGAGCGTCACGGTGGAGGAGGTCCAAGCCCAGCGCGGCCAACTGGCCATCGTTCTGGACGACGATCTGGAAGCCGTGCTCACCAGCGACGGCGGCGCCCGCGCGATCGGTCCGGCCCTCTTGGACAGCGCCTTGCGAGCGGACGGCGGCAGGCAGATCCACTACGCCTTCCAGTACGACTCGCCGCCCGAGGATCTGCGTCTGAGACTGTCTCCAGCCCCCTCGCGCCTCAACGGCGACGTCATCACGGTGGTCAGCGTTCGTGAAGGCGCCGTGGCGTATCTCGCCAAGGTGGATTTCGAGGTCCGGCAAGCTGCCCGTTCGCGGTTTCGGATCGCGACCCCGCAGTGGTTGGGCGACGACATCGAGCTGGCCGGCGAGCACATCCGGCAAATCCGCTCCCAGGCCACCGGCCAGGAACGCACCTGGGAGATCGAACTGCAGGAACCGGTGCGGGGGACCTATCGCGTGCAACTGGCCCAGACCCTGCCGCTCTCGGACGACGGCACGGTGCCGGCCGCGATCCCCCGGCCCCTCGACGTGGAACGGTCGCGAAGCCACGTGGTCCTGGAAAACCTGGCTGCGGATGAGATCGCCGCGACCACAACCAGCGGCGCGGCCCCGATCTCGATCGCCGCGGTTTCGGAGGGTCTGACCGACAGCCTGCGCCGGCAGGCCGTTGCGGCCTATCGCATCACGGGCGACGGGGCCGCGCTCGTATGGCAGCGCCGTGTCCGCCAGCAAGAGACCGCTCTGATGGCCAGCATCAGCCTGGCCGACTTGACGACGGTCGTCCATGCCGACGGCCGCTACCGCACACGCGCCGCCTACAACATCCGCAATTTCACGTTGCAGTTTCTCGAACTGGAGCTGCCGGCCGATAGCCGGATATGGTCCGTCCACGTTTCGGGCCAGCCCGTGCGGCCGGCGAAGGTCCTTCGCCAGGGCCGGCCGCTCACGTTGTTGCCGCTGGAGAAAACCTCGGCCGGCGATTTCTCGTCCAAGGTGGTCGTGATCTATTCGGGCGACCTGGGAGGCCCCCTGGGCCTTTGGACGCAGGTCCAGTCGCCGGCCCCCCGCATCCAGAGCGATGTGCCTGTTTCGCGTACCCTGTGGACGCTGCTGGTGCCTCGCCAGTACCAGGCGGCTCTCGTGAAGCGCCGGAGCAATCTGGAAGAGGTCGGCGCGGCGTACCAGCAGGAGGAACGGAAGCTGTCGTTCCTGGACGAACTGCGGCAGATGGTGCAAGTTGCCAGCTCCAAGGGCAAGATGGGCGCGCGAAGCAAAGCCCAATACAACCTTGAGAAAGTCGGTTCGGCGCTGCAGGACTATGCTCAGCAGAGCGCGCAGGTCGACGCGAAGAACGCCGCGGAGGTCCAGCAGCAGGCCCAACAGATCGAAGCCGAGATCAAGCGGCTCGAGGAGCAGAAACCCGACGCGAAACGGACCGGCGGCGACGCGGACTTCTATTTCGAGCCATTGCGGCAACAGCCGGAAGGCGCCCGGTCCGGCGCGGATGCGGACCGGAAGTTGGAGAAACCCTCCGAACCGCAGGACCCCGGCGGCGTCGCTCCGGAACAGCGGCGAGACCGACTCCGCGAGCAGGCCGCCGAGCAACTCGAAAAACTCCAAACGCCCCGGCAATCGCCGGAAGGAAAGCAGACGCAGCCCGCCGCCTCGCCGCCCGCCGCCAAGGAGCAGGCCGAAAGGCCATCGCCGCCGGACGGGCAAACCGCGCCGGGCGCGGCTCTGCCCGAAACCGGTTCGCTGTCGCTCGACTTGGACCAGGCCTTTGTGGGCAGCGCGTATCATTTCCGCAAGCTCCACGGTGAGCCGCGCCTGGTCGTTCGTGCGCGCCACGAGGACTTGAGACGCCGCCTGACGGCCGTGCTCTGGGCCGGACTGTGCCTGGCGCTGGCCGCCGCAGCCATTCATGGTCTGAGACGCCCCAACGCTGCCGCGGTCTTGCACCGCCGTTGGCCCTGGTTGGCCGCCGTGGCAGGCACGGCTTGGCTGTTCCTCCTGCCGGCAGGCGTTTTCGGCCTGGCCCTGCTGGTGACGGCGTTGTGTGTGCTGATCAGCCGCTCGCAACAGCGACGGGCGGTAGATAAATCAAGCGATCGAGAGCGATCGAACCAGTTCCATCAGGTCTGATGCTCGACGCAAAGCCAGGGCCCACGGATGGCAGCGCCGCCCCACGGATACGAGAACAAGAAATCCGGCGTCCTTCCTGGGCGATTGAAGCAGTATCGCGGCAGACCTATCGTGACGTCCACAGAAAGTCGAGGGCTGAGAGTCGAGGGTCGAGAGCCAAACTTCCGGCTCTCGACCCTCGACTCTCCGCTATCTGCGGCCGACACGGAAAAAGACTCCCGACTCCTTCCACGGTCCTCTCACTCAGCCATTGACGCCTTGATCGTCTGCAATTCGGCCATCGGCTCCCCATCAACACACTCCATCTTCCCGGCCCGGCGGTACCAGTACCGGCTGTTGTCGAGGTCGCCTTCGATTTTGTGCAGGACGGCATGAATCCAGGCCGCGGTGCGGTTGCCCTCGTACTGCTGCACGACTGCGTGGGCCGCGTCCCACTGTCCTTCGATCGCCAGATCGATGGCCCTTGCCAAATCGTTTTTCATGGGTTCGCCCTTGTTTTCGGTGTCTTGTTCCGTGGCCGTTTTCTCCCTTGCGCAAGGCGACCGCGAATTCTAAGAGGCCCTAACAAAACCGGCCCAGGAGACCTTCGGTCGGCGGTTTCGGCGGGGTCAGAGACCCGCGCCGAGCGGTTTGCCCTCACCCCCTGCCCCTATGAGCGAAGCGGGAGAGAGGAGTTGAGTTAGGGCGCCCTAGTCAAATCCGCTTGCCCGATTGGCGGGCGTCGTCGATCTCGCGACGGCTGCGATGGCGGTAGTCTCGCAAGGTCTCGATCTGGTGCCGGCGGCACAGCTCGCGGACTCGGACGCCCGGCTTCGTCGAGCGGAGCAGGTACCACGACTCCGCCTCGTAGTACTGGTGGAGCATCGCATAGGCGTTCAGCGGGCAGCTTGCGCGTTGTAGGGAACGCGCTGCGTGGCGTTCCATGGAGCGTGGAAAGGCGTGTCCTGCCGAACGAACGGAACGCCACGGAGGGCGTTCCCTACAGCGCTCCGGTGCCGGTAAATCGTTCAAGTTATTGTTGCGCGGCTCCTTAACCAACGCGCGGCCCGCTGGGCCTGCGGTGAAACGACCTTGACAAGGCGGCCGCGATTAGCCTACCGCGCCGTCTCTGCCGGGACAACACCGAGCGACAGAATCCGCTCCACGATTTTCGTTCGCAATAGGTCCAGGTCTCCGGCAACGTCGAGGGTTTCCAGCCACGCGGTGGTCTCCTCCACAGGCTGCCTCTTGGCCGGGTCTGCTTTTGCCTTCGCAACCCGTTCCAGCAGCGTGCTGAGGTACCGCACGTCGTCGACTCCTTCGCGAAAGCCTTCCCACTGGATCGTGTCGATTACGCCGTCGGCCGTGGGGTAGGCGAAGACGTGGTCGCGATACGTGGCGTGGTCGAAGTCGTTCCAGACGTGGCCGAAGCCGTGCTGGTAGGCGTAGTCCATGGCGCCGTCGAAGCCGGCTTTCCACAGTTCGAGTCCGAAGTGGCGGCGATAGGTTTCCGGCTCTTCGTTTCCGACCTGCGGATAGGCATAACAGAAGGCGTGCGATCCGACGCTGTGCCATTTCTTCGCCTCTTCGGGGTCCGGCTTGCCCGCCAGAACGGCACAGTTGAGCAATCCGCCCATCGCCTCGAACGTGCCCTTGTAGCCGGCGACAAACGTCTTGCCCCCGGCGTCCTGCACCGCTTTCCAAGCCGCCTTTTGGGCCAGAAGCTCTTTGCCGGTCGCCTCATCACTGCCGTAGAAATAGACCGTGTCGTAACCGAACGGTCTGCAGAAGGCTGTCCAACGCCGAACGTCGTCCTGGAGCGATTTGAGCTGACCAGGATCGGTCGATGCGCCGGTGGACCGGCCCAGGTTGTAGAAGGGGCCGCCGGGCAGCCCCACCTCTTTGCGGATTTCCAAGACTCGCCGAAGCGGAGTTTCGTCCCAGCCCTGGTAGTTGGTGGGATAGACTACGCCATGCGCTTTCAGGTTCGCCATTTCCGCCCGGTACTGATCGGCCGACTTCGAATCCGACGAGATCGTCGCTTCGCCGTCCCCGGAAAGCACGGCACGATAGTAGATCGAGTACCGCAGGGCGGGCTGGGCAAGGTCAAACGGGTAGACGGCCAGTTCCAAGGGGATTTCGCGGCAGGTATCGCCCGCGGTGAGCTTGACCGTGCCGCGATAGGCGCCTGTTTTTGCATTCTCGGGGACATGGATGGTCAGCCAGAACTGCTTGAGGGATTCGGCCGGGATATCGACGGGCTGCAGCGTGGGGGCGTCGATCGGGCGAACGTGTTCGAGTTGCTCGCTCGTCGGTCCGCTGCACAGTAACCAGGTCTCTTTGCCGTCCGCCGCGGTACTGCGAAGATAGTTGTCCTGCCGGTCGGTGTCGACGCGGACCAGGCGGTCGTCCTTCAGCAGCAGTTCCGCAGCGAGGTGCTTGTGCTTGGTGTCCCAAATCTCGCGCCCTGCCTGGTACCACGACTTGACCACGCGGACGTCGACGGCGTCGGCGGGAATTGCTCCGGCGGGGCCGCTCAACTCGGTGACCGAAACCGCCAGGCCCCGAATGTCTTCCAGTGCATAGACCGCCAGAGACAGCGGCTCATATTCGCCGCGGCAGGCGGCGCATGCCAGCCGGTTTCCGATCGGCGCCGGAATGGGAAACAAGCCGGCGGAGAGGGGATGGCTGGTGATCGCGGGCGGAGTGTAGGTGACGTAGGGCGATCCCGCGGCGTGCCCCTGGACAATGGCCCGGATTGTCTCCGGCCCGAAACGGACGGCCTGAATGGCCGCCTTCACGGATTCCAGTTCGCCGCGTGAAGCATAACCGCGACGGGCGATCTGCTCGACGGTGGCTCGGGCCCGCAATGCGGTGTCGCGGACGAGACCGGCGGCTTTCGCGCCGGCCGGCGGCAGGTCTGCCATTGCCGCGAGGGCCGCTTCGCAACCCGCGATCTCCGCGCGCATCGCCCGTATCTGTTCCTGGAACCGCTCTTGCCCTTGGGCCCATCGCCGGGCGACGGCGGCCTGAAAGGCGTGGGCGTCGGGCACTTCCCCTTCGACACGAACGTCGTCGAGGTAGACGACCGCGCGGCCCCCCGCGCCTCCATAGACAAACACGGCCCAGCGATCGAACAGGGCGCAGACTTCGTCGTCGCGGACCGTGGGGGCGTTGCCCGCCAGGACACTGGCCACCGTGTTGCGGCCCCGCGCGACCAGATCGCACTCGATCGATTTCCACTGGCCGGCCGGCTCGGACCAGGTCTCGATTGCCCCGCATCCGGAATGATGGGTCGGCGGCAGGACGAAGTTGGCGCCGAAGCCGACGCGCGCGGTGTTGCCCTCCGCGACGAGCATCCGCGCCGACAATCTGAGCTTGCCCGCACAAGGCACCCGCAGCTTCACTCCCCAGTAATGGTAGTCGCCGCTGCCGAGCGTTACGTCGAGCTTAAGCGATCGTTTGCCCTCGAACGCCCGCTCGGTGCTCGGCCCGAGGAAGTTCACCGTCGACTTGCCGTTTGTGGCCCAGAGCTCAACCTGCGGCGATTCCGCCTCGAAGCCCTCCCGGTAGGAGAACGTCTGTAGAGGCTCCGCCGCCGCGGAACTCGCGACGAGAAAGCCGGCCAAGAACAGGGTACGGGACAGCATGTCCTTGTCTCCAGAAAGTGGTTGCAGTCATTTCGATTGGGGCACCGCGTAAGACGCTTCCATCGCGGGCCGATACTGGTTCCATCACCGCATCTCCGCTACAGGACCTCCCTGCCGCGGCCCTGCTGGATCAGCGGGACGTAGGTCTCCAGAGTCTTGCAGGTGTCCGGATCGGTCAGGTCGACCACGGCGCCCCGCTCGTCGGACAGATAGGCGGCCATGGTCAGCCGCACGATCTCCAGCCCGTAGTCCCAGTCCAAGAGTGCCGGCCGCCCCTGGTGGATTGCGGCCACGGCGTCGATGTTCTCGTCGGTGTAGCCGTAGAGGTCGGCCTCGTTCGGCTGCACGGTCAACAGCCCGCGGCTGGCCTGGAGCTTTTCGACCGCCGCTTCCGTGTCGGCGACGCCGGCTACGGCGGCGTCGCTGATGAAGACCTCCAGCGGGGAACGAAGGCTGTTCATCTCGAAGGCGTAGCCCGGCCCCAGTCCATCCATCAAGAGGCGTAGCCCCAGCTTGTCAAACATCCAGGAGACGGTGAACTGGCTCTTCACCGTCTGGCCGGTCTCGGGGTTCCGGTAGGTGACCATGCCGGTGGCAAAGTCCTCGGCGGGGCTCTTGCCGTAGTCGATGCCGAAACGGTCGATCAACTGCTTGCGGTACGACGGCTGGCCCCACTTCAGGAGCGAGAGATCGGCCATCACGGAGGTCGGTTGGAGGAAACGGACGGGCTTGCCGGGCGGAGTCAGGACATACCAGCCCACGGCCAGGCAGTGGCAGCCCATGTCGCTCATCACCCCGCCGCCCTGTTGGGCCGGATCCCAGAACCAGGCGGCATGCGGCCCGGCGTGCTCCTCGCTGGAGCGGACCAGGACCATCGGCCCCATCGCCTCGATCACCGGGCGCAACTGGGCACGATGCGACTGCACGGTCTTCATGTGCACCTGGTTCTCGAAATAGAAGAGGGGCACGTCGAGCGGTCGCATGACCTCGAGCATCCGGCGGGCTTCGACCAGATTGCGGGCCAGCGGCTTGTCGCAGATCACCGCCTTGAGTTTCGCGCCGGCCTTGATTGTCTCGGCGATTTCCTCGACGACTTGCAGACGGGTGTAGTTCGGGGCGAAGATGGCAACCACGTCGACGTGAGGCGCCATCTCACGGACGCTCGGAAAGATGCGCCCCTCGCCCAGACCATGCTCGCACACGTAGGCGGCGACCTTTTCCGGCGGGCGGCGCGAAACGAGCCCCGCCACGTCCACGCCGCGGACCTGTTCCAACGCCCGGAGCTGGAACGTCGTCTGAAAACCGCCGCCCACGATTCCATAACGCAAAGCCTGCATGGAGCTGCTCCTATCAGAATGAGATGAAACCAAAGAGCTCGGTTATCCGGCCGCCAGTTCTCCGGCCTTCTTCTCGAAAAACGCCACCGACTGGGCGTGGAGCGACGGTTCGGAGTCCGCGGTCCGTTCCCACTCGATGCCGAAGTAGGGCTTGATGCCCTGCCGCTTGACTTCCGCCAGGATCTCGGCGATGCGGCCCTTGCCCTGCCCCCAGACTACATCTTGGGCGTCGGGGACGCCGAAGGCATCGAGGTCTTTCATGTGGAACGTCTTCACGCGCGGGCCGACTTTCTTGAGGACCTCGGCCGGTTCGAGCTCGCATCGGCACCAGTGGCCCGTATCGCAGCAGAAGCCCATCCTGCCCGAGCGGCCTTGGAGAGCCGCGAGCCCCGTCTCCGGGTTCCAGTAATGCGACGGCTTGGGATGGTTGTGCAAGGCGAGATCGACCTTGTACTGGTCGGCGAGTTTCTCGACCGTGTCCAGCATGGTCCCCGCCGGCTCGCTGACGATGGCCTCAAAGCCCATCTCGGCGGCGAATTCGAAGAATGCCTTTGCATCGTCCGGTTTGTCCAGGCCGGTATAGCAGGCGATCATCTGGATGCCCAAGTCGGACGCTTTCTTCTTGAGGTCCGCTCGCAAGGCCGTCGACAGCGCCGGGCCGGGCTGGGCGTCGGGATTCTTCGGGCTGAGCTTCTGCCAGGCAAAGAGTTCCGCGTAGCGCAAGCCGGTGTCGGCGATCTTGTCGAGGGTTTCAAAGAGCGTCAGGGCACGAAACGAATAGGCCGAGAAGCCGACCCGCCAGCCCAGCCTGTCCGCATTGGGGGTTCCCTTGACCAGCGGTTCGGCGGCATGGACATGGTAACCTCCGAAGCCGGCAAGACCGGCCGCGGCGCCCATCGCCGCGGTTCTGGCAAAGAATTCTCGTCGCGTCACCTGAGACATGGTTGATTCTCCTTGCATGGGTCGTGGGAATGGGGGGTAGGGCTTGATGCGGGAGCTGAGTCGACGAAACGTGTGCCGTGGAGCTTGCCGCTCCCGACCGCTTCCGTGCCTATTGCGGCGCCGCCGCGGTCCGGGCGATCTCCACGGTTGCCTCGCCTGCGTTGTCCGCGAGTTCCGCGCCGGAGTCGTTGATCCGCAGGTACAGGGTCCCGGACTGTTCGGGTTTCAGGTCGGCCCCGAGCCCGACCGCAAGAGGCCGGACCAAGGGGGTCGGCCCGTCGGCGGCTCCTTCGTCGGGGCGGACGGCTGCCAAGAGTATACCCAAAGGCAGACCGTGGTAATAGCGGATGGAGACTCCGCCGGGCTCGCACCACCAGGTCCGCGGGCGGTCGCCGAGCTGGTAGCGGCCGGACGCTCGCAGCCGGTACGTTTTGCCCGCCTCAAGCCGCAGGCCGCTGTTCTGCCAGCCGCGATCTGCGGCGACACGCACCTGGGCGCCTTCGGCTGGGAGCGGTTTTCCCGGGGTGAAAACGATCGCGTTGCGAGCCACGTCGTAGCCGTATTCCAGATCGGCCACGAAGACCTGCCAATGGTCGGAAAGCCCCGCCCAGTCGTCGGCGAAGAGCCGGTGGAAATGGTCGTTCAGCCGCGGATCGGTGACATGGTCTCGCAGTTGGCGGAAGCGTTGGCGATACGCGGGATGGCCGTCCAAGAGCGTAGCCAGCCCCCAGTTCCAGGCATAGGGTTCCGTCCCGAACTCCCCGTCATTGGCATCCTCGATCACGCGCCGGATAGGCCACGCTTCACCGGCGGCGTAGGCGTCTTTGATGATCTTGATCCGTCCCCACATGGGCGTTTCGTCGCGGCTGGCGGGCATGGTCCTGAGTTCGAGCCGGCCGTCGTTGAAACGGTGCGTGGCCAGCAGCTCCGCGGTGCCTTCCATAAACCACGGCGGACCGCACGCGCCGAGGATCGTGTTCATGAAGCCATGCGTCCCCTCGTGCAACACGAGATGGCGCCGGTAATAGCCGCTCGGTTGCTCGAAGACCCAGAATTCGTGGTTGAGCGAAAAGCCGTGTTCAAACGGCGGCAGGTAGTCGGGCAGGAGGCCCAGTTGCCGGAAACGGGCTTTGTCTTGGATCAAGAAACCGGTCATCGACCAGTCGGCGTGCTCGGCCGGCTGGATGGCGAGATACTCGCACCACTGCGGGAACGCCTGATCGAAGGCCGCCGGCAGGCTCTCGACTTCCGGGCTCGGCGGCAGGTCGGTGAAGAGGGTCAGGCGCCGGCCGGCAAGCTTGCGTACTCCCGCGGCCGCGGCGCGGGCTTCGTCCACCACGATCCGCGGCGCGTCGGGCAGGCGGATCGAGGCCGAATCGGGCGCGTCGAGGAGATCCCCGAGCGAGGTCCGCTCCTCGAGCTTCCGCGGAGGCCACTCCGCCTCGGCGCTGCCGGCCGCCGGATGTGCGGCAGCGGCTGCCTCGGCCCGTACCGGTGCTGCCGACAGACGGGCCGCATGTTCCG
>JABWBD010000116.1 GCA_013360685.1 Pirellulales bacterium
AGGCACCAGCGATTGTTACCGTCAACGAGCCGGCCAGCGGCAGCGCCTGGCCCCGTTTCGCCAGGCGAGCGGCCGGTTTATAATTGCCTGCTTATCCACTGAATGAACGTTGTGGCCTGCGGTTTTGCGACCAGCGTGCACAACTTGCGGAGGCGCCCTTGTTTGTCGGTCCAGTCTTTACGCGCGAGGCAGTGACAGCGCCTCGCCGGCTGAAGTTCTATGTCTCGCGTGGGGCTTACGTGGCAGCATTGTTGATTCTGCTGTCGACCGCCTGGATGGTGCTCACCGGCACGCAAACCGTGCGCAACCTGGGAGATTTGGCGCGGTTTGGTTCGGCCGTGTTTCAGTTGCTCGCGCCGTTGCAACTGGCCGTGCTGGTCTTCTTTGCTGCTTTGTCGGCCGCCAGCGCCGTATCGCTCGAAAAGGACCGCCGCACGCTCGTGCTGTTGTTGCTGACGAACCTGACCAACTCGGAACTGGTGCTGGGCAAGCTGTTGGCCAGCATTGTCAACATTCTCGCCATGCTGGCGGCGGCGCTGCCGCTGTTTGCCTTGTTGATCCTGTTTGGGGGAATTTCGGCCGACCAGATTGCGCGCACCTTTGCCGTTACGCTGGCCAGCCTGTTGGCCGCGGCTAGTCTTGGCTCGACGCTGGCCTTGTGGCGCGAAAAAACCTTCCAGACACTGGCCATGACCACGCTGTTGTTGGTGTTCTGGCTGGTCCTGGGCGAAGTTGTGCACGCGGGAGTACTGGGCGAAACATGGTTTGGCATTCCGACCGAAACCTGGGGCATCGGCCTGAGTCCCTGGCGCGCGGTGATTCAGGCCTCGCGCCCGTTTGCCGAGCCGGATCCGGCGCTGGGAATGATCGCCACGCCCATCAATCTCTTCTTGCTCGTGGCCGGATCGCTGACCGTGCTGCTCAATGCAGTCGCCGTGGGAATGGTGCGCGTCTGGAACCCCTCGCGCGAGGCCCGGCCAGCCACCGAAGAAGCGGCGCCGGAAAGCATTTGGGGGCTGGAAGGAGAACTGGCCCCCAGCACGTTGCCGGCGGCGGCCACGACCGAAAGCCAACCCCAAGATTACCGCGGCACGGCCAAGGAACTAGTGGCCGCGGGCACCGGTTTCCGCCAGCGCACCATCGGCGAACTGGCCGCCGAGGCGACCTTGCGCCGCGGTCGGCAGGCGCGGCGCTCCGTCGTCAGCGGTCAGGAGGTCAAAAGCCGCCAGGTGTGGGACAATCCGATTCTCTGGCGCGAGATCCGCACCTGGGCCTACGGGAGAAAGATCCTGATCATCCGCATCGCCTACCTGTTTCTGTTTGCGATGGCGGCAGCAAGCCTGTACTGGATGGCCCAGAGCAACCAGGCGATCACTCGCGAAACCGGCGCCCTGGCCCTCGTGCCGTTATTCCTGTTGAGTCTCATTCTGGTCAATGCCCAGGCGGTGACGTCGCTCACCAGCGAGCGGGACGGCCGGGCGCTGGACCTGGTCCTGGTCAGCGACCTGACACCGAAGGAAATCGTCTTTGGAAAGCTGGGGGGCGTCTTCTACAACACCAAGGAAATGGTGGTCCTGCCTCTCCTGCTCTGCGTCTACCTCTGGTACATCGGCGCCTTGGGGCTGGAGAACCTGGTTTACCTGGCCGGCGGACTGGCCGTGCTCTACGTGTTCTCGGCGATGCTCGGGATCCATGCCGGCATGATCTATCCCAATTCCCGCAGCGCCATCGGCACGAGCCTGGGAACGGTGTTCTTCCTGTTCATGGGCGTGGCGGTTTGCATGCGGATGATGGTGGCGTTCAGCGGATCGTTCCAGGCGCAGTTGCAGCCCTTCCTGGCCTTCATGCTCGGCGGCGGGACCGGCTTGTATGTGGCGCTGGGGGCGAGGAATCCGTCGGCGGCCATCGGTGTCGCGTCGTTCCTCTGCCCGTTCGCCACATTCTACGCGATCACCAGTTTCTTCCTCAACTACACCCTGGGAGTTTTCCTGGTTACCGCGGCCGCGTACGGCTTCACCACGGCTGCCATGCTCGTCCCCGCGATCTACGAGTTTGACGTGGCGACGGGCCGAACGACGATCGGAGAGCAGTGACCGGCAGGAAACCGATGAACAACCCGACGAGGACGTGAAGGTGCTGATGCAGCAACTTCCCTGGTTGTCAGCCATGGGAATCCTGATATTGGCGTCGGCATTCTTCTCTTGCAGCGAAGCGGCCCTGTTCTACCTGGGCCGGCGCGACCGCAGCCGCTTTGCCTCCGGCAGTTCCGCGCAGCGGATCGCCGCGGGCCTGCTGAACGATTCCGACCGGCTCCTTTCGGCCATCCTCTTCTGCAACCTGCTGGTGAACGTCGCTTATTTCACAATCTCCTCGATCACGAGCATCGGCCTGGACCGCGCCGGCAAGCACACCGAGGCGGGGCTTTTCGCCCTGGGCTCGCTCCTGTTCTTGATCATCTTCGGCGAGATGCTGCCGAAAAACGTGGCGGTGCTTCAGCCGCGGGGGATCTCGACCTTGGCCGCCGTTCCCCTGGCGGCGATCCTCCGGCTCCTGGCCCCGGTGCTGGCGGCGTTTCGCCTGGTCAGTCTCCTCTCGCAGCGCGTGCTCTGGCCGACGTTTCAGCCCGAGCCGTACCTTCGCGTGGGCGACCTCGAAAGAGCGGTGGAACTGTCGACGTCCGACGCGGCCCTGCTCGAGCAGGAACAAAACGTGCTGCAGAGCCTCGTACTGCTCTCCGACATCCGGGTCGACGAGTTGATGCGGCCCCGGACCCGTTTTTTGTCTTTTCGGCCCCCGGTGGCGATGGCGGACCTCGAGGGACAAATGCCGCCCAGCGGATACCTGCTCGTCACCGAACCGGACAGCGACGAGGTGGCCGGCGCGGTTTCGCTCCGCGACCTCGCCCACGTCCCGGACCACCACCTGGAGCGCCTTGCCAGGCCGGTGGCCTACGTGCCCTGGTGCACGACGGCAGCCCAGGCGCTGGAGGTCATGCGGCTGGGCGGCCAGCGCGTCGCCGCGATCATCAATGAACTGGGCGAGACCATCGGAGTGCTCACCTACGAAGACATCCTCGACACGATTTTCATCCACTCGGCCAGTCGGAGCCAGCGGCTGCTGAAGCGCGAGCCGATTCGCCGCGTCGGCCCGGAGGCCTGGCACGTCACCGGCATGACCAGCCTCCGCAGGCTGGTCCGCTACTTCGGCGTCGAGCGGCCGCCGAGCAAGAGCGTCACGGTATCGGGGGTCATCCAGGAAGTCCTTGAGCGGATGCCGGCCGCCGGAGATGAATGCCGCTGGGGGCCGTTCCGGTTCAGGGTGCTCGACGTCCCCGAGCGGGGCCAGTTGCTCGTGGAACTCTCGCGCCCGGATCTCCAGCTTCAGGAGACCCCCGGATGATCTGGATGGCACTCGGATTGGCCGCCATCGGCCTCTTTTTCAGCGCGTTGTTCAGCGGCTCGGAAACCGGCTTCTACCGGGCTACCCGGATGCGGCTTGTTCTGGATGCCTTGGGGGGCGATCCCGTTTCACGCGTGCTCCACTGGCTGACCAATCAGCCCACGCTCTTCATCGCCACCACCCTGGTGGGCAACAACCTGGCGAACTACGTGGTGTCGCTGGCGATCGTGATGGGCGCGCAGACGCTCTGGTCGGGGCACGGCCACATCGCCGATCTCCTGGCTCCACTGGCGCTGGCGCCGGTGCTGTTCGTCTACGGCGAGTTGTTGCCCAAGAGACTCTTTCTGCACGCCCCGAACCGGCTCTTGCGGATGAGCGGGCCCTTGCTCCTGATTTGCGTGGTTCTCTTCCTTCCCGTGAGCGCACTGCTCTGGGGGTTGAACCGGCTGCTGGCCCGTTTTGCCACCGAGTCGCCGGAGATGATCCGGTTGAAGTTGGCGCGGCGGGAATTGCAGCGCGTGCTGGAGGAAGGGCACGAAGCCGGGATCCTCCACCCCGCGCAACGCAGCATGGCTCAGGGGATCTTCGCACTGGCAGGCCGGCCGATCGGGACCTATTCCGTCCCGCTCGAGGAGGTCGCCAAGGCAACATCGGACATGAGCAAAGCCGAAATCCTGGAGCTGGCAAGGCGTCATCATCTCGCGGCCGTGCCTCTGGAACAACCCGGCCGCGAGCACCGGTTGATCGGTTACGTCCGGGTGATCGACCTGAGGCTCGATCCATCCAGCGAAATCACTCCGGTCCGGCCGCTCTTGGCCGTCGCCCACAGCGACACCTACATCAGCGTCTTGACCCGGCTGCACGGCGCCAAGGAAAACCTCGCCGAGGTGTTGGACGAAGCCGGCCGGGCGGTCGGGATCGTCACCGTCCAGAGCCTCCGTGAACCGCTCTTCGGAGGCGGCAAGCCGTAGGACGGCCTTCCGAATTTTGGATTTTAGATTTTGGATTTTGGATTGGGCTGGCAGCCGCGGCGGAATGCAGGATGTAAGGTCAGGAATCAATTCTCCAGACGTTGCCAAACGGCAGTCCAACGGCGACAACAGTCGGACTTCATCCGAATCCGCCGCGCGGCCAGGAGCGGACCGAGGCGACGAGTTCTTGTTGGCCGAACGGCGTTGGAAAACGGGAGCAGGCGGAGCCTGCGAGACAGTGCGCTCCCAGGCGGAGCCTGGGAGCGAGAGCTATGGCTCTTCCGGAAAGAGACGGTCCCTGATATCTTGGGAGGTCGTTGGCAGAACAACGATCCCATCCGGTCTGTCGTTGGCAGGAATTGAGCTCGATGCGTTCGCGCCGGAGGAAAACAACGAGTCTGCAGCGTCGTTCCGCACGGAGAACGAAGCGGTGGCAGCGACCGGCGTGGATCGCCGGGGGACTTGGCCTGGCGTTCGCGGCTCTCTGCGGCGCGTGGTGGGCGGCCTCTCGTCCACGGACACTCGAGATCGAGACCGTTCTTGCAGCCTGGGAAAAAGACCGACCGTCTGGTGGAATCACCATCACCAATCCCCTGGACGGTACTGTGTTCCCACCGCAGATCGCGCCGCCCACCTTCCGTTGGATTGACCACCAGAGCGGCGCCGACGCCTGGCTGGTTTCGATCCGCTTCCGGGACAACGCCCCCGGGTTGCACACGATCGTCGGCACGACGTCGTGGATGCCCGAGGAAGGGCAATGGCAGGAGATCCAGCGCCGGTCGCGGGAAACCCAAGCTGCGGTCGCGATCTTGGGCGTCGGCCGGGCCGCGCCCGACACGATTGTCTCGGCGGCAACGATCTCCATGGCCACCTCGCGCGATGAGGTCGGCGCGCCGCTGTTCTACCGCGAAGTGAATCTGCCCTTCCGCGAAGCAGTCAAGGATCCCAGCCGCATTTGCTGGCGATTCGGCTCGATCTCGTCCAGGGAGCGGCCTCCCGTCGTGTTGGAGCGCTTGACGGTCTGCGGAAACTGCCATTCATTTTCCGCCGACGGCAAGATCCTGGGCATGGACGTCGATTACGCCAACGACAAGGGTTCCTATGCGATCACTCCGGTAAGTGAGGAAATGGTCCTCGACCAGAGCAAGATCATCACCTGGGGAGACTACGAGAAGAAGAAAGGTGAACCGACGTTTGGGCTGCTCTCGCAGGTGTCGCCCGACGGCCGATACGTGATAAGCACCGTGAAGGACCGTTCCGTGTTCGTCGCTACCGACGATTTGGCGTTCAGCCAGCTTTTCTTTCCGGTCCAAGGGATCCTTGCCATCTACGACCGCCAGACGAAGCAGTTCCACAGCTTGCCGGGCGCGGACGACCCGCAGTACGTGCAGAGCAACCCCGTCTGGAGCCCCGACGGAAAGCATATCGTCTTCGCGCGCAGCAAGGCAATCCGGCTGAAGAACGTGGCAATCGCGGAGAAGGTGCTTCTGGCGAAGGAGGAATGCCGGGAATTCCTCGAGGAAGGAAAGACCTTTCCGTTCGATCTCTATCGGATGGAGTTCAATCGCGGCAAGGGGGGCAAGGCCGAGCCGCTGGCTGGGGCTTCGCAGAACGGCTCGAGCAACTACTTTCCCAAGTACTCGCCCGACGGCAAGTGGATCGTTTTCTGCAAGGCGAAGAGCTTCATGCTCTTGCAGCCCGATAGCAGACTTTACATTCTGCCGTCGGCAGGCGGCGAGCCCCGAGAGATGCAGTGCAACACGCCGAAAATGAATTCGTGGCATAGCTGGTCTCCGAACGGCAAGTGGCTGGTCTTCTCCTCGAAGGCCAACTCTCCCTATACGCAGCTCTTCCTCACCCATATCGACGACCAGGGCGAAAGCAGCCCGGCCGTGCTTCTGGAGCGGTTCACTGCGCCGGACCGTGCCGCGAACATCCCGGAGTTCGTCAACGCCGATTCGATCGCGATCAAGAGGATTCGGGAGCAGTTCGTCGACGATCACTCTTACGTAAGGGCTGCCAAGGAGCACTACCGCGCCAGAGATCTCGACAGCGCCCAAGAGGCGTTGGGCAAAGCGCTGGCGATCAATCCGGACAACGAAGCCGCCTTGGACCTGTCGGGGAATATCCTGTTGATCCAGGGAGACTTCCGCCAGGCCGAAGCCCGCTTCCGGCGGCTGGTGCAACACAAGCCCGACAACGCGGACGCGCACAGCAGCCTCGGGGCCGCCCTGCGGCTGCAGAACCGCTCGGAGGAAGCCATCCGGTGCCTGGACGAGGCATTGCGGCTGGATCCCGGACTGGCAGAGGCACATCGCCAACTCGGCGCCGCCCTTTTCGAGCAGGGCGACTCTGCCGAAGCCGCAGCGCACCTGTCCGAGGCTGTGCGTCTGGATCCCAGAAACCACCTCGCGCGTTTCGCGCTGGCCGGGGCGCTGGAACAGCAGGGCAAATTCGACCAGCTTGCCCTCCAGCTTGACGCGATCCTGAAGCAAAAGCCCGACTTCCTCCCGGCGCTATTGGGCCTGGCCGGCCTGCGAGCCATGTCCGGCGATGCGGCGATTCGCAATGGCGAAGAGGCGGTCAAGCTGGCGACACGGGCCTGCGATCTCAGCCGCTACCGGTCCGCGGAAGCTCTCCATGTCCTGGCGGCCGCCTACGCGGAAGCCGGCCGCTACGCCGAGGCACTGACCGCCGCCCAAACGGCCATCGGGATCGCGACCGCCGCCGGAAACCGCGATCTTGTCAGGCAGATCCAACCGCTGCTGGAAAACTACCGCAACGGCAAGCCCGCTCGCCGTTAGGGCCCCAACTCAATGGTTTTGGGATAGTCTCGAAGCCTGTTTCCTGGGCCCCTGCCGGGGCATTCCGGCAGGGGCCTGTGGTCATCGAATTGTCAAAGAGCTGTCGGCCGATGTCGACCGGATCGGGTGATCAGGCGATCTTTGGGTTATGGAATTCATTCGGACCAAATAGGAAGAGCAGGCGGAGCCTGCAAGATAGTGCGTGCCCAGGCGGAGCCTGGGTACGAGAGGATGAGTTGTGGGGAGAGGGAGAAGAGACGTCGGGGAGCGACGTGCCACACTGCGCTTCACGGAGCTTGCGGGTTTTGTTGCGTGCAAGCAGGAAGGCGCGTTGGGAGAGGTGGATGAACCGTGCGAGCTTGATGCGGCCGAACTTGGGGAACTCTTGGATGAAGCGGGCGGCGCAGGAGAGAGGGTCGGAAGGGGCTTCGGGCGATCGCGACATCCGGCGAGCATCCGCCATCAGTTCGGCGAGATCTTCGGTTTCGAGCATGGTCGAGTTTCCGGGTTAGTACCTTTGAGCTTCTAAAGTCTCACGCAAAGGCGCCAAGACGCGTGAAAGACAGGAACAAGAAAGGACTTGGCGTCTCGTGGCTTTGCAGGCTGGTGCCTTTGCCTGGGCATGCATTGGGAACAGGTGGAGCATCCCTAATGCCGCCCCAGAGGAATCGACTTCTCACGTTGCGAGATTCAGTCCTTCTGGCGACTCCTTCGCTTTCGGCAGTCCGGACTGGAATTCGAGCAAGAGGGCGCCGAGGTGATCAACGGCCCGGTCGCGCTGGGGATCGGGGATCCGTTCGCCGAGCGAGGCGAGGACCTGCGAGAGCAAGTGGAAGACGTCGGCGGCGGTGTAGAAGCTGCCGGACTGGGGGCCGAAATCCCGGGTTCTTGCGCTCCAGGAGCCACGCGGCAGCGCGCCAGTAGCGGTCGGACTTGGCAGCGTTGCGGATCGCCTGGAGCGATTGGATCTCGACGGTCGTTTCGGCACGGACGAGCTCGGCGGCGAATTCGGGATCGCGCTGGGCAGCCCGGGTGATCGTGCTGGGCGCGCAGCCGACGTAGCGGGCCGCGGTGCGACGACTGCTGCCGTTGGTGACCAGGGCGATCACGAGACGGCGAGCGGCTGCGTCGAGCTCGACTCGGTCGGCACGCGGCTTGGGGCTTTCCTCGGTCGTTTGCAGAAGAGAGGAGGGGTTGAGGGTCGTTTGGTCGGTCATGGGTCAAGTCTCCTGAAAGAAAGGAAGATGGGAGCGGCGGGCGCGGTCATGCAACAGCCCGGAGTTGGTGTTGCATGAGTTACGGCGAGGCGCGGTGGCGGAAGTCGCTGGTGGCCAATGGTTTGCGATTTGGTCGATTGACGCAAGTGGAGCCACCCTTTTGGGACGAGTGTTGCATCGGCGCTGGTTATGGTGCCTGGTGGTGAGAGAGTGGACAAGAAAAGGGCCCATCGTCTCCACGGTGCTGGGGGTTGCAGCGGGGTGGAGGCGAAAAGAAGAGCAGGCGGAGCCTGCACGACAGTGCGCTCCCAGGCGGAGCCTGGGAGCGAGAGCGCAAGAGCACGAGAGCGGAATGTGCATGGGTGTTGGTTTTGGGTGCGTCGTGGTGAGGGAGTGAAAAAAAAGGCCCGCCGTCTCCGCTGGGCCGGTTTGCAGCACGGCGGAGGCGACGGGCCCTTGTTGATACCTGCATTCGGGTCAGGCTCTTGGGGTACCCGCGAAAATTTCGGTAGTGTCAATGATTGGTTCTAGAGAGTGCGGCGCGAATTTTCAAGCGAATTTTTTTGTGCCAGTTGGTAAGTTGTTTAGGGGCTTGTGTTTAGGGTGAAAACATTTCGGTTGGGCGCGAAGATGCGTGGGGGAGAGGCCCGCCGTTTACGGCGGGCTGGGTGGGGCAACCGCGCGTCGCCGCCAGCCTCCCCGGCCGCGGCCCGAGGTGGCGGTGGCGGAACAAGGGGCGTAAACGCCCCGGGCCGGAGAATTCGTCAGAGCTATTCTTGACAGCTTTTCAGGTTTGAATAAAAATCAAGGCACGGCTAAGGATTCCCCTTGGCTGAGCGGGTGCGCGCGAATCACCAGACTTCGCCGATCGCACACGAAGGTGGGGTTGACTGTACTGGCTATTTAGTTTCGAGTTCCTCGATCCTATCGGCAGTGGGTTTTCGCAGATGTCTTCTTGACCCTCGCGTCGTTTCGGGAGGCTGTGTTCGTCGCGCTGCAACGGTCCATCTTGGATGGAACGTGTGTCCATCCTCACGGTCTGCGAAGAGGCATTTGGGGTAGGCGCGTGGGTGACGAGCCCCTGTCCGCGCGTGTTGGAGATCGGTGGCTCTTGTACGGTTCTTTCTTCTTTTCTCGAAGTTGGGGGTGTGTTATGCGAACGAAATGGTTTCGGAGAGCGGGTTTCACCCTTGTGGAACTGCTGGTCGTTATTGCCATCATCGGCATCTTGATTGCGTTGCTGTTGCCGGCCGTGCAGGCAGCGCGGGAAGCGGCGCGCCGGGCCCAGTGCTCGAACAACATGAAGCAGCTTGGCCTGGCCCTGCACAATTACCACGATGCCAACAAGGTCTTTCCACCCTCCGCGGTGAACCCGGGCACCTACTTGGCCAGTACGGCCAACGGCACGGAGTCGCCCTTGATCAACCCCGCCGCCGGGCAGCAAGTGCGGAATACCACCGGCTATATCCTGATCTTGCCGTACCTTGAACAACAGGCGGTCTACGACAAGATCGATCTCCGCCTTGCCGTCGGTGCGGCCGACTGGCCGGGGATCGGCGGCGGCGGGTACCAGCAAGCGGCGACCAATGTTCGGCTGCAGGCCTTCGAGTGCCCCTCCGAGCCCGGCTACGACAATCCCCATAACTACCCGACTGTGAATATGTATACCACTCAGAATGCCTGGCGATCCAACTACGGATTCGTCAGCGATACTACTGAATACTACATGAATAACAGTCGCGGGACCGCTGCTGCTCCCATTACGTATAGCAAGATCAGCTACATCACCAAGGCGATCTTCGGCGGTTTCAACGGGGCGGCCCGGATCGAGGACGTGAAAGACGGCACCAGCAATACCATGGCGATGATCGAGACCAAAATGCAGAAGACCGATGCCGCGTACGGTCCCTATTGGAACATGTGGACGCACACGCACTCGATCGAACCCTACGGCTACGGCATCAACCGCGTCTGGAACCCGGGCGACGTCCTGAAGCGGTCGTACGCCTGGGGCGCCGGCAGCCACCACCCCGGCGGCGCGCAGATGCTCTTGGCCGATGGTTCGGTCCGCTTCATTAGCGAAACGACGAACCGATTGACCGTCTTGGCTCTGGTTACCATGGCCGGGCGTGAGCTCGTTGGAGAGTATTGAGCCGTCTGGGCGGGCGCCGCCGTTGCGGCCCGCATCCGAACAGGCAGATTGTCCAGCCGTGCAGCCGACGCGGCTGGACAAACTGGCCGCACCAATCGCTGCGTCTTGCAAACACCGTCACTGTTCCGCCGCGGGCCGCAAACCGCTTGCCCGCGCCTGTCGCAATCCGAGGGAGGGATTCATGAATCGCATGGGATTGATTCTGCTCGTTGTTCTTCTGGCTGCCACCATGTCCGGCTGCGGTCCGGCCGGTGTTGACAGGGACCTAGGGCAAGTTACCGGCACGATTACACTTGATGGCAAGCCGCTCAGTGGCGCCAGCGTCCAATTCCTGCCCAAGGGCGAAGGAGCGACGGCCACCGGGCGGACCGACGCGGCGGGCAAGTACGAGTTGTGGTACACGGGTGATGTGAAAGGGGCCGCATTGGGAAGCCATACCGTCCGCATTGAAACACCGCCGAACCCGGAACCGGGGGCAATGGAACCGCCACCCCAGCTTCCCGCCAAGTACAATACCGAATCCACGCTCACCGCCGACGTGAAGTCTGGTGAGAATACGTTCAATTTTGAACTGACCAGCCAATAGGCAACGCAGTTGCATCCGGATCCGAACGCAGACGAATCACTCCGGGCCGGGTCGCCCCGGGTGATTGATCACCCGGGGCTCCCATAGTTCCGCCAGGAATGGGTTTACTGGTCAGTCTCGTTCCCTTTAGCCACGAAGCGGCGTATGGCGGCCGGGGGTTCGACGCACCAAGGGCATTCCAGCACGAACGCAGCTTCGCCGAGCCACCCCTGTAAAGGTCCTAATGTGTTGCGAGTTCATCGTTTAACCGCAGTGCCCAGTGGGCCGCGCGTTGTGACCGATAGCCGCGCCGCCTTCCGCCGCACGCGCGGCCCGTTGGGCACTGCGGTTAAACGACCTTTACAGGGGTGCTTCGCCGAGCCAGCGGTATTCGGGCCGCCCCGTTGGGGCTTTGGAGTGGTTGGCCAATTGTGCTCCCAGGCCGTTGGCCTGGGCTGACATGGGGTTGCCACGTTGTGGCGGAAGACTGAGAAGGCGCGTTTTGTTAGGGCCTCTTACGCACGGATTCTGCCGAAGACCCAAGAACTGGAATGATGGAATGTTGAGAATGCAAGGGTTGGAGTGACGTGCCACCACCCCATTATTCCATCATTTCCAGTACTCCGCCCCCAGCAGCTCTCCTCCGCCCTACGCGTGGACCGGCAGCGGCTGCAGCCACTGCTCGAACATGGCGCAAAGCCGTGAGACGGCCTTCGCCGGCCGCTGCGGCCTGACGAGGGCCGGGGGCGGAAGTGGGCGAGTGAAGGGAGTGCAACCTTGTAGAATTGAGATCGGAGTGGCACTGAGCGGGAGGTGATTCGGGAAGGCAGCGAGGTGAACCATGTCGCAAATGGCGAGAATCGACATCCGTACGGACGCAAGGCGGAAAGGACTCCTCGTTCGCGCCGCCGAGTTGACCCACACCAACCTCACGCAGTTCATCCTGGACCGGGTTATTCCCGAGGCGGAGCGGATTGTGGTGGAGAAGGAGGAGCAAAAAGTGGTCATGCCTGCCGATGCTTGGACAGAGTTCTGCAAGCTTCTGGATTCGGCCCCACGCGACCTGCCCAATATGCGTGCTTTGCTCGCCCGGCCCAGCCGCTTCAGCGATAGCGATGCGTGAGCGCCGAATCACCCGCCCGACGCCGCTGTTGCCGGAACACTCCGTCGAGCAGTTTGACTGTGGGGACGAGAGCCTGTATCGATTCTTGACGCAATTCGCGCCAGCAAACGAACAGGGACATGCCTCCCGGACTTTTGTCGCCTTGAGCGAAGCCAGGTCGGAGTAGGTCATGGATCGCCTGATTGGCAGTTCGCTCCGGACATTGCCAAACGGCCGTCCAACGGCGAGAATACTTCCAACAAGGCTGCCGGCGGTACCCGGACGTACACCGTCTCAAAAGTCCGAAGGACGGAGGCGCCTATGCCAACTCGACCCATGGTTGCCCTGGTGGCGCTGCGGGAGGCGAAGTTCCCGCCGCAATCCGAGGTGTTTGCCCGGCTGCGGCAGGACCGTCCCGACCTTCCTCCCGTCGGCCAGGCAGACCGTCAGGAGGGCGTCTGCTCTTTCATGATCGGCCGCGACACGGCGGCGATTTCGCTCATGGACGCTCCGATCCCTTGGGCGGATCTGGAGGGCCCCTGCGCGTCGGCGTGGTACTGGCCCGAGGCTGCAGCCTCGCTGCGCGAGCACCGGGCGCACGTGCTGGTGGTCGTGCTCTCCGATTCGGAAGACCGGGTGGCCACCGCCCTGCTGCTGACCAGCCTGGTTGCGGCCGTGGCCTCGTGTTCCGACGCAGCCGGCGTCTGCTGGGTGCCCGCCGCATTGGTCCATTCCCCCGAGGCGTTTATCGCCTCCAGCCAGGAGATGAGCAAGGAATACCTTCCCTTGTATCTGTGGGTCAACTTTGCGATCCAGCAGCATCACGATGGATCGTACTGCATGTCCACCGCCGGACTGGTCGAATTCGGCCTGATGGAGATCGAAGTCCGCAGCAGCTATAGGGATCCGGAGTTTCTCCTGGACCGGGTCTTCAACATCACCCATTACCTGCTCGACAACGGGCCGGTGCTGGAAGACGGAGAGACGATCGGGCTGTCGGACGACGAGGAGATCCCGGTCACCCACGGCCCTTCGATGTGGGACGACCGCACCACGGTGATCCAGTTGGGGCTGTAGAGTCGCTCCGCTCTACGCGTGGACCGGCAGGGGCTGCAGCCACTGCTCGAACACGGCGGCGATATTCTTGAACGGGATGCCGGAGCTCCATTCGCATTGGGCAATCACGCCGCCTCGCCCATAGTCCAAAGCCCGTTGCACGCGGCGGACGGCCGCGCGGACCTGCTCCGGAGTGGCCAGCAGCAGGGTTTTCAAGCGATCGATTTCTCCCCAGAAGGTGACCCGGCCGCGGTACTCTCGAGCCAGGGCCTCGATGTCCATCGAGAACAACTGGGAGTTGATCGCGTCGATTCCGATTTCCACCAGTTCCCCGAAGAGATCGGCAACGTTGCCGTCGGTATGGAAGAAGGCATACTTGTCGTGGGCATGCAGGATTTCGCAGTATTCACGGTACAGCGGCTTGAAGAGATCGCGGAACACGTCGGGCGAAACGATCAGCCCGCTCTGCGAACCCCAGTCGTCCATGAAGACGACGCCGTCGACGTCGCTGTTGGCCCAGAGTTGCATCTCGCGGCAGGAGAAGTCGTGGAGCATTCCGAGCAACGAGCGGGCGCCGGCAGGGCCCAGGGCCAGATCCGCCAGGGCCGCCTCGGGTCCGCGCAGTGCCTGGAGCCTTTCCAACGGCCTCGTCTCCGACCAGGCCAGCACGAATCGCGAAGTGCCGGCGCAGCTTTCATTGGCTGCCGAGAAATCGGCGTGATCGAGGATCTCCAACGGCGGCCGATAGCCGTCCAACCGTGCGAGATCCGCCAGCGGAGGACCGATCAATTCGCCCACCATGCCCCGCTTGGGCACGCGCCAGGTGCATCCCCAGGCGTCGGTGTACTCGCCGGGCTCGCGGCGTTTGCCCCTGGAACGTTCTCCGCGAGGATAGCGGAAGTTGGGCTTCACGATGTCGCCGGCGAAGCGGAACCGCAGTTCCTCAACCTCGTCGGCATGGCAAAGTTCCATCTCGGTGGAAACCCAGAGGTCGCGCGCAATGCGATCGACCGGCTGGTGGTTCAACGTCAGTACGACACGGTCTCGCGACGTCATGCCGGGCACTTCTCCTGATGCGGCCGAGCCGCACGGGGGACTGGGGTGATGGGGGACCGGGGTGATGGAGTGGTGGATTCGTGGATTCGTCGAGACATGGAGGGCTGGAACCGTCGAAATCGGCAACTACTCCATTACCTCATTCCTCCCTGTCCATCACCTCATTCCCCCGCCGCTCCGCAACATCCGCGCACGCCGGAGGCTGACCAAGAAGGTATACCCCGGCGCGCACGGCGTCAACGGAGGGCCGCCGGGATCACCGGCAGCACGATGTGCGACGGGTGTTCGCGGTTGTGGTACACCGTATTGGTGGCCGTTTGCCGGCCGCGGTTGTCGTTGAGCGGCTCGCCCGTGTTGGGATTCACGTCGAACCGCGGAAAATTGCTGCTGGAAATGTCGACGCGGATGCGGTGCCCTTTCTTGAAGACGTTCGAAGTCGGGTAGAGCTTCACCGTGATGGGGCAGATCTCGCCCGGCTTCATGAGCTTCTCGGACTTGAGCGACTCCCGGAAACGTGCGCGGAGGATGCCGTCGCCGATGTTGAGGTCGAATCCGCCTGGAAAATCCTCGTTCGGCGGATAGACGTCGATGAGCTTGGCCGTGAAATCGGTGTCCGGCGCCGACGAGGAAACCCAGAGCTTGACGGCGATCTCGCCGGTTACCTCCAGATTTTCGGCGAGCGGTTCCGACTGGAAGACGAGCACGTCGTTTCTCGCCGACAGCGGCACCGGCTTGGGCCAGTTCCACACGTGCGGACCGCCGAGTTGGTCCCATGCCCCTTGCAGGAGAATGTCGTTGCCTGACGAGATGTTGCCGCCGATGGTCGGCACCGGATCCTTGGGATCGAACAGGAAACGGGTCGAGGCCGCCGTGTCGCCCGGGGCGGCCTCCGGCGGCGAGGTCGAGAGCTGCCCGGCGGGGAGGAGATGAAATCGCGTGGACTGAGTGCGCGCCGGCGGCCACTCGTGTTCGTCGCGCCAGAAACCTCCGTGGTTCAAGAGGCCCTTATCGGTTTTGCGGCCGTCGCCGGCGCCCATCACGAAAATCCGCACCGGCGTGGCGAAAGGCGCCGCCTTGCCGACCTGGTTGTCCTTGCCTCGAAGCCAATGATCGTACCACTCGAGCCTCCAGGCCATCGGATCGGGAATCGCCGCCGCCGGGCCGAAATCCACCTGCCCGTGCGAAGAACTCCCCTGCATGCCATGAATCCACGGCCCCATGATCAAGTAGACCGGCCCGCGGATCGAACGACTCAGCGCCGCGTAGTTGGCCGTGGTGTTGCCGGCCCAGGAATCGTACCAGCCGCCGACGAGGTAGACCGGGATGTCCTGATACGTTTCGGGATAGTCGATAATATTGTTCTGCCGCCAGAAGTCGTCGTTGGCCCCGTGCCGCATGGCCTCGACGAGCCACTCCTCGAACTCGGGCGCGAGCTTCAGCGGCGTGGTTCCTCGCCGCAGCGGCAGGAGTTCCAGGTAGGCCAGGCGGTTGTCGGCCATTTCTTTGAGCACCGCGGCCGTGCCGGGATCGCGCGACTGCCGGCTCCCCTTGCCCGCATTGAGCATGATCCAGTTCCAGAACCTCATCTCGAATGCCCCGCTATGCCGCATGCTGGCATAGCCCATGTTCGAGACGGCGTCGACCGGGATGACGGTCGAGAGGTGGGGGCTGTGCTGCATGGCCAGCGCGTGCTGCGTGCCGCCGACATACGAAGTGCCGATCATGCCGATCTTGCCGTTGGACCACGCTTGTGCGGCGATCCATGCGGCGGTGTCGGCGCCGTCGGGGCCGTCGTCGGTCATCCAATGCCAGACTCCCTCCGACTTGTATCGCCCCCGCGTGTCCTGAAAGACCACGGCATAGCCGTGGGCGGCGAAGCAGCGGGCGTCGCGGTGCCCTTTCTCATCGCCTCCTTTGCTGTAGGGCGTTCGCATGAGAATCGTCGGCAGGCGGTCCGCCAGCGGCTTATCGTCTTGCGTGGGCAGATAGACATCGGTCGCCAGGCGCACGCCGTCCCGCATGGGCACCATGACGTCGCGCGACAGTGCGACGCCGTACGCCGCGGACTCCCCGAATGCGGTCGGGCATCCGGCAGCAACACGGCACAGAACGATCGCAGCAAGGAGAACGAGGCCATGCTTCGAGACTCCCCTCGCCTGCTTGCGGGAAAGGTGCCGGGGGTAAGGGCGGCCGGCTTCAAGACAGCCGTCAACCGTTCGCGAGCGACGTGGCAAGTTCATCGGTGAAAACTCCATTCCTTGTTTTCCAACGCCTTAAGCCCTGTTGCATTGTGATCCGCGGGTCGTCCGATCGCAACCATGCCGTGCATGGAAAGCGGCAACTTCAGGCGATTGCCTGACTTTGGGCGTCGGCCGGAAATCTCGCCCCGCGCGGCCCCTCGCCGATTGACGTCCGCCCCGGCTGTATCCTACGATAGGAAGCAGTATCCAACGGACGAGCGAACCTTCCGCGAGCGGCATGCCATGCAGTTCATCGAGATGTCGGGGAAGACCTTGTTGCGGATCGTTCAGGACGACGGTCCTACCGTCGATGAACTGGCCGCGGTGGGCGTCGTCGACGAGAGCATTATTCGCATCAATCGCCAGGGCGACATCGAACTCCGCCGCACGGATCGATGGGACCTCATCGGAGGTCTGATCGGCGATTTCGAGGTTCGCGTCAAGCGCGAAACGGGCCTGGATTGGGCGTAGCACCCCATGCGAGCGATCATCCTGGGATTCGGCGGTCGGGCCGACGTCGTCCGCGAGGCGGAACGGATGCGGCCTTTGATCGAGCAGTATGCCGAAGTCGTCGCTTCCGATTTGACTGGCGAAGCAGACCTGTCGCAGGTCGATGCCGATTTCGCCATTGTTTTCGGCGGCGACGGTTCCATCCTCCGGGCTGCCCACCAAATGGGGTATCGGCAATTGCCGGTCATTGCGGTGAATTTGGGCAAGCTTGGGTTTTTGGCAGATCTTTCGCCCGAAGATCTCGTCAGCGTCGTCCAAACGATGTCCGCCGAGGATCTCCACCGGCAGGTCGTCGAGCACCTGATGTTGGAATGCCGGGTGTTCCGAGCGGGCCACGAGTTGCACCGGCAACTCGGCCTCAACGAAGTCACCGTGCAGAACGGCGCTCCCTTCGGGATCCTGGACGTCCATCTTTACATTGACTCAGAACTCGTAACCACTTATAGTTGCGACGGTTTGATTCTCAGCACTCCGGTCGGATCCACCGCGCACAGTCTCTCGGCTGGCGGACCGATCCTGCGGAAGGACCTGCAGGCCTTTGTGATTTCGCCGATCAGCCCGCACACGCTGACGAATCGACCCGTGGTCGACTCGGCCGATCGCGTCTACGAGCTCGTCGTGGCCAACACGCAGCAGCAGACGTCGGTCGTGGTCGACGGGCACGTGCTGGCCCCGTTGCAGCCGGCCGATCGCGTCCGCGTGGAACGAGCGGAGCCGCGGTTCAAGCTGTTCTCCCCGCCCGGGCACAGCTACTATCGCACCCTCCGCGAGAAGCTTGGCTGGAGCGGCCGGCTGAACCTCGGCCACCGGTCGTAGCAGGACGGGATCGCACGGGACGAATCCGTGGATGAGTGGATTCGTGGACGACTGGAATGATGAAATACTGGAATACTGGAATGATGAAATACTGGAACGATGGAATGATGGAACGGGGTTTCTCCCCTCCCATGCCTCCAACATTCCATCCTTCCAGTGTTCGGTTCTTCCCCTCCCCACCCCTCCCCCTCCGTGACTCGAAAGGATGCGAGCATGATGAGCGCCTCCCGCAGCGTTGTTGCCGCAGTTCTTGCCCTGGTGGCCTTGTGCCTTTCGGCAAGGGCCGACGAGGCGGAAAAGACCTCCGCCGGTGAGAAGTACACCCTCCGTTACAAGTTCAGCCCGGCCGAGACAATCCGCTGGGAAGTCGTCCACCGGGCGAAGATCCGCACGACGGTCTCCGGCACTACGCAGACTGCCGAAACGGTGAGCAGTTCGGTGAAGGTCTGGCGCGTGACCGGAGTCGACGATGCCGGCGCGGCCACGTTCGAGAACATGGTCGACAGCGTCGACATGAGCCAGAAGCTGACGGGCCGCGCCGAGGTCCGCTACAACAGCCAGTCGGACAAAGAGCCCCCGCCCGGCTTCGAGAACGTCGCTGCCTCGCTGGGTGTCGCCTTGTCGGTCATCACGATGGACGACCGCGGCAAGATCGTCCAGCGCCAGCAGAAGCAGAACAAGGCGGCCACATCCGAGAACGAAGGACAGATTACCATTCCGCTGCCCGAGCAACCCATCGCGGCCGGCGAGACCTGGTCGTTCCCCTACGATGTCGACGTGCCCTTGCCCAACGGTACGATCAAGAAGGTGAAAGCGCAGCAGAAGTACACGCTCACCGAGGTCAAGGAAGGCATTGCCTTCATCGAGGTCACAACGCAGATCCTCACGCCGATCCACGACCCCGCGGTCGAGGCCCAATTGATCCAGCGGGAGTCGCACGGCACGGTGAAGTTTGACGTCGAGGCAGGCCGCGTCGTCGGCCAGCAGATGGATCTGGACCGCCGCGTCGTCGGCTTCCGCGGCGAAGCCAGCAGCCTCCACTACGTGATGCGGTTCACCGAAGACCTGATCACCGGCCAGGAAGCGAAGACCGCCAGCCGCCCGGAAACCGGTACGGACACGGAGAAGAAGTAACCGCAGTTCCTAACCGCTGGCGCGGACCGGCGCTTTTGCGATCTGGGGCGTGAGGATGGGGGCGTCGCCGGCCATCCAGGAGACATTCATCCGGATCGGAACCGGGCAGCACTCTTCTTCCGGCTCGGGCGCCGCGATGCCGTCGCGGGCGAACAGCTTTTGCTGGGCCTCCGCCCTGCCCATCAAGACCGACTCCACGCAGTCGAAGAACGTCAGGATGCAGTTCACGCGGAGCCGGTAGAAGACCATCGAGCCGCGTTTTTCATCCTGCAGGATCCCGGCGTCTTTCAAGAGCGCCAGGTGCTTCGAGACCGTCGACATGTCGGCCCCGACCATTTCGGTCAGCTCGCAGACGCACCGTTCGCCCCCGCGCGCCAACTCGTCGATGATGAAGAGGCGTGTCGGATGGGCGAGCGACTTGATGATCTTCGACTTCGCTTCGTACCTGGCCCGGGTTTGTGCGTCCATCAGTCCCTCCAGCGGCGGCTGCGAGCTTGGCGGTTTTGGAAATAGCCAGTGTAACCCTGATTGGCACTACTATTATACCTTACCTCGTTTCGGCGTCTACATGGTAGCGCGATGGTGTGCCGGATTTTGGACAGAGCACAAAGACCCGCCAACGCGTTTCACGAGCCAGGGGCCGCAGGCGGACAGGGGGATAACCGTGGGGTAATGGGGATGGGGGACGATGCGCGGCGGGGTGAAAGGGTGCCGTACGGCGGAATGGTGGAGCGACGGCATGACGCCATGACGGCCGGGCAAGGCGAAACGCTTGGCGGATCGTGCAAGTGGCCAAGGCAAACGTTGCGAAATGCGGGAATTACATGACTGAAAAACTGTTCATTGACCGATGCGAATTCCGGGTCTAGGTTGGCAATACTGCCGACGCGCATCTCGTGCCCCATGTGTCCGCGGGGACGACGTCGCTTGAACAGGCGTCGAGGATTGGGATCGCTGTGCGGGAGCAACCTTGACCGGAGATGGAGCATCATGATTTCTCTGGAAGTCCTGCGCCGTTATCCTTACTTTTCCGCAGTGTGTGACGACAGCCTGAAGGCAATCGCGGCGATGGCCGATGAGACGACGGTATCGGCGGGCGAGCAGATCTTCTGCGAAGGCAATCCGGCCGACACGCTCTATTTCATCGCTCGGGGCGAGGTCGACCTCCAGTACAACCTGGGAAGCGGAGAGCTTCGCACAGTGGACACCCTCCGCGACGGCGACATCCTGGGATGGTCTGCGCTGCTGGAACCGTACCGGTATACCGGTGCAGGCACGGCCACGAAGGCGACCAGGCTGATCGCGATCCGGGCCCGTGAGTTGCGGGACCTGTGCGATCGAGACCCGTTGCTCGGGCTCCACCTCATGGACCAGATCGCGAAGCTGCTGGCGACCCGACTGGAAGGGGCGCAGGTGCAGTTGGCGGCGGCCGATTGAAACCGGGGATTGCTGAAATCCGGTAGGGATTCGCCGGCCCGCAACGGCAGCTCACTCGCCGTGGCGCAGGGCAATGTCGTGGGCGATGATCGGGTTGGCGTCGGCCGAGGTCGAGGTGAGTGTGACCAGATTGCCGTCCGGCGACTTCTCGAGGAGGACGACTTCGCACCCGCGAGCCAGCGATCCCTCGCCGATCGCCTTGACCGCGGCGTCGAGCCCCTTGACCTGACGGCGGACGCTCTTGAGTTGCGCAAGGGTGTCCTGCTCTTCGCGGGAGAGTTCCTGGCCGTTCTCGATCTTGATCAGCTCGCGGCCGTCGATCCAAGGGAGCTTCACGGGGGAACCGACGATCCGCAACTGTTCGCTTCCGGCCGGAGGGTCGAAGCGGAACGCGGTGCCGTCCGAAGGGAGCACCACCTTCTGGCCTTTTACGACGCGAGGCACCTCTTCGCCGGACTCGGGCAGCAGCAGGACGGTGCTGCCGTCGGCGTTGCGGACAAGGATGTAGACATAGAGATCGCAGAACGCTTCGACCTGGATTCGGAACCGCTGGCCGTGACGGAAGACCTGGCCGGCGTCGGCAGGCTGAAACGATCCGGGCCGCTGGGGATCCGAGAGCTCAATCCGCCAGGCGAAGCCGCGAAGCAGTTCCCAGCCGGTCTTCTGCCGCAATTGCAGGTCGGTAACTCGTCCGGATGCATCGACGCAGCGGCGAAGCTGCTCCAGAGAGATGGGCTCGGCGGCATGGAGGGAGAACGAGGGGAGGATGAAGGCGGCGATGAGGAGGAGGCTGCGGCACATTGGCGGTGTTCTCGAATAGTGGTTAGGAAATGGGAAGACCGCGACCCAAGAGGGCGCGGTCTCCCGGTGCTGGTTTGCTTGCAACACGACCTCACGGCCGGAGGAGGATCGGAGAAGTGGTGTTGTCGATCAGGACGGGCGTTTGCGTTGTGCCGGGGAAATTGGTCTCGACGTACTGGGCCACCTGGGCCTTGAGGGCTTCGAAGGCGGCCGGGAGCGTGAGTGAACCGGCGCCGCCGAGCTGATCGACGAGGAAGTAGGTCAGCGTGCTCAGGTCGCCCTCGCGGCGTTCGAAGGAGACCTGGGCGGCCATCGAGGAGGCCATCAAGGCGGTTTCCTTCTGGCCGATGTCCTTGGTGCGTTGCAGGTCGCCGTCGAGGAAATCGAAGCGGACCCCGCCGACGTGCGGCTGATCGACGCCGAGGGCTTTCGAGTAGATGCCTTTTTCCTGGGCATTCTGCCCACCGCTATGACACGTGTCGAGGATCACGACGACCTTGCGGCCGTCGAGTTCCTGGATCCAGCGGCCGAAGGTGTCGTCGATGAGCATGGTGTTCTGGACGTCATCAAGGCGGCCGTCCTGCGGGACGAGGTATTCGTCGTAGCCGTCCTTCTCGTCGCCGTTGGTGTCGGCGCAGCGGGCGCCGTGGCCTGACCAGAAGATGAAGACGGTGTCGCCCGGCCGCGACTGGGCGGTGAGCTGCTGGCAGATCGCCTGCTGGATGTTGGCCAGGCTGGCCTGCTGGTTGGTCAGGACGATGGCGTCGTCGAGGCGGCAATTGCTTCGCATCACGTCGGCCATGGCCTGGGCGTCGCGGTCGGAGACCTTCAGGTCGCGAATGGCCCCGTCGGCAAAGTCACTGATGCCGATGAAGAGGCCGACGCGGCGCGGCTGCTCGACGGGCGGGCCGTCCGGCGGTTGGACGGTTGGGCCGCCCGGCAGTTGGACGGGTGGCTTGACGGGTGGTTTCACGGGCGGCTTGATCTTGCTGCTGGGTTTTCCCGGGCCGGTGCCCGGCCGGGTCTCGATATCCACGTAGTGTTCGGCCCAGGCCTGCGGCTTGCCCTTGAGCTCGACGTAGGCCGCCTTGATGTCCTTGGTGGAGACCTGTTTGAAGGGCTGGCTGGTGAGCTGCTTCATTTCGAGGTCTTTGAGCGGGCGGTCGGAGACGATTGCCTTGAGGGTCTCCTGGCCGAACGGCGGGCCGATCAGCAGGCGGAAACCCGCTCCAGGCGCGGGGATGGTGACGACGTTCTGGCCGGCGGGAATGGAGTTGTCCTGCTGTGCCACGTTCGGGAACAGCATGGTGAGGTTTCCCTGGGCATCGTTGTAGATCAGGTAGAGGAATCCGGCGCGTTCCGTGGAGACGGTTACGGCCATCTCTTGGCCTTCATAATAGATGTGGTCGGGATGGTCGACGTCGACGCGGACGTAGAAGCCCGGCATCTCGTTGGTGACGACCATCACGGCACGCGTGCTGTCCTTGCGGATCGTCGCTCGTTGGGCGACGGCCGGCCCGGCTGCCAGCACGCAAAGCACCGCGGCAACTAGGGTCGATTGGGTTTTCATCTTGGTTTGCTCCTACGCTCGATTTCGATGGTTATGCTTTCTTTGGGAAACCTCTAAGGGCCGACGTAAAACGCGACTTCGTCCTGGGCGAACGGTCCGATCACGCCCGTCGGATCAATCCCGTCGAACTGCTTCGACTGGAGTTTCTGCTTCTGCTGGTATTGGACCAGCAGCCCTTGGACCTGTTGTTTCTGGGTGGGCGGCCAGTGGAAGAAGGCCCGCTGGTCCTTCTTCAGGCTCGCCTGCCTGGTGACCATGAGGCCGGGCAGTGCGAGACGGCGGGAGGTGACGACGGCCTTGATCCGGTGAGTGCCGACGGGCTCGGCGGCCAGGAAAGGACCAGGCAACTGGAACGATTCGCCGGCCTTGACGCGCACGGTGTCGAAACCGGGGAGCGGATTGAGCAACGTCATCCCGCCCTGGCTGTCGATATGCAAGAGGTAGAGGAATCCATCCTGGGCGGAGTGGCCTCGGATCTGGTACATCTCGCCCGGCGCGTAATGGCCGCCGTCGAACTTGTCGAGCGTAATGTCGAAGTCGAAGGCCGAGGTCTTATTGGCGATCATCGCCACCATTTGAATCGGGCTGACCGCAATCGGGATATTCGGTCCGCCGGGCCCCGGTCCGGGAATGCCCGGTCCGGGTCCACCGGGTCCTGGCCCGAATCCCGGACCACCCGGTCCCGGGCCGCCTGGTCCGGGTCCGCCCGGTCCTGGTCCCGTTCCCGGCGTTCCGGGGTTGGGCCTTGGGCCGCTGTCCGTGCCGGGCTGGAAGCCGCAGAGCTGTTGGACCTTGGCGTGTTCGATGTGGGGATTTTCCGGCATCACGACGTACGGATACCAGACGAAATCGGGGTGGTTTTGCACACTGCTGCCGACCCACTGGCCGGAGCCGGCCACGATCGCGCCATTGCGGATCCGGCAGGTGAACTGGTAGGACTGCATGCTCGTCTCCACGCCCACGTAGTCGGGCGGCACGGCGTCGTCGGCCATCCAGAGGAAGAGGTCGGCGAGGTACTGGTCGCCGCCTCCGTAGGGCGTGTAACGGATGCGGTAGGCGTAGACCGGATAGTTCCACACCTCGGATCCCGCCTCGATATCGCAGATCAAGGGGACTTGTTGCTGCTTGATGTAGAACTTGAGGTAGTGCCAGAGGACGTCCGGCGCAAGGTCCATCATGTCCTCGCTTCCCTGGCCGTCGCCGTAGCGGTCGCCGTGGACGTCGGCGACGTCTCGGGCATGCGCGGCGGCCAGGAGCCCCTTCTGGTCGCCGACGCCGAAATTGACCTGGCGGGTCTGCTTGGGCTGCTTGGGCTCTTTTTCGAGGACGGCCGAGGCGGACCAGGCGTGGCAGTATCCGGCCCAGGCCTCCGCCTGCTCGCCCGACGGCTTGTTCTGCTGTTCCCATTGGGCAGCAGCCGTGCCGTTTACCTGGTCGTACTTGCTCAGCGGCACGACGATTTCGCCCTTTTGCTGCGGCCACCAATAGCCCGACCACGGCATCGTGCGGACGCGCCCGTCTTCTTCCTGCGCCGGAGCCATCGCCGGCAGCAGCGTCAGTGCGATCATGGAAAGGATCACGTATTTCTTCATGGCAGCTACTCCCGTTATTGCGACTTCTTTTCCGCGGGGATGACCTCGATCAGCCGGCAGGTGGTAGTGCCGTTGCTGCTGTAGACCGGCCAGGGCTGGCCGGGCTGCCACAACTGCCGCACCTGGCGGTCGAACCGCTTCAGCTTCACTTCGACCACCGGCTTGTTTTCCAGGCTCTTGGCGAAGCCTTCGGCCACGAGGCCTTTGACCTGGTCGGGCTGGGCTTCCACGATCTCCTGCTGGATCTCGTAGGCGAAGCCGAGGTCGCCGACGGCCTTGGTGCCGGCCGCACCGACATTGGCTTCGTAGGTGAAGGTTTGCGAGCCCTTGGATTGGCCGCTTTGGAACAGCGGCAGGTCGACCGGGAGGGCACTGATCGGCGAGAGCACCGGGGAGGGCTGGCCGCTGGCGAATTCATAGCTTTCGCTGACGGTGCGGAAACCGCCGGGGACCGGGATCTGGGTTTGCATTTGCTTGAGGGCCTGGGACTTCTTGTCGATCCAGAGCACGGTGGTCGGCTGCTGCCCCTCCTCGAGGCAACGGATCTCGACGCGGTAGCAGTCGTCGCTGACCACCTTTTCATACTTTTGAACGGCGAACTGCCATCGGATCGGCTGGCTCTTGGCCTGAGCGATGCCGGCACTGCGGACCTGCACGGGCAGGCTGACGGTTTCCACGATCCACTGGTCGCCCATCTGCCACTGGGGGCGGAGTTGACCGGCGTCGACGCTGCGCTGGCCGGCTGGGGGCGGGTCGGCTGCCCAGACGAGGCAGGCCATGCCCAGCCCGATGAGCACCGCCAACCCGGCAGGCTTTCGGAATCTGGTCACCATAGTTTTGGCTCCTTTGGAATGACGAACGGTTTTCGGTGGTTCAAGAAGCGGAAACCGGCACCACGCCGGCAGAGGATTCTGGGTGCTTGCCCATGTCCGGCTGGGAGCCGGTCCCCATTTTCTTGAACCACGCCTTTGGATATGCGACGCGACCGGTTCGTCGCCCCGGAGGAAGGGAGTTTCGCCGAACCGGGTGTTTGTTGCCCCATTGTCCTATGTCGAAACCGCAGCCTGGACCGACAGGATTCTAGCGCTTTGCACGGACGGAAGGAAACCGGACGGAAGGAAACCAGTCTGTCTGAGGGCAGTATCGTAGAAATCGGCGCGAGGCGGACGCTGTCGGGCAGACCCTACCGACGACGCGCGTCAGCCGACCCCACGCACGGTGTCTATCACACTAGTATACTCCTCGCAAAGGGCAAAGGGACATACCAGACGCTTTTTGGGCGGTGCCTTCGGAGGGGTGGCCGGTCTGCGCGAGCCTCTTGCCATGATGGATATTCTGGCATATAAAGACCGGTAGCGGCCCACGCCGATCCCCCACCTGGCTCCTCCATCCATGGGCGCGCATTTCCGCACCAACACGTCTGAACGCGGGAGAGGCACGCCATGCTCGTACTGTCTCGAAAACTCAATGAAAGCGTCGTAATCGGCGACGTTACGGTCACCGTCATCGAGATCCGCGGGGACCGTGTGCGTTTGGGGATCGAGGCCCCAGTCCATGTTCCGGTCCACCGCCGCGAGGTGTTCGACGCCTTATCGCGGTGGATGGACGAGCCGGGAGACGTAACGCTCCCGCCGGCTGACATCGAGCCGCCAAGATCGAGCGACGTGGCACTAACAACTCGGCATATCCGTTTGATCGACCGGCTCCGAGAGGCGATTCGGGTGAAGTCCGGAGATTCCCCGAGCCGCCAGCAAATCCTGGATGCCATTCTGGACAGCATCGCCCAGTGCGAGGAAGTCCTCCGCGAGGCGGAAAGCCAGGAGGATCTGGTTTCGTTACTGAGCGACAAAGTCGACGGCAAGCCGGGGCTATTCCACTGGCTCCGGTGACGGCATTCGGCGGTCTCTCGTTGCGGTAAGGCGGAGAGATCCCCACCGTCCGACTGGCCTCACCTCCCGCCCCTTTTCCGAAGTGGGAAAGGGGAGTCTACCGCAAGAACGGAAGAGCCCAAGAAAAGACGGCCCCCGTGACCTGCGGGTGCGGATCACGGGGGCGTGCGGCATCGCGAGGAGGGGACGAGCAACCGCGAGCTAGATGACCTTGCACGATCCTGGAAGAACCGACTGTAGGGAACGCCCTCCGTGGCGTTCTGTTTGGTGGGGGACTCCGCGGAACGCCACGGAGGGCGTTCCCTACAGTGGATTGCTCGGCCTCCCAGAAAGCTGCAACTCTATTTAGATGTCGGCATAGAGGCAGAACTCGTAAGGATGCGGGCGGAGCCGCATCTCGTCTACCTCACGGGTGGACTTGTACCAGATCCAGGTATCGATCACGTCGGGAGTAAAGACGTCGCCGCGGAGCAGGAATTCATGGTCGGCGCTCAAGGCGGCCAGGGCTTCTTCGAGGGCCCCGGGGGTTTTCGGGACTCTGGCCAGTTCTTCCGGCTCCAAGTCGTAGATGTCTTTGTCGAGCGGCTCGCCCGGGTCGATCTTATTCTGAATCCCGTCGATCACCGCCATGAGGATCGCGGCAAAGGAGAGGTAGGGATTACAGCTCGGATCCGGGCAGCGGTATTCCACGCGCTTCGCCTTGGGGCTGGGGCTGTACATGGGGATGCGGACCGAGGCTGAGCGGTTGCGCTGCGAGTAGGCCAGGTTGACGGGGGCCTCGAATCCTGGGACGAGCCGCTTGTAGCTGTTCGTGGTCGGATTGGCGAAGGCGCAGATCGCCGGGGCGTGTTTCAAGAGACCGCCGATCGCGTAGAGGGCCATTTCGCTCAGGCCCGCATAGCCGCTGCCGGCGAAGAGCGGCTCGTTGCCTTTCCAGAGCGAAACATGGGTGTGCATGCCGGAGCCGTTGTCGCTGAACAGCGGCTTGGGCATGAAGGTGACCAGCTTGTTGTACTTGCGGGCGACATTCTTGCAGATGTACTTGTAGAGCATCACCTTGTCGGCCATCATCACCAGTTCGTCGAACCGGAGGTCGATTTCGGACTGGCCGCCGGTGGCCACCTCGTGGTGCTGCGCTTCGACGTCGAGCCCGCAGTCGATCATCGTCTGCATCATTTCGTTGCGGATGTCCATCAACTGGTCGGCGGGCGGGACGGGGAAGTAGCCCTCCTTGTACCGCAGTTTCGAGCCGAGGTTCGGCTTCTCGTCGCGGCCGCGGTTCCACTGACCTTCGGCGCTGTCGATGTAGTAGTAGGCGGCGTTGGGGGAGCTGTCGAAACGGATGTCGTCGAAGATAAAGAACTCGCATTCCGGGCCGATGAAGCAGGTGTCGGCGATCCCGGTGCTCTTCAGGTAAGCCTCCGCCTTGAGCGCGATCGAGCGGGGATCGCGGGAGTAAGGCTCCTTGGTGATCGGGTCCAGAATCGTGGAGGTCAAAGACACCGTCGGGATCGTGTAGAAGGGATCCAGGAAGGCGGTGGCGGGGTCCGGCAGGATGATCATGTCGGACTCGTTGATCGCCTTCCAGCCGGCG
>JABWBD010000534.1 GCA_013360685.1 Pirellulales bacterium
CTCCGCGGAACGCCACTGTAGGGAACGCCCTCCGTGGCGTTCCGGGAACTGCTGATGGATATTCCCACTTGGCTTGCGGAACGCCACGTCCTCTCGCACTCCGCGGAACGCCACTGTAGGGAACGCCCTCCGTGGCGTTCCGGGAACTGCTGATGGATATTCCCACTTGGCTTGCGGAACGCCACGTCCGCTCGCACTCCGCGGAACGCCACTGTAGGGAACGCCCTCCGTGGCGTTCCGGGAACTGCTAATGGATATTCCCACTTGGCTTGCGGAACGCCACAGAGGGCGTTCCCTACAGGGACATTTCCTTGGAGCGCTGGCGGGGGCGCGCCCGCTACGCAGATGGCCGGGGATTGACGCCAAGGTCAGGTGCAGTAGAGTCAACGTTTGGCCCGTTTGGGCCAGAGGAGAGGAGAAAAGAGAGGCTTGCGGCAGTCCGCGGAACGCCACGGAGGGCGTTCCCTACAGGCACAAATCCGCGGGACGCCGGGGTGGGCGTTATGCACCAGGGAGATCCGTTCCATGAGTTCATTCGACCAATACCCGCAGCGGAAACGCCATCGCCTTCCCGCGGCCGTCTACGCCACGACGGAGTACGAGTACTATGCCACCATTTGTGCCAGGCACCAAGGAGAACCCTTTCGAGACCCTCGCCTCGCGAAGAAGGTGATTGAGTCGCTCCTATGGACGAAGGAGGAATACAAGTGGCTGCTGTTCTGTTATTGCCTCATGCCGGATCACGTCCACTTCGTTTGCCGGTTGACGGACGAGGACGTGAAGCGGATCAACGCCGGGGCGAGGGGAGTGCAGGCCGAGGGAGTGTTGGACCATCTGGGGCGGTTCAAGAGCTACACGACCAACCAGTCGTGGAAGCTCGGCCTCTCGGGTAAGCTGTGGCAGAAGAGCAGTTACGATAGGGTGCTGGATCTGGAGCATCCGTTCATCGAGGTCGTTGAATACACGTTGAACAACCCGGTTCGCAAGGAGCTGGTGCGTGTATGGGAGGAGTGGCCGTATGCCAGGATCGTCGATCCGTGGTGGTGAACGACCACGCCACCGCCTGGACGCGAGCAAGTCTGTAGGGAACGCGCTGCGTGGCGTTCCGGGAAGTCCCCACGGACGCTCCCATTTGGCTCGCACAACGACGCGGAGGGCGTTCCCCGCAGGTCGAACGATTACAAGAAGGATTGAATTGGGAAAACCACAACTACGAGCGAGCCAGATCATCACCACATACGGCCCTGGGACAATGGTCAATTGTCGATCTTCCGGACGGCGCGGTTCTCATCGCCAGTTTGGATTCGTGGCGCTATCAAGCCGGCAAGCCGATTCCCGCCGTCTCCGTAACTCGAAATGCAGCTCTGCCGGCCCCATCTCTTGGCGGTCCACTCCCAGCCCCTCTCCAGCAAGCGGGTGAGGGGATGGTCTATCGCTGGTCTAAGAAAGTAGAGAACAGGCACCGCAAGTGATCTGCGGGTAAACGGAGTGAAGGCCCAAGGTCTCGAGGAACCAGCCCCTTTTTCATCACCCCAGTCCGACACCAGCTCAATCGATCCCCACGACATCGTCACCCTGCGACGTCACGTCGACGATCTTCTCGCCGTCGATGAGCACTTGGTATTTGACGCCGGGACGGGCCTGGATGCGGGCCTTGCCCTCGCGCAACGTGACGGGGAACGGGGCGACGATTCGGTGTTTGCCGTCGACGGCGACCGCCAGCGAGTCCAACTCCCCGTCGAGCGCCATGCGGAGACTCACCACCGCGCAGGGATTGATGTTCCACGGACGCCGCTCTTGGGTCTGGAGCACCAACGAGTCGGGCAGGAGGCCGGCCCACTTGCCGTCCGGATACTGCTGCTGCTCGGCCGAGATGAGAATGCCGCGGGCAAGGTGGTTCCAGTCGAGCGAGTCGTCGTAGGGGGCGAGCTTCGTCAAGGCATAGGCGTAGACGCCGCCCACCCACTGCACCGGCAGGCCGATCCAGCAGGGCGCCGCCCAGTTCGTCGCGCCGAACACCGGCGGCGTGGCGTAGAGCATCACCGGCTTGCAGCTCCAGAGATACGTGAACGGAATCCCGGAAAGGGCCCAACGGCGCGCCTCGGCGAGGTAGTCCTTGTTTCCCGTCAGCTCGTAGCCGCGGACATACGCCCAGACGAGATAGGCCGAGGCGAGCTGGTCGGGCGTGTGGAGCGGCACTTCCCAGACCTGGGCGCCGCGGGGCGTGTGGAACCGCTTCATGAATTCCAGCGCCCGCACACCCGCGTCCAGGGCCTCCCGGTCGCCGGTCATGGAGGCATATTCGAGGAGCATCCAGGCGGGCCGCGCACAGACGCCGCTGGCGGTGTCCTCGTGGTGCCCGCGGCGGTACTTGCCGTCGTAGCGGAAGGATCCGTCGGGCCGCTGCTGCTGGAGCGTGCCGCGGACGCGCTGTTCTTGGATCTCTTTCCACTGGGCGGCCCTGCCGGTCACGAAGTAGATGGCATCGTTGGGCACGTGGGCGCCGCCGGGCACGAGGCGCGGAAGCTCGGGGGCGGCGCCGGTCAGACGCCAGATCGTCGAGGCATGGTCGGCGTGCGGCGCCCGCTGCCAATGCTCCTCCGCGCAATGGCCCCAGCCGGCCTCGGACCGCAACGGGCCATTGAGCGCCTTGAGGCAAAGAGCCCATTGGTCTTGCTTGGATCGCGGCGGCTCCGGCAAGGGAGGCAACCCGCGGGTCTTCACGTACCAGAAGATCGTCTCCTCCAGCGGCCCCTGTCCGATCCGGACGGTCGCCTCGATCCGGCGGCCGCGAATCGCCATGCGGTGGTCCGCCGTGGCGTCGAAGACGTTGGGAGTGGCGTAGACCGGCTGCAACTCCATGTCCTTCCAGGTCATGGCCACGGCGCCGCGGTCGGTAACCAGCGCCATGAGCGGAAAAGTCACCTTCATCGGATCGGGAACAAAACGGAGATGTTCCTCGGTTTCCACATCGAGCTTCGAGGAGCTGCGCTCACCTTTGCCGAGATACTCCAGGCCCGCGAAAAGGCCCTGCTCCAGCGGCCCGAGGGCGCGGACGACCGGACCCTCGCACGGCCGGTCGCCCTGGATGGAAACGGCCACCTCGTCGCCCCCGGCCCCGATCGACATCGCAATGGCCGGACCCTCGAAGCGGACCGCCGGCTGCTCGGCGGCAAGCTTCAGTGCGGGGATCTCGCCCTCGCAGTGGACGAGGGGGGCGATGGCGGCAACCATCCGCCCTTCGCGCAACAGCCTCGCGCACGTGCCGTCGCGAGCGATCTGGAGGTTGCCGGTCTCCAGAGGCCGCTCGATCCACTCGGTCTGAACGGTTTCGTGATGCAGGAATACCGAGCGCCGGACGGGCGGCAGGCTTCCGGAGCGGACCTCGATGCCGGCAGCCTCCAAGGGATGAGAACGCTCGATCGGCCGTTCGACCGTAACCTGCCCCTCACCGGGAATCGTGTAGGGTTTGCTCGCGGCGGTCGCCTCGATCGGCGCACGGCCATGGTTTCTGATCACGTAGCGGACGGCGGCCGAACCAACTTCGACGCTTTCGACGCTGAGCGGGTGCAGTTCTTCAACGGAGATGCGAATCCCGTCGATCTCGGTTTCTCCGGCGTCGTTGCCGGGATCGAGCCGCAGATTGCTCAGCCGGCCCGGCGCGGTAAATCGCACGGCACAGTCGTGCCATTGGCCGTCCGTTTTGACCGGAAAGCTCGTGACTTTGTCCTCGCCCCGATCGGGCGACTGGTCCGTGGTCCAATACAGTGCCACGCGCCCCGCATCGCGGCTTTTCAGACGCACGAAGACGGCAATCCGGCCGCCGGGCAAGTCGACCGGCCGATGGAAATACGGATCGTGGCCTGTGCCTCGGACCACGAGAACCCCGTCGCGCGCCGACAGTTCGCACTGCTGCTGGGCTGCCCAGCCCTCCGCGTCGCGATTGAAGTTCCACTCGGCTAGGGTTTCCGTGCGGACGACCGGGCGGTCCATCGGCCCCAGCCGCGGATCGTCGGATGAAATCGGGGCCAGCA
>JABWBD010000117.1 GCA_013360685.1 Pirellulales bacterium
AAGGTATTGGCGGAGACGGCGCAGCCCCAGGCGTCGCGGAGTTCGACGCCGCCCTGCATGTTGTGGGCGATGACGTTGGCGCTGATCGTGATGCCGTAGCAGTCGCGGTCGAGGACCACGGCGATGCCGTTGCACTCCTCGATCATATTGCCCGAGAGCACGGAGCCATAGGTCTTCTCGATGACGACGCCGTTGCCGAGATGGTCGTCGAGGTTGTTGCCGTTCATGCAGAGGTTGAAGCTGTCGGAGCAGCGCAGGGCGTCCAGGTTTTCCTCGAAGTGGTTGGCGTTGACCACGATGTCGTGCCCGCCGGCGATGTTCAGGCCGGCCTGGGCGTTGTAGGTAATCAGCGAGTCGGCGATGCGGGGATCTTCGTAGCAGTTGACGAGGTGGATCCCGTGGCCGCCGTGGTGGTCGACGGTCATGCCTTCCACGTAGAGCTCGTCGATGTTCTGGGCGAGGATGCCGTCGCCGCTCTTGGGCTGCGTGCTCTTGTCGTTCGGCGCGCCGGGATCGCCGGTGACGCGGAAGTTGGCCAGTTGCACTCGCCACAGGCGGGCCTTGGAGTTCTTTTCGAATTCGGGCGAACGGATCACAAGCGACGGTTGCCCTTGCTGGTTGGCATTCACGATGCACGTGGCGGCGCCGGCCCCTTCGATCCGAGTGTTACCGCGGCTGAGGACCAGAGGCTTCGTGATCTCGAAATCGCCGGGCGGCAGCCTGACCAGTCCCCCGGCCTCGGGCACCGCGGCGAAGGCCGCCTGCAGATCGGGATAGCGCGAGGCGTCGATCACGGCCGCGGGTTTCTTCGGGGCCTCCGGCTTGGCCTCCTGGCCGAGGGCTTGGGGCATCAGGACCGCAAGAGCAAACAAGCAGAAAGGCGCCGTCAGTAGTGCGAGTCGTCTCATGAGAGTCTCCCTGCAGGCATGGGGGCGGATGCGGGCATACGGCAGGCGTTTTAGCACGCCGGCAAGGTGCAGGCAAGCTCCCGGTCCATCGTTTTCCATCGCCCCCGCCTCGGAGTCTACCGTAGGACGTCCTTCCCTGGCCGTCGAGATCGCGGGAAGCAGATGGCCTGGGAAAGCCATCCTGCACCCAAGAAACGAGAACTCGGCCCCGGTGGGCAACGCGGTGAAGCGTTTTTCTGCGTGGAATGCGCCGGGAGAAGGATCGTTGCCAAAGTCGTGAGACTTTGGAGTCCCCGAAAAACACCTTAATTCTCACAAATTCGGCTGCCAAAATGTTTCACAGCGTTGCCCGGAGGGGGAGCCTTCCGGCGGTGTCTTCCGGGATCTTGCGACGCCAGTGCGGGTTTTGACGCGAGGAGCGTAGCAGTTGTGCTGCGCAGACCCGGCCGCTCGGGGGAAGAACCGCCGACATCACCGGGCAGTTGGACGCGGCAGGTCGATCCGTGGCCTATGGTTTCGTGTGACGCACAACCGATCCCGCCGCACCTGCGCAATCGCCGGCCTTTTATGTCGATCCGGTTCAAGATCATTCTCGGCATGCTGGGAGTCTGTGGGCTCTTCGTGGGCATGATCCTCCTGCTTCAATGCTGCGTCATCGCCCCGAGCTTCCGGCGGCTGGAGGCCGAGAGCGCCCGGCGCGATCTTCTGCGCTGTGTCAACGCGATCGACCGCGATATCGACGCGATTTCCAACGGCGCGTTCGATTACTCTGCATGGGACGAGAGTTGCCGCTACATCCAGGACCGCAATGCGGAGTTCGAGCGGGTCAATTTGAACATGGACGGCATGATGAACAACACGCTCCACCTGGCGTGCTATCTCGCCTCGGACGGCGAAATCGTTTTCTTTCAGGCCCGCGATCCCGCGACCCTGGAGTCGATCGACCTGCCCGATCTGCGGGAGTGCTTTCGGAAACCCGGTTCGCGCTGGGCTGGGTTGCGGACTCCCGAGCAGCACATCAAAGGAATCGTGCTGACGGGGCGGGGAATCATGCAATTGGCAGCCCGCCCGATCATCACGTCGAAAAAAGAGGGCCCGGTCCGAGGCAGCGTGATCTTCGGCCGATTCTTCGACGCGGCGGAGATCGAGCATCTTGCCAGGCAGACGCAACTGGCGCTTAAGGCATGGCCGGCCGGAGCGCCGAGCCTCGCGCCGGCGGACCGCGACGCCACCAACCGCCTGCGGCAAGGCGATCCGTTGCTGCTGGTGGCGAGGGACAAACAGGTGCTCGACGCCTACGCATCTTTTCCCGGCGTGGACGGCCGACCGCTTCTGGTCATCAAGGCGACCATCCCGCGCTCGATCACCGCTCAAGGCCGGCTTGCCGCCCGCTGGTTTAACGCGGCTGCCCTGGCCGGCGGTCTGGCCATCCTGGTATTCGCCTGGACGGGAATCAGCCGCACAGTCGTTTCTCCATTGATGCAGCTTACCGGGCATGCGGTCCACGTGGGATCCACGGGGGATCTGAAGGCCCGGCTCGCGATGGCCGGGTGCGACGAAATCGGCGCCCTGGCCAGGGAGTTCGACGAGATGGTGCGGCATCTCGCGGAAGCCCGCGAACAGATGCTCGAGACGGCACATCGCGCGGGCATGGCCGAGATTGCCACCGAGGTGCTCCACAACGTGGGCAACGCGGTCAACACCCTTTCCGTGGCGGCGGAAACGCTCGACGAGCGGCTCAGGGATTCAAAGACCGGGGGGCTGACCAAAGCGGCAGCGCTGTTGGAGGAGAACCGCGGTCGGCTGGGCGAGTTCTTCGGGCAGGATCCGCGGGGCGGGAAACTGGCCGAGTACCTTGCCCGCCTGTCGCAGGGGCTGGCCGAGGAGCAGCGGAACAATCTGGCCGACGTGGAACGGCTGCAACGGACGATCCGGCACGTCTGCGACATCGTCGCCTTGCAGCAGGCCCACGCCGGATCGGCCGATTTCCTTCAGGAGACCGACGTGGCGGACCTCGCCGAGCAGGTGCTCCAGTTCCACGACACCGCCATCCGCCGAGCGGGGATCGAGGTCGTCCGCGACTATGCGCCCCTGCCGGCGCTGCCCGTCAGCCGCAACAAGCTGATGCAGGTCCTCATGAACCTGGTCAAGAACGCCGTCGAGTCGATTGCCCTCCGCGACGGCCCAGTGCGGCGGCTGACCGTCCGCATCCTTGCCCGGCCCGAAGAGTGGGAAATCGCCGTGGAAGACACGGGAGCCGGCATCGAGTCCGCCGACCTGGCGCGGATCTTCAACCACGGTTTCACCACCAAGGCCGACGGCCACGGTTTCGGACTGCACTACTGCGCGAATGCGGCCGCGGAGATGGGCGGTCGGATTGTCGCCGCCAGTGACGGTCCCGGCCGCGGCGCCCAGTTCCGCCTGGTGCTGCCCCAGGCGGCGGCCGTGGAAACCGCAACCAAGTAGACCTGTTTCGCACTGCCTTCGATGGATCCCTCTTTCGACGCGATGAACCCTCTGAACTACCGAATCCTGTTGGTGGACGACAATCCCGCGATCCACGAGGATCTCCGCAGAGTGCTCTCCCCGGAGCCGCAGCGGGACCTGGCCGACCTGGAGGCCGATCTCTTCGGCGCGCCCAACAGCGCCGCCGAGGATAAAGAGCAGACCTACACGATCGACTCGGCGATGCAGGGCAAAGACGCCCTCGGCCTGGTGGAGCGGGCGGTCGCAGACCGTCGCCCTTACGCGCTGGCCTTCGTGGATGTCCGCATGCCGCCGGGGTGGAACGGCATTGAGACGCTGAAACGCCTCTGGCAGGTCGATCCGCTCCTGGAGGCCGTCCTTTGCACGGCCTATTCCGACTACTCGTGGAAGGACATCGTCCGGGAACTGGGACGGTCGGACCGTTTCCTGATCCTCAAGAAACCTTTCGACAGCATTGAGGTCCGCCAGTTGGCCCTCTCGCTTTCCACGAAATGGAACCTGAAGCGCCATGCCGAGTACCAGCTTGATTCGCTGGAGAGCCTGGTCCGTCAACGGACGTCGGAGCTCTCCGAGGCCATGAAGGCTGCGGAGCAGGCCAACCAGGCGAAGAGCCTCTTCTTGGCCAACATGAGCCACGAAATCCGCACGCCTTTGAACGGCATGATGGGCATGCTGGAACTCCTGGGGCGGACCCGCCTGGACGAAGCCCAGCTCCGCTACCTGCGAGGCGCGCGGACCTCGGCCGAGTGCCTCCTTGCCTTGCTGAACGACGTTCTCGATTTCTCGAAGATCGAGGCCGGCAAGCTCGAACTCGAAGAGCAGGATTTCGAACTCCACTCGCTCCTAGAGGAGACGATGGAGATGTTCGCCGGGGCCGCGGAGAAGCGGGGCCTCGAATTGTGCATCGATATCCAGGACGACGTGCCGAAGACGGTCCGCGGCGATGGCGACCGTCTGCGGCAGATCGTCAACAATCTGCTCTCCAACGCGATGAAGTTCACCGAGCGGGGGTCGGTGGTCCTGCGGGTCGGAACCGAGACGCGGCGGGGCGAAGTGGCCGTGCTCCGCTTCACGGTTGCCGACACGGGCATCGGCATTCCGCCGGAGCGCATGGACCGACTCTTCAAGAGCTTCTCGCAGGTGGATGCCTCCACCACACGGCGTTACGGCGGCACCGGCTTGGGACTCGCGCTGTGCAAGCGGCTCGTGGAATTGTTCGGCGGCGCGATCGGGGTCCGGAGCGAGCCGGGATGCGGCTCGACCTTCTGGTTTACGGCGCGGGTAAGAACGGCTGCCGCCGCGGGGTCTGCCGGTCCGCCCCCTCAACTGCCTTCGCTCCGGGCACTTGCCGTGGACGACAACGAAATCAACCGCGAGATCCTGCGGGAGCAACTCCGCGCATGGGGCATTCCGTGCGAGACCGCTCCCGACGGGGCCGCCGCGCTGGCGAGGCTCCGCGAGAATGCCGCGGCCGGCACTCCCTTCCACCTCGCCCTGCTCGACATCCAAATGCCCGGCCTCGATGGAATGCAGTTGGCCGAGCAGATCCGCTGCGAGCCGGCGATTCGCGACACGGAGTTGATCATGCTTTCTTCGATCGGCCACGCGCCCTCGAACCGGGAGCTGGCGGACCTGGGAATCTCGGCTTACCTGTCCAAGCCGGTCCGTCCGTCGCGGTTGTTCAACGCCATCCTGGAGACAACCACCGGCGCGCGCGGGTGCACGCGAAGCGGCAGCGACGCCCCGGCTTGCGCCGAAGGAGACGGCCTGCCGACGCGCCGCACCGGCAGGATCCTCCTGGCCGAGGACAACGACATCAACCAGGTCGTGGCCTCGGAGTTGCTGCGGCGCGCGGGGTTCGAGTGCGACGTCGTATCCGACGGCTGGGCCGCCACCGAAGCGGCCAAGACCGGGCGTTATGACGTGGTGCTCATGGATTGCCAGATGCCGGTCATGGACGGTTTCGAGGCGGTGCGGCACATCCGCGGATGGGAGCAGCAGCGCGCCGCCGAAGGCGACCGGCGCCATCTGCCCATCGTGGCGCTGACGGCCAACGCCGTCAAGGGCGACCGCGAATCCTGCCTGGCGGCCGGCATGGATGATTACGTGTCCAAGCCCATCGATCCGGTGAGGCTCGTGGGCGTCATCGAGACCCTCCTGGCCGCCGCCGAACCGATTTCCGCCCCGCCGGCGATTCCGCGCGCCGCGTCTGCCGCTGTGGACCTTCTCGCAGGGTCAGACGCGGCCATCGCGGCCGACAAGCTCCTCGATCGCTGCATGGACGACGGCGACTTCGCCTGCCAACTCCTGGAGATGTTCGTGGAACGGGCGCCCGAACTGCTTGAGAAAATCGAGTATGGAGCGACCCATGCCGATCTGCAACTCGTGGCTGCAGCGGCGCACTCCCTTAAGGGCGTGGCCGGTAATCTCTCGGCCGAGTCGGTCCAGGAACTGAGCGCCTCGATTGAGTTGGCCGGAAAACAGGGCTTGCTAGACCGCTTGGGGGATCTTCAGGACGCCCTGCGCCGAGAAACCGACAGGTGCTTGGAGGAGATCCCGCGGTTGACCGCGTCGCTCCGGGCGCGCCTATGCGGTTCCCTCTGAACCAATCCAGCAGGAACAAGTCCGCTTTCCCCGTCGATCGGCGCCTGGCCGCCATTCGCGAGCAGCGCGGAAAGCACCTCGATCCACGCACGGCCGGCGTTTTTCTCGACACCAAGGATGAAATCATCCACGCACGCGTTGCGTATACGGATGTGGACTGAACTTCGATGGGCGGTCCGCCGCGGGTTGTCATTCCGGCCGGTGGGCGGTACATTAAACGGCCGGAAGCGATATGGAAACCCCAAGGAGACCGGACAATGCCCAAGAGCACCTGGATTTTGACGGACGTCGACCAAGACCTGTACGTCGAGAGCATCGCGTTGTCGCCGCGAAATGTCGGAGGCGCAGCCACCGGCTACTTCCTTGGCAAACGGACCTTGCGAGGCGGCTTGCGGGACGGAGTCGACGTGATCGAGGTCGATAACGGCACATTCCGCTGCGTCCTCGTGCCGACGCGCGGCATGGGTATGTGGCATGCCACGCAGGGCGGCATATCGCTCGGTTGGCGGTCGCCGGTCAAAGGCCCCGTGCATCCTGCATTCGTCCGGATCAACGAACCCAGCGGGATCGGTTGGCTGGACGGTTTTGATGAACTGCTCTGCCGCTGCGGGCTGGAGAGTAACGGGGCGCCCGAATTCCACGCCAACGGCACGCTTCGTTATCCGCTGCACGGCAAGATCGCCAACCGGCCGGCCCACCGCGTCGAGGCGGCGATCGACGGGGATTCCGGCGAGATCAGCGTCACCGGCACGGTCGACGAGGCCCGCCTCTTCGGCAACAAGATGCGGATGGTCTCGCGCTACACGACCCGCGTCGGCCAGCCGGGCATCACCGTCACCGACACGATCACGAACCTCTCGGCCGCGCCCGGCGATCTGGAACTGCTCTACCACACCAATTTCGGCCGCCCCTTTGTGGTTCCCGGTTCCAAGGTCGCGCTGCCTTTCAGCCGCCTTGCTCCACGCGACCAGACGGCCGTGGGCAATGTCGACCAGTGGGACACCTACGGCCCGGAACAACCGGAACTGGGCGAGGCGGTCTTCTTCATCCAGCCGGTGGGCGATGCGCGCGGGCAGTCTCGGGCCGTGCTCCGCAATCCGGCGTCCGACCAGGGGCTCAGCTACCACTTCAACATCAACCAACTGCCCTACTTCACCCTCTGGAAGAACCGCCAGGCGGAGATCGACGGCTACGTCACCGGGCTCGAACCGGGCATCAACTTTCCCAACCGCAAGTCTTTTGAGAAAGAGCACGGCCGCGTTGCGGTGCTTGCTCCTGGCGAGTCTCGGACGTTTGAACTTACTCTCGAAGTCCACCCGTCCGCCGAGAGCGTAGCCATCGCATTGGACGCCGTCCGGAAGCTCCAGCAAAACGCCGCCCCGGAAGTCCTCCGCCAGCCGCACCCCGACTGGTCGTAGCGGGCCTTTCTCCGGCTGGAGCCGTCGAATCGGAATGGGAGCAGGCGGAGCCTGCAAGGTGGTGCGTTCCCAGGCAGAGCCTGGGCACGAGCGAGCAGGCGGAGTTGGGAAAGAGAGAAGCCGCCGATTGGGAGCGGCGGCGGCTCAGAAATGGTCGTCCTCGCCGGCGGTCCACCACGCGAGGTCGCGGAGCAGGAGGACCCAGGACTGCCAACGCCAGAAGGGTGTTTGTGACTCGGCGGGCGAGCCGAAACAGGTCATGGCGACGACGGCGACTCGGCCTTTGCCGCACTTGCCGAGAACGACGCCGGGCTTGCCGCCGACCGTGATGATGGTCTGTGATTCCGGCCGCGGTTCGAGGTTGTGGACGAAGAAGCAGAGCGGGGCGGAGTCGAAGTCGGCATATTCGGTAACGGGATGGGCGGCGCTTCGCGTCAGAGGGGCGCCGCCGGAGAGGGCCGCCAGCGGCGGGATGCCGGCGCCGCCCGTGACGGGCAGGACTTCCTCGAGGAGCGACCCTTTGAGCCCGGCGCGGTCCAGGGCCTTGTGGCCGCCGAAGAGGATCAGCCCGCCGCCGCGCCGAACATACTCGGCAAGCATGTTCTTCTGACGCAGCGAGAGCGCGGCGAGGTCGGCGCCGCAGAGGTAGATCACATTGTGGTCGAAGAGATCCTTGGCGGTCTCGGGGAAGCCCACGTAAACCTGCGAACGGCCCTTCCGTATGGGGACCATCTTCAGCTTCATGGTGTAGCCGCTGAGGTGATGGGCATCGACGATGCGATAATAGTCGTACAGCGCCCCGGCAACGAGCAGGCCGGTGAAGGGGTGGGCGTTGCGGCGGGGCTGAATCTCGGCCGGAATCACGCCTTCACTGCCCGGATAGAGTTCCAGGAGTTGCCTGTCTTCGAGCAGGGCGAGGGGAAAAATCTTGACGATGTCCGCGGTGAAGGGCTGGTTGCCCTCGGTGTAGACCCGAAATCCCCAGTAGCCGGCAGAACGGAGGACGAAGTCCACGGGGAACTCCTGATAGGCGCCGGCAGCCGCGAAGTCCGCGGGCAGGAGACGGAGTTCGGCCCGGATGCCGGCGAACTCGGAGAAGACGTCGATTCGTCCGACTTCCCGGCCGCCGGTGTTCTTGTTCACTTTGCAGCGGAGGTGGGCGCGATAGAGGCCGGGCGGCGCGTTGGTGAAATAGGGCGAATGGGCCATCATGCCCTGCCCAACGTTCTCGGGGCTGGAGACGACGGAATCGTACGTGGCCTGGGGGTCGGCGAGGATGGGGCTCCACTTGCCGCCCGCCATGTTGAGACTGGAGAGCTGATAGGCCTGGGCGCGGGAGGTGGTCAGACCGCCTTCGACGATCCGCGGGACTTTTTCGAGCGCCCATGGCGGAGTGGGTGGCGGGTCGAATTGACGAATTTGCCAGCCGTCCAGCCACATCGTCGAGGGGATATTGTTGCCAATCTGTTGCTGGGAGTGATTGTTGAGATTGGCGGTCAAGACCATCTGCACGGCCCCGGCGGGCGCAAGGACAAAGCGATCGCCCAGGTCCCAGTCGACGGGATGGTAGGGGAAGCTGATGCCGGGCGAAGTGCCGATCTGCTTGCCGGCGGCATCATTCCAGGCGATGGCCACATAAGAATCCACGCCGCTGTACTTGCCTCGCTCGCCATAGCCCGCGGTCCGGTATCCGACGGAAACCAGGTACCATTTGCCGCCCTGGACCGGCACGGGCTTCGAGCGGACTGCGGCCGCCCCGGTGTCCGGCACCTCGGCTTGGAGCGCCGCCTTGCCGACGAGAAAGACCTGCCGGTCGAGGGCGAATTTCGCGGCGCCGGCCGGGGTTGCCGTGAGCGTCCAATCGGCCGGAAGCCCTTGTTTGTCCGTGATCTCGAAGTCGGGGTTGCTCAGGAGGTTGGGGCCGACCCAGTCCACTCCGGCGGAAAGGCAAGGCAGGATGCCGAAAAAACCAAGCGATAACAGAGACACGGGATGGCTCCTCAAAAGGCCGGACCAAAACTCCAACTGCCCTCACCCCCTGCCCCTATGAGCGAAGCGGGAGAGGGGAGTTGAGTTCGGGCTCTTAGAACTGGAACACGACCATCTTCCAGAAAAGCACGCTGGGGACGGTGACGGCGACTTTGCCACCGTCGGCCTGGCGTAAATCAAGTTGGACAACCTGGATCTCATTGAGGCCGGTGAGTTCCATCGGCTCGCCGGCGAGCAGGCAGGCGGCGGCAGGTTTTTGTCCTTCGGAAGGCGCGCAGATCACGGTAATGTCGCGGACGGGAGGGTTGATTTCCGAGCGGGGATTCTCCATGACCTCGGCGGCCTTGGGCGGGTTGACGAGGTTGACCTGCAGGCACTTGCGGCCATCGCTGGAACGGGTCCGGAAACACATGTCCTCCCACCACAGCGGCGCGGCGGACCGGACCTCGACTTCGCCTTGAGGATCGGCAATCCAGTCGCGGTTCGCGTTGTGGAGGTACTCGCTGAAGCGGGTGGTGAAAGCGCCGTAGTCGCCGACCGGCTGGCGCGAGTTGTGGTACCAGCCGCCGTAGTCCCGTCCGCCGCAGATGATGCGGAAAATGGCCGAGTAGATGAGATCGATGGAATGCTCCATGCTGCCGCGGTTGAAGTCGTAGGGATTGTAGACGCCGCCGAGATTGTTGACCTGGTCTGCCCAGGACATCATGCGGCGGACGTAGGTCTTCCAGACGTGGTACGACGAGGTTTTCTCCTGGTAGGTGCAGGGCAACTCGTCGAGCATCCACGCCCCGCCCTCGCAGCGCTCCTGGAAGGTTGCCATCATGTCCTTGACTTCTTCGGGCGCGGCGTAGTTGTAGCCGAAGGTGAACTCGGGGAGTTCCTTGTGGACGAGGGCTTTGATGCGTTTGACCGCGGCGGCGCTGATGCGATCGGCCTCGGGATAGGTGGTGGCGACCTCCTTGCCGTCAAAGCCTCGCTCGCCCGGATAGACCTCGAGGTAGCGGACATCGAGGCGGACGCCGGCAAAGCCCATCTCCCGGCCGCAGCGGATGAACTGCCGGGCGACGTACTCCTGCACGGCAGGCAACGAGTGGTTGAGGCAGGCCTGGAAGAAGATGTGCTGGTAGGCGCCGGGATCGAAATCGGCGTCGTCCTTGCGGCGGTAGAGTTCGCGGCCATCCATCTCATAGCCGGCGATCTCGCCGTTGGCATCGTAGAGGAACCACTCCGGATGCTGCTGGAAAAGCTTGTAGCCCGACTCCGCCCAGCAGGTGCCGTTGCCGTAAGAGACGGGCCAGATGCCGACGGAACGGAGCATGCGGTTCTGCTGGAGGATGGTCTGGCGGCTGCGATAGGCGAGGCGTCCTTCGCCGCCGGGGAAGAGGTCGTCGGTCGGCGCCAGGTCGGAGATGTCGCCCGGCGCCCAGGAGAAGAACTCGAAATAGACCCGCCGCATCTTCTTCCAGTACTGCGCGCCGCGCCACGAGTCCTGGCCGGAGGCGGGGCCGACATAAAAACTGCCGGCGCCGCTGTTGCCGGCCCAGTAGGAACGGTCGCCGCTGGAGCCGCCGGCGCCCCAGAGAGGGAGCCTGGAGACCGCGAAGAAGTCGCGTCCGGCGGCGACTTCCTGCGCGCCGACGAGCAGACGCACGCGGATCTCCCGCCCATACTCTTCGGGGCCGAGCACGTAGGAAGAAGCCACCTGCTTCTCTTCCCCGGCGGCAAGACGGACGTTCTCCCGAAAGACCTCGCGCCGAGTATCCGCGGCGCGAATCTCTTCGCCGACCAGCGCAGCTTCCACCGGGGCGGCGGTGGGGTTGACCAAAGAGGTCCGTATCACGACTTGTTCACCGGGCCCGTAGCGGATCTTGAGGGGCGAAATCTCCAGCACGCGAGGAGCGTCGAAAGCCGGGACGGCGATCTCGGCCTTGTCCAGGTACATGACCGGCACCACACCCTTGGGCGGCGCGTCCCATTGAAGGATTACTTCGGGGCCGTAGGTGTCGCCGGTCCAAGGCGCGTCGAGGGCCAGGGTGACCGCCGTGTAGCCCTGAGCGCGAAGGTTCGCGCCGTAGACGCGGGTTTCGCGATGAAACGCCCACGAGCCGGAGTGTTTGTCGTGGGCGACCAGGGTCAGCTTGAATCCGGGCGTTAGCGGCGGGACGTCCTCCGCACGGAGCCAGAAAGTGAAGAGGACCTGCCCGCGCATCTCCATCCGGGGTGCGCTGAAGACCATGCTCCAGCCGTTGGCGTCGGCCCGGAACGGAATCCGCACGGCCTTGCCGCCGGAAGCCGTGCCGTCGTCGGCCAGGGCGGTTCCGAACCGCATGCCGCCCGGCGTCGCAAAGGTCTCTGCCTCTTCGGACCAAACGGCCTTGGGCGCAGCAGCGGATGCGAGAGCTGCCGTCCACATCGGCAGGCTGATGATGATCACGGCCGGCAGGAGATGTCGCATGCCTATCGTCTCTCGGTACGTATCAGGGTTGGCAACGGTAACGATGGTATCCTGGGCCGGAGGCCGACGGAAGCAGAGCCAGGCCGGTTGGATGACCAAGAGCCGGCTATTACGGGGTGCATTCGCGACCCGCGAGTAAATCCTACATATCCCATGATTGATCCAGGGTTTGGCGGGGATTGGACCGCAGCGGCCAGGTGGGTGCCCTGCAATACGTCCGCGGGCAGGGATTTACATTCGCTTGGCACGTGATAGACTCAGTGGTTGCTCAATGCAGTTGGCCCGCACGGATTGCCGACATTGATCTTCTTCCAGGTGCCGTCTGCATTTGCTTGTCGCTGAAGAGGGGCGAGTCTCGTGGGCCTCCGACAAGGTGGGAAGCGGCGAGTTCGCCCAAACCTTTCCGGTTGCCTAAGAAGCAGGATGCTGGGCCATGATCAGCCATCTCCACCCCACTAGAGCTGTCGTTCGGCGGGTCCCAGGCGCTCTCACGAGCGCTCGGAATCACTTGCAGAATGCTTCTTATGCTGCCCTGCGGAACGTGACCTGTGAATATACGCACGGGGTGTTGACTCTTCATGGCAAGGTGCCGAGCTACTACCAGAAGCAACTTGCCCAGGAGACCGTTCGAAGAATCGACGGTATCCGGCAGATCATCAATGAGATTGAGGTACTTGCCCCGGGAGAATCGCACCTGCGGTGAATTCGCCCGGAGAAACGACGCCGTGGAGGCCGGACATGCAACGTGAACAGGAAGCGTGGGTCCGCAAGGCAGCAAGGACGGGCTGTGTCCGAGCCATGCACGAACTGGCCCTTGCCTGCACGGATCCCGAGGAGCGCCGCTACTGGCTGGAGGAAGCAGCCGAACGGAGATACGTGCCCGCGATGTGCGACCTGGCACTGGAATGTGACGACCGCCAGGACCGAAAACGCTGGTTCCGCGAGGCGGCCGAGGAAGGGAATGTTGCCGCCATGTACCATTTCGCCCTGGAGTGCGACGAGCCGGCCGTCCGGGAGCGATGGCTCCGCAGGGCTGCCGAGAAGGGCTATGTTCCCGCCATGTACCGGCTCGCCCTGGAATGCGGCGATCTGTATGAGCGAAGGCGTTGGCTTGGGGGCGCCGCCGAAGAAGGGCACGTCCAGGCGATGTATGCCTTTGCGTTTGAGTTCGAGGATACCAGGAAACGTAGGCGATGGCTTCAGGAGGCCGCTGCGAACGGTTGGGAACCCGCGGTCCTGGAGTTGGCGAATCTATCGTGAGCCCGCGCCCGCGGGGTCTTAGTCCGGTCTCGCAGCCTCAATCTTGATTCTGTGGGACCGGCGTCCGTCGGCGTATCCCCAGAAAGACGCACAGACCGGCCGGCAACATCCCGCTACCTCCCGTGGGTTATTCGGAGCGGTGAGGCAAAGTTGCCGGAAATGGCGGGCCACTTGACCGCGTTGTATCGGGTTGCCAAGTGGCGCATCGCCCGCGTGCATTCTTCCCCAGGTATTGACAGGGTGGAAACAATACTTAGGGACAGTGATTTCCAATCCTCTTGGTCCGAGTCTGGCCGGTACCGGTGCGAGGTCCGGAGAAGGGATGGTGGAGCATGGGAGTTTCTGAAGTGTTGAGCGCGGCGGTGCAGTCGCTGGACGAATACGAGCGGCACGGCGCGTACGAAGGGTGCGAGCGAGAGATTTCCGTTGCCAAGGATGTGATCAGTGCGGTACGGCTCTTGCTTGAGGCGATCCCGTTCGGAGAGCCCGAGCACCAGAACCGAATCGATGAACTGGAGGCAGCGATTCAGACGCTGGATACCTCGCGGTTGAGGGCCGCAACCGCCAGCTTGCTGGAATACTATCAGTACCGCGATGCGTACGTCGAGAGCTGACGGGGCCAACTCTCCGTGTGCAAACCGGGAGGAGGAGAACGATGACAAGCCCAGATTGCATTGGCCTGAGACGCGACAACCGGCAGGCGAAGGACGAGGACTTCACATGGCTGGACGACGCGCAGCGGTGGCAGGAAGAGCATCGGCTGGCGGCGGCTTGGCTGGCGCGCGTCCAGGAAGTATGGCAGGAAGCCGAATGCTCTTTGAACGCTCATGCGGAAGCCATCCGATCGCACCGGCTGTGCCTGGAGGAGCATGAAAAGGCAGTTGCCCGTTACTTGCACGATCCTCACGCCGGTGATGAGGACAGCCTCATCTCCGCGCACGAGGAGTTGGCACGCCGGCATACAGAGACCCGGAACGCGCATGAAGAAATCCAACGGTATCACCGGGCCACGGTTGCCGAGTTGCGAGAAGCGTTTCGGACTGCCCTTTGCGGAGCGGTCGTCCCGGAAGTCTGAAGCAGACGTGCGAGTACGAAGGCTGTGCGCGGGAGAGCGGCGTTTCAACCGCACACGCGTCAGCCGCAGACGCCCATCTCCGCTTCGCGCGGTGCTTGCTCATCGTGCGTGGAAGAGCCTTGGCAAGACCCCAGCCAGCGGCATCAACCCAGACCGGCGACTTTCCATCCGTCGCGGTAGGTGCGGCGGACCAGGGCGGTGGCTTGGGGATTGCCTGGGAACTCCTGCGATTCGCGGTTCCATTGGAGCCACTCGCCCGCGAAACGGTCGGCCATGGCGCCGACGAGCACGGTCTCGGTGAGGGGGCCGCCGTGGGCGAAATCGCCGCAGGGTTTGCGGCCCTCCAGGATCGCATTCACCCAGTCATGGTAGTGGTCTTGAGGCTTGAGGTCCGTCGGGTATTTTTCAGCCGGAAAGTTTTCTTCAGGCAGGACGATGGGTCGGCCTCGCCGGTAGTTCTTAAAAATGGCCCCGGACTCGCCGATCCAGTACGTGGCGGATTCGGGAAACTCCTTGAGATCTTTGGGCAGGCGGATCTTGCCGCGGTCCGGCTCGATGCCGCCGTCGTGCCAGGTGAGCTGCACGGTGTCGCGCGCGGTGAGTTCGTTGCCGGGGAAGATCATCTCGACGACGCGTTTTTGTCCCCAGAGCGGGCCGCTGCTTCCGGGTGTGGTCTGCCGCACGCGAAGCGGAGCGGTGAGTTTTAGCGCGTCGAAGGAGATATCGAAGTGATGGCAGCCCATGTCGCCCAGCTCGCCCACGCCGAAATCGAACCAGGCCCGCCAGGTCTTGGGGTGGTACGTATTCTCGAGGTAGGGCCGAGGCTCCCGCACGCCCAGCCAGAGGTCCCAGTCAAGACCTTCGGGAATAGCATCGCCCTGCGGACGCAGTTCGGTGTTTTTCGGCCACCAGCTCAGCTTCTTGTTTTCCCAGAGGATGACTTCTTTGATTCGGCCGACCGCGCCGCTGCGGAGCAGCGCGACGGTCATGCGGCTTTCGATGCTGGAACGGCCCTGATTGCCGAGCTGGGTGACGACGCGCGCGCGGGCCGCCTCCTGGGAGATCACGCGACATTCGTGCAGGGTTGTCGCCATGGGCTTTTGCAGGTAGACATGCTTCTTCGCGCGCAGGGCGGTCACGGCAGGCGCCGCGTGCATGTGGTCGGGCGTGCCGATGGTGACGGCATCGAACCGGTCGGCCTGTCCGGCCAGCAATTCGCGCCAGTCTTTGTGCCGTGAGGCATCGGGATGGGCCGTGGCGGCCTGGTCGAGATACGTCTTGTCCACGTCGCACACCGCGACGATCTTGACCTTGGGATGCGTGGCCACGCTCTTCATCGTGGCCCCGCCCATGCCGCCCACGCCGATCGAGGCGACCTGGAGCAGGGAGTTCGGCGAATCGCTGCGAAGGATGGCGGGAAAGCCGAGCACGGCGGCGCCGGCGGTGGCTGTTTTCCCGAGGAATTGGCGGCGGTTCAGGGGAAGACGCGTGGTGGAAGTAGTAGGTGATGGTTTGGTATTCATCTCTGTAGGGGCCGTTTCTGATTGCCAAGAGACGGGTCTCAGGAGACTATTCGAGTTGCAGTTCGCGTACGCGGGAAACCTCCGCGGGGGTCAAGGGCCGCACGAACCCTTGTTCCAGGGCCCAGGAAAAGCGGCGCTGGGTGCGGGCCCGATGCTCTTTCAAGGCGGCCTCGGGAGTCATCCGATAGAAGAACCGCCCCTCTGTGCGGGCCAGATGGCGGCGGTAGACTTCGTCCAGCCGGACGTGATTGGGCAGCAGGAGTGTATCGACGAAATCCAGTTGCAGCAGATCGCCGAGCATCAGGTCTTCCTTGGCGACGGATGCCGTCATGATTTCCGGATCCTCGCGAGCGTAGGAATTCAGTTCAAGAGGCGTTTTTTCCTCGATTCCCTGTCCGCCGCGCATGCGGATCCATTCGAGCGTCGCGATCGTGCTGCCGGGGCCGTCAAGAAACAAGGCAGCCGCTTGCTGCTTCTGGCCGATCACGTCGGCGAGGGAGTATCTCAGCGGCGAGAAACCGAGATCGGCGAGTTGCTCGATGATGGGCGCCCAGCGAGAAAGGGCACGGGGCGGAAGGCCGTCGCGCGCGACCTCTCGCTCGCTGCCGACCCCTCCGGACGCGTACATCGGCTTCAGCGGCCAGCGCAAGAGACCTCGCAATCGAAAGAAGGCGGCCAACGCCAAGGCAAGCGGGGCGGGCGCCACTGCCGAGAAGCCCTTTAGCAGCGTGCGATACCCAACGGCCGTGATCTCCTCGGTATAGTAGTGTTCTGCCATCGTGTACGGCCGTCATGAACCGAGCAAATCGAGTTCGCTCTTCTTGGGAAATAGCGGCTCGACCTCAACAAGCCTGGGGAGGCCCGCCGCGATCAGGAGCTGGTCGATCCGCTGGCGACGCAGCGGCTCTTCCAGTGGGCCGGCTGCGGGAGGCGCTCGGTCGTCGCCCGCGCCGGGCACCTTGCTCGCGAACGATCTTTTCACCCGCCGCTCGATCATTTTGAACGCGGCGATCACCACGGCGCAGGTGATGGCGATGGAGATCAAGACGGCCTTCCAATTGCCGGAGACCAGGCCGAAGATCACCAAGGGGAGACAGAGGACGATCAACAGGCATCCGGTCGCTTTCATCGCCGTCTTCTTGAGCCCGCCGCCCAGGGCGCCCAGGACGGTCGAGATGTCGAACCGTTTGGTGGAGAGGATCGTGGGAAGGAGTTTGGCCAGTGCTTCGGCCTCTCTCAAGGGCACGCCCGCCGGCCCGGCGACCTGGCACTGCTCTTCATAACCCCGTTCGGCCCACTCGACGGTCCACCCTTCCCATCCCTTGCGGATGTCGGGCAGCTTTTCATGGAGCGCGCGAGCGCCCCAGACGCCGATGGATTTCTTTGGCTCGTTGATCCACATTCCCTCGACGACGACGGCCTCCGGCGGGACTTCCGCGGGAGGGAGATCCCTGAGTGCCGACAACGGTTCGTTGTTGGCGTTGAGGAGATCCGCGGGCAAGTGCTCGAGCTGGCGATGACGGACCGCGCCGTCGGCAGCGACAACGGTGACCCAGGCGCGGTTCTCTTCCTCGTCAAAATGCGCTGTCTCTTCACCTTCCTCGTCAGCCTCGCTATCTTCCGGTTCCTCCTGGTCATGAATCCTCGCGGCCTCGCGCACGGTCTCGGGCTGTTGGTCGCCGTACGTCTCGCCCGGCGCGTCGATGCCGACTGCCTTGGACAGCTCGCGCATGCCTTGGTGGGCGAAGGCGACGTCGAACCCCGGCCAGGCGGCCTGCAGGAGGCGCTGGTAGATGGCGGAGAGGCGCGGAATCCGCAGCGGCTCCACCTCGGCGTACCAGACCAGCTTCTTGCGATCGTAGTCCGCCACGGCCCCGCCGGAACATTCGTCGGACCACTCATCGAGTTCTTCGAGCTGGGTGACCCATGCCTCAAAGTCGTCCGGGCCGAACAAGATCTCCCGGTGCAAGAAGACGACCGCCCAGCGGTCGCCGTAAAACCTGGGCTGTCCATCCCGAATCAGGCCGAAAACCGCGGGCTCGCTCATGGGTTATCCCTCCATCTTGCTGGCTGACAGAGATTTTGTCGAAGTGCCGCCTCAGATGCAACAGCCCCGCCGCCGATGAGACCGATCTTGCCGAGGACCGGCCTGAAGCGGACAAGATTGGAAAGGGCCGACACCCCCCGCAGCAGCGGGAGTCGGCCAGGTCGAGGAGCGTTTTTGTATGGTTTCTGTGATTGATTCCATCATGATCACGGCCAGACTTGGAACGTCGCTGAACTGAGCCGCGCCCTGGCGGTCAGCGAGCCCACCGTCCGGCGCTACCTCGACCTGATGACCGGGGTGTTTGAGGCATTGTTCCGCGTGCAATGCGCCGCGAGAAGGACCGTAACCCAAGTCGTGAGACTTCGGGCAGAAACGAAAGACGGAAGTCTCACGACTTCGGCTACAGGTAAGTCATTTTCGGCTGCTCGCCCTAAGCGTGTGCCCATCGCCGGGCAATCCAGTGTGGCGTCTCGCTCCGCGAGGTGCTTCCTGGAGCCACTCGACGGCCACAAGTCCGCGCGTTAGCCTAAAGACTCTAACTCAACTCCCCACCGCTCGGCGAGGGTCTCTGACCCCGCCGAAACCGCCGACCGAAGGTCTCCTGGGCCAGTTTTGTTAGGGCCTCTAAAGGCCCTCACTCAACTCCCCTCACCCGCTTCGCTCATAGGGGCAGGGGGTGAGGGCAGTCGGAGTCCTGTGAGGGCCACGAAAAGCCAATGCCGCCCCAGCGTCCGAACCAAGAATGACCTTTCGGGACACAACGTCATGGTAAACAAACACCGGCGATGGTTCTTCCTCTTCGCACCGGCCGTTCTTTGCAGCAACCTTCTCGCAGCCTCGCCCAGGAACAATGTCGTCCCAAGCTGGGGAGACTTCGTGGTCGCCTTCGGTCCGGGCACCGACCCGGCCATGGACTCCCCCGAAGCCGTCCAGAACATGATCAAACATTGGCAGGGCCGCGGCCACACCGGCATCTACCTGCGGACCGATCTGGTGCAACTCGACCCCTCCATGATCCGCCGCAACCCGGTGGTTCAGCCCAATCCCAGGCTCGCGCACCTCTGGAACCACATTGACGGCGTCATGGAGTCGTTCGACGCCCACCAGGTCGGCCACCGGTTTGCCGAATCCATCGGTTTTGAATTCTGGGCCTGGCATCCGCACATCTACAGCGACGGGGCCCCGGAAAACGCCGGTGCGCCGGGCGCCGGCCGGATGGTGCCCTGGTCGTACGGCAGCGCGTACACGTATCAACATCCCGAGGCGATCACGGTGGATCGGAAGGGCAACAAGCTCTGGATGGTTCCGGAATACGCTTACCCGGGCGCCCGAGCGGCCAAGGTTGCCGAATTCGTCCATATGGCGAAAACCGGAGTCAAGCGGTTCATCGCCTGCATGCGGAGCGAAGTGCTGCAATTGCAGGACGCGCCCGACAAAGCCGACCGCTTCGGCTTTGGCGAGCCGGTCGTCCGCGAGATGCAGCGGCGCCACGGCGTCGACATCCTCACCGACCCACGGTTCGACGTGGATCGCGCGGACTTCAACCCCCGCGACCCGATGGTCGAAGCCTGGCATAACCTCCGCGGCGAGCATGTCACGCAGCTTTACCGCGAGCTCCGCCGGGCCCTCCGCGAGGTCGACCCGCAGATTCGCCTCGCGGTGACCCTCTCCGGCGACCACGTCGGGCCGCCCATGGGAAACTGGCGCCTGGACTGGCGGACTTGGGTGGACGAAGGCCTGGTGGACGAGATCATCGCCCCGGTGAGCTTCGAGGCGACTATCGACCATGAGGCAAACAAGAAGGGTTACCTGACCAACGTCCTGGCGGGCGTGGGAACCGTCCCCTACGCCACGCTCCGCTCCTACATCGACCGGAGCCCGCATCCCGAGATCAAGATCATTGCCACCGGAGCATATCCGTACTTCTTCAAACCGCCACCGGCCGGGACCGACGGCTGGCGGTCCGATGCCTGGTACGATGCCTACCACATGGCCTGGCGCCAGCGATGGCAGCAGTGGATGAAAGACCTGAAGGAATTCGGCCACATCAAGTTCCTCAAGCAGGACTTCGACGCAGCCGAAGTGCCCGAGCACGGCAGGCTGGAGGCCTGGGGCTGTTTTGCCTACAACCCCAAGGTCCGGTCGT
>JABWBD010000118.1 GCA_013360685.1 Pirellulales bacterium
CATCGGACGACAAGCGGTGGTTCGATACACCACGCCGACGAGCGTTTGTGTCCAACTCGGATTGGGACTGCTCGCGGTCCATTATCCGTGCGATGGGCCCTATCGCGTCGCGTTGACCTTCGGGAGGTCTGGCCATCTGCTGGGCCGCCTTGTGGGCTTTGCGCAAGGATGGCAAACTGGGCCAGTTCGGGTTGGGATCGCTCCTGTTCCTGACGTTCTTCGTGGCTCTCTATCTCAGCGCCATTCGTGCGCTGGTCAGCCTGGCCCCCGGCGTCTCCGTGGAAGGTTGGACGCTATTTCAGGCCGCCCTCCTTGGGCTGATCCCGATTGCCATCTCCATTCCTTTCCTGCTTCCCATGCTCGATGCGATTCTCTGGGTCGCTGTCTGGCTTGTGAAGCGATTTCGGAAGCAGTGAGTAACGCCGCCCTCTCAAATCGCCCGCAAAGAAACCCGCCCTCCCGCTCGCGCTGGGGTTGGCCGCGCGGAATATGTTCCCGCGGGCACGCTACTCGCCCACTCGATCCAGCACGGCCGTCCGGAGCGCCGGGCTGATCCAGAAACCAGCCTTGTCGGCGAGATCGTCTACCAAGGGTTTCACGGCGCCAATCCGGCCAGCGTGTTTGGCTTCGATGAGCACTCCCAGAACACCCACGAACCGCAGTCCCAGTCGCCCGGCGATTCGCCTGCCGAGGCGTTCATCGATCAACACAAGGTCGGCCTTCAGTTCAAGAGCCAACGCAATCGCTTCGGCCTCCCCGCGATCGAGTTCGACGAGAAGCGATTGGACCAAATGCGCGTTTCCCGCCGGTTCGGTTGCGATCCAATCCGAGGATTGTACCTCCGTCCCGCCAGGCAAATCCGGTCGACTTGCCAGCTCGTTGTATACTGCCTGCGGTATGATCACCCGTCCGTAGAGATGGCGCAGTAGATCGAGCTGCCCGATGGCGGCAAGGTTCATGATCGGCGACGTGTTGCTGACAACGATCACAGCCGCCCCATCGCCTCAAGCGTTGCCAGGTCTTGCTCGAAATCCGCTCTGTCGTAGTGGACCGCGATTCCTTGGCTGGCAAGCAAATGCTGAAACTCCCACTGCGTCACTCCGCTCAGGCGCGCCGCCTGTCCCAACGTCAGCTTTTCTTTCTGGAACAAGGCGACCGCCAAAGCCTGAGCGACTTCCTGCTCAGTCATTCGCGCCGCTTGAATGATCTCATCAGGAATCACGAGTGGCATGGCCATGAACCTCCATCCCCTAATTGTACGAACAGCCCGCTCCCTGTCAATCGGGCGTGTGAGAGATAGTGAGAGATAGTCTCGGGGCGGGAGAGGGCAGGCTCGCCCCTTGCCAGACCGTCGGGAAACGGCCAAAGTGTAAAGAAGCCTCCGTTGGCATCAATCGGTCACCTTCTTCGGCAGATTCGCGAAATGACCGACTCGATCGAGGATTCCGGAACACCACCGACGACGATGGCAACTCCACAATCCATGCCGATGAGCTGGCCGAATTGCACAAGCTCATCGCCCGTAAAGCGAAGGAGAAAAAGCAATGAACTGGCACGAACTGCTCGACCCCATCTCCAGCGGCAGGCTCTGTCTCACCTTGCTGCGCTCGATGTTCCTTCGCACCGTTGAGCTTGGCACACAGAGAACCGGTGGGCACAGACACCTCGCCCCGCTCCCCGCTGCCGCTCGCTCTCCGTCGGAGCTTCGCCGTCGCGTGGCGGGGGTTCTCGGCGAACCGCTCCGCGAACCGTTGCCGTTCTCCTGCGGCACCGCGGTGGCACTGCTCGCGATCGCGATGTTGTTAGGCGGGGGCGTGCTTTCGTGGCCAACCGCAGCGCAAACAAACAATGCGGCAAGCCGCGTTGATTCTCGCCCGCCCGCTGCCGAGGCGGGAGGCACCGATCATCTGCTCCCGAACACAGCCGACGCGAATCAACCCCGACGGAATGGCTCCGGCGGTCCGGCATCGCCGGAGGGTTCTCCTGAAAAGCCCCGCGAGCGCGGTGAGTGGCTCGACACGCTGCGAACGCTCACCCAGCACAACCAGATGGCGTTTGTCGTCGGCCCACGGATGCTCGCCGAGCTTTCCGCAAACGACGCCTTCGAAGTCGTTCGTCAGGCATGGCCGAACCTTCAGTCCGACGACGTCAAGACAGGACTGCTGAAGACCTTCGAGTTTGCCCGGAATCCTCGCGTGTTGGACGTGCTTGATCTTGGCGCACGGGATCCTTCCCCGGAAGTCCGCAAGTACGCCCGCTCGTATCTGCGGAATTATGCCATGCGCGATTTCCCGGCCGACGAGCATGAGTACGCTGCATGGCGGGCCAAGCATGCCGGTCAGCCCGTCGATCGCGTTCTTCAGGAAAACGCGCGCTGGTTGGTCGCGAAGATGAAGAACACAGAGCCCCCCGACGACCAGCGGTGGTGGATCGAACTCGACATGATGCTCAATTTGGGCGGCAGCAAGTCGTCGTATCCCAAGAAAGCCATGTACCTCCGCGACGCGGGGCTGGTCCAAGTGCTGCAATCGTGGCTCGAAGCTCCCTCGTCGGGCCCGCACGTGAAACGCGGCGCTGCGGCGATTCTCGCGGATCTCACGAAGGCCTGCTTGCCGGCAACCGAACCGAACCAGCAGGCCGCCCTCCGAGGCGCCGCGCTGTCCGGCCTCCTCTTGGACAAGGGCGTCGACCGGCTTCTGGCTGGGGCCGACCTCCGCGAGAGCAACTCGAGCGGCGCTACCCTGGTCGGCGGAATGAAGGCCTTCTATGAGACCGACTTCTCCGGGGCCGATCTCACCGGCTCGATCCTCATCGGCCGCGCGGCCTTCCAAAAAGCCGTGTTCCGGAACGCCAATCTCGCCGGCGCCGTTCTCAAAGGCGACGGCTCCGATTTTCAGATGGCTTCCTTCGAAGGCGCAAACCTGACCGGAGCACGGCTGACTGGCGGCGGGTCGTCGTTTCAGGCATCGTCGTTCGTCGGCGCGAATCTGACGGCCGCACGACTCCAGGGCGCGGGCCCGGCCTTCCAATGTGCGAAGTTCGACAACGCCAACGTCTCTCTCGCGACCATTCGATGCGACAGCGTCACGGCGTTTCAGATGGCCAGTCTCAACAACGCGGAGTTCTCCGCCGCTGACCTGAGCACTATCGACGCCACAGCGTTGGCTTCCTGCGTGTTCGCCCCCAAAACGCCCCCAGAATACTCCGTCGACACTCGTTTTCCAAAGGGCTTTGATCCGGCAAGCAAAGGATGGCGGCAGACCAAAGGTGAGAAAAACCCACGGGCTGACGCCGCAGCACCCAAAGACACGGAGCAGAAGCCTGAAAAGAAGCCTCTCGTCCTGCGCGGACGTGTCGCCGACGACAGAGGCAAGCCGATCCCAGGTGTCCAGGTCGTCTTGTTCGGCGGAGTCGCAACGCGCTGGCGTGGACAGGAGACCATGACAAACACGAACGGCGAATACCGCTTCGATCCATTTTCGACGGGTGCGAAAGTGTTTCCCGAGAAAGGCGAACCGCAATTCGACACGGGTGTCCGGTTCCTGCACCCCGAGTACGTCCCCGCCGACGGCAACTCCTGGCGAGACATTCGCGTCCCCGGCGTCCCGGGGCGCGAAGACGTCCTTGACATGATTATGACCCGCGGCGGCAAAGTCCGCGGGACCGTGCTCGACGCGCAATCCGGCCGCGCTGCGGCCGGACTGAGCCTCCAGATCTACAACGGCTTCGTTGACGGCACTGAGAATGGCACCTACCATACCTATGCCACGACCGCCGCAGACGGTACCTTTTCTTCGGACCCGCTCTTTCCCGGGCGGTACGTGATCGAGATCAGCGACCAGGCTAGGTCGAAGATCGGGAAAGCGGTGGTTCGAGCAGGCGAAATCGTTGCGCTCGAAATGACGACCCGCGAACGCCCTGACTTGCAGGACCCATTTCGAATTACCGGTTCAGCCATCGGCGATGACGGCCAATCGATGTGCTACGGAGGCGTCGGCGTGCGGATCCCCGGGGACAAACATAAGATCCGGCAAGCAGGTGGCGGAATCGACGGCACGAACGAATTCCACCTGACGTTTGGCCCGGTGGACCGCATCGAACCGTCGGCAACCGCGCCCTTCGGGATCGGAACGCACGACGTCGAACTCTTCGGGAGCAACCGCCGCTTCGGCTACAAGCTGCTGAGCCGCACGCCGTCGGAGCCGCTCCGAATAACCGACGATCCGAACCACCTCGAATTGAAGGACGGCATTCGCTACATCCGTCCGAATCAGCCAATCGAGTTCAAGCTGATCTTTGCCAAGGAAAACCAACCGGTCGAGTCACGAAACTGAGACTCGTCGGCAACGCCGAGTCCCATGTGCCGCAGCTCCCATGTCGACAACCCCTCATCTCACACCAGAACGCTTCCGCGACGTGGCCCTTTCCGACCGGATCACGGCCGCCTTGCGTACGTCCACTGGGTGGAAAGCACGGCGGGTTTTGCAACGCGCTTCGAACGGCTGGTGCGAACTTACGTTCCAGGCCGCGCACACAACTCCCAACAACTCAATACCTTGCGACGAAGCCCCTCATCGAAGAGAATCGCAACACGTCCCGGATTGTTGCACAATTCCCGACCGCTTCGGCTCCATGCACCCCGCTGTCCGCTCCACGTGCGAGACCCAAACATGAGAAAACCATTCCCATGTGCGTCCGTGTCCTGCTTGGCCCTGATCGTTTCCGTCACTTGGACTTTGCCGAATGGTGCGAACGCCGCTCCGTGGGATCCGGCTGCTGCCGACTATTCCGGCCACCGGGGCAAGACGATCTACGTCTCGAAGCTCGGCGACAACACCGACGGCAGTACCTGGCAGAAGGCGTTCCGTACCATCCAGGCGGCCTTGTTGGCCGTGCCCGACGAACAGGGCGGACACCGCGTCGTCGTGCGGCCCGACACTTACGCCGAAGCCGTTCTCTATCCGGCCCGAACCGGCGCCCGCGGCGCCTATAACCTGCTGATCGGCGACTCTCGCGGCACACTCGGCTCCGGCGCGACCGGCCGGGTCATCCTCGATGCGAGTTGTCCCGGCGTCGCCGTCCGCCGCGATCCGAAGACCCTTCACAAGATCGTCCAGTCCGACCTCCCCGAAACCGGGTTCAAGTCGATCGACTGGTGGTCCAACTTCCTGGAGGGGACCTCCGTCCAAGGCCGATCCGCCGATGGCGCCGAACTGACCATGTCCTGCAGCACGTGGGACCGCTGGATCTTCCGCGATCTCTACGCCACCGGCGGCGACGCCGGCCTCTTCTGGGACATCGGCGATCCCGGCGCCGGATTCACCGTGGTCGTCGAAGACTGCGTGGGCATCGGCCGCGCGTTCGGCGGCGGCGTGTGCTACCCGGTGGCCCGTCCCGATGAACCGAGCGTCTTTCGTCGCTGCTATTTCCTTTCGCTCGACTGGGTGGGCGATGCCGCCGCCGTGCTGATCGGCGGTTCCGAGAAGTCGATGCCCGACCATCCTCACCTCGTCATGGAAGACTGCACGATGGTGCATGCCGACAATGCCTTGGCCATCTCCTACGCCAGCCATTGCGCCAGGGCAAAGTTGACCGGCTGCCGCCTGATCGTCCTCAACTTCACGCAGCCGGAAATGAACGGAGACAAGAACGCCACGGGAATCCTCTGCACGCAGCAAGGCCCCGCGCAGCCCGGCCGGCTTCACGTCGACCTCGAAGACTGCACCCTGGCCGGTTACAGTGTATTCACGCCGGGCGCGGACGCGAAGGCCGTCACATACACGACGAAAGGACGCGTGCAAGCCTACGTGCAATACCGCCAGCCGCTGCCGGACGGATTTCAACGCTTGGGCCTGTGGCCGGCCGAGTTGTTCGACCGTATTGCACCTCCGCAGGCCGGCCCGTCACAATAGTCCGGTGGAACGTCCCACGTTGCCCTGACAAAACGGGGACCGGCTCCCGGCCATCCTCGCGCAGTCGTAGAAAAAGGACAACGCAAGGGTGCTTGTCCCCGTTTTGTTAGTGCCTCTACGCCCCAGGAGTCTCGAAGATGAAGCGATCCGCAGGCCTTTTCGCCATCGCACCGTTCTTTTTGCTCGCATGGTCGACCGCTGCCCCCGCACTTGCCCAGTCCGAGGCGACGACCGAGGCGTTTGCCCGCGAAGTGGAACGTGTCTTGCCCGAGGAGAAGCCTTACGAATATCACAAGCGGTTGTCCGAAGGCCCCGTCCACACCCCGCGGCGCGACGCGGAAGCCCGCACGCAGCCCGGCGAAATGGAGTTGCCCCGCCAGGGTTGGAAACTCGTCTGCCGCCGCCAAGGGTCGCAGATACTGGACAATGCGGTGCGAGACTTCCAGGACTACCTGGAGAAGTCGATGCAGGTGCGAGTGGAACTGGACGCCCGGGATTCCCTGGAGGGTTGGGCCGCCTTGGATCGGAGCATTGTCGTTGGCACTCGCGAGCAGTTGCCCGGCTGCGGGGCGACGCTCAAAGCGGCCAAGGATTATGAAATCGTCGCCACGCCGCAGCGGCTCGTGGTGTGCGGCTACGATGAGCGCGGAGCGATGTATGGGCTGTACAACCTGGAAGCCCGCATGAACCTCCGCGAAGGTCCCTTCCTGCCCGCGGATCTCAAAACGGTCCGGCACAGTCTCTACGACGTGCGGACGGTGATGTCGTGGATGGGCTGGATGGAGTGGCCCGACATGCTCTTATCGCACCTGGCGCACGACGGCTTCGACGGAATCTTTGCCTCGGCCTTTGCCAACCCCAACGGCGACCGCACCACCGTCGAGACGTCGACCGATTTCTACGCCCGGCTGATCCACGGCATCCGCCGGCAGGACCCCGCCCGCGTCCAGGATCTGATCCGGCGCGCGTCGCGGTTCGGGATCAAGGTCTACGCGCCGGTCATCTACCAGTACCAGGGCACGCCGGAAAGCGAAGCGGAACTCCGCCGCCTGGTCCGCGATCTGGTCCGGCAGTTCCCCGACATCCGCGGCTACATCCTGCTTACCGAAGGCTTCTGGTACAAGAAATGGGGCGGCGGCCACGGCGCCTCCCGAGAGTACCTGGAAGACTGGGCGCGAAACTGGAGCCGCGCCGTCGGCATCGTGGCCGAGGAGTGCCATCGCGTCGACAAGACCATCGAGATCCTCCCCTGGGAATACAATATCGATTTCCGCCCGCAGAACGTCGACGTCAAGCGCTACTTCGTCCGGCAGCTTCCCGCCGACACCATCCCGCTCTTGACCTGGGAAAACGGTAAAAGCTTCGAGATCGACGGCCTCCAAGGGCACCTCTGCGATTACTCGATCAGCCAGGTCGGACCCGCCGAAGTCACCGCGGCCCAGATCGAGGAGGCCCACGGCCGAGGCATGAAGGTTTACACCAACGGCGACACCTTCGTCTGCGGCGCTCAGCTCCAGACCGTCCCCTACCATCCCTTTCCGTACCAGTGGCACGAGCGGTATCGGGCGATGGAAAAGCACGGCATCAAGGGCACGCTGGAGAGTTGGAGCACCGGCTACACGCCGAGTTTCCAGACCGAACTGCGCGCGTGGTTCTGTTGGAGTGATCCGCCGCCCTTGGAGGATCTGCTCGCAGCCATGGCCGCCCGGCGCTTCGGAAGCGGTGGAAAAGACATGGTCCTCTCGGCCTGGCGGCTGCTGAGCGAGGGGATTCGTCTGCTCCCGGATACCGGCCCGAACATGGGCACTAGCAACGCCATCGGAAATCCCTTGTTCTTCCAGGAGCCGCCGGTCCGCACCGCCACATTCCACCACTCCTGGACCGATCACGAAGCATGGATGGGCTACCTGGGCGGACGAATCAATCCCTATTGGCCCTTCACTCTCTCTCGCCTTGTCTTCTGCCCCGACTTCACCAATCAAACGAACAGAGCCGAAGGCTACGCACGCGCGGTTTCCGGCATCGAATCGGCGGGGCAAACGAAAATCCTGCCGGTCTTTCTCAAATACCTGCGTCTGGCTGCCGATCGCATGGGCGAAGGCCTGGTCCCATACCGGGCGGCAGCCCTGGCCGCCCCGCCCCCGAAACGAGCCGACGCGTTGCGCGAAGTGATCGTGGCCGAGCAAATCCAGCGGATGCTCCTGAGCGACCACGCCATCCTTGAGTTTGAAGACCTCCGCCTCCAGCTTGCGGCCGAGCAGGAACGGACCAAGGCAGCCGCCCTCCTTGACCGGATGGAAACCATCGTCCGCGAGGAGATCGCTCGCACGGAGCTTTCCCTCCTGGCAGCCACGCGCGACTCCCGCCTCGGGTTCCAGTTCGAGTGCGATTACGTTTACACGCCCTTCTGCTTGCGTGAAAAGCTCGAGAGCCTGCGCGAGACGCTCGAGCAGTTGGCAGACTGTCGGAAGACGGATAAGCCATAAACGGTCGCGATGGACACCGCGGACCGCGTCCACGGATATCGCTCGGTCCTTGGTGGCGGCGCGGAGAGAACCGTGGTTCTCTTTGTGAATGGCGACGAAGCAGTCCGCGCACCGATGGCAGCTTTTTCCTTTGCGACGGCGCGGGCTGGAACGTCCGCTTCGGCCCCAACGCCGCCCACTGCCAAGGCGGCATTCGGCAGGCTTGAATCCGCCAAGCCGGAAATGAGACTCTCGATCAGTTCCGGGGAGGCATTGCTATTTCCCGATTTGCATGATTGCCCAGGCGGACAGCACCAGCGCGCCGACCGAGAGCCAGGCGAGCGAGAAGCCGACCAGGTCTTCGCGGTAGCGGCCCCAGAAACCCTGCCAGCGCGCCGCCGTGAACCAGCCTGGCAAATCGAGCAGGACCAGGTCCTGCCCGCGCTCGGCCGCCAGCGGCTTGGGCTGCCCTGCAGGCAAGCCCTCTTCATCGGTGGTGCGCTGCTGATTATCGAAGAACCGGGTGATCCGCTCGGGATCTTCGGGCCGGGTGATCAGGCTCACGATCACGAGGGCTGCCAGGCCGGCCAGCATCGACCAGCCATAGGGAACCGGCAGCCACTTCTCGTAGATCCACAAGTCGGGCGCTTCGCGGTGGTGCAGGATGGCGTAGACCGCAAAGGAGACGATCGTGGCGGCCATGGCCCCCTGGCGATTCGCCCGGCGCCAGAGAAAGCCGCCCATGATCATCACGCCCAGAAACGTGGGGAGCGTTTCGAGGAACAGGAAGGCGTGCAGCACGTCCTCAACCACCAGTGCGAACAAGACGCCCACCGAGATCAGGACCAAGGCGGAAAGCCGGCCGACCAGCAGTAATTCCCCGTCCTCGGCATTGGCCCGAAAATACTGCTTGTAGATGTTCTGTGTGAACAGCGCGGCCGAATTGACCAGGAAGTTGGAACAGGTCGACATGTTGGCGGCCAGCACGCAGGCGACCATCAGCCCCACGAAGCCCGGGCCCAACAGGTGCAGGCACGCGTAGCCAAAGGCGTCTTCGCGGTGTTTGAGCGTGACTCCCTGCTGGACGACCATGGTGGCGACGATCAGCCCGGTGAACGCCCAGCCGATGGTGCAGGCCCGCTTGACGAACGAGCCGTAGGTCTGCCCGACGCGGCCCGCCCGCTCGGTCGCCCCCGTGGCGTTCATCGACAGGATGTGCGGCTGGGCGGTGATGCCCACCAGGCCGTTGAGCGTGAGCATCGCGATCACGAAGGCGTTGACCCCGCTGACTTCGCTGTAGACCTCGAAGAAACTCTCGGGCAGGGCCGCCCGCATGGCGGAAAAACCGCCCACGGCCTCAAGCCCCGTGGGAATCAGCATGAACGACAGCACGATAATCAGAAAGCCTTGCACGAAGTCGGTGTAGGCCGAAGCGACCAGGCCGCCGAAGACGCTGTAGATGACCGTAGCCGCCACCATGGCGACGACGACCTGGTCGGGCGAGACGATCTCTCCGCCGGTGGCCATGGAAATGACCTTGCCTGCCCCCTTCATCATTGCCCCTTGATTGAGCACGAAGTAGGCCAGGGCGAAGAGCGTGTAGAGCAAGGCCATGCCGGAGCCGTACCGATCGCCCACCAGCTCGCCGATGGTCGTCCGCTCGCAACGGCGATACCAGGGGGCCATGAGCCAATAGAACGGCGTGATGAGCATGTTTTTCCACTGGTACCAGATCGTGGCAAAGCCGTGTTCGAAGACCGCCCCGGTCTGGCCAACCGGATTCTCGGCGTGCGTGCCGGTGCCAAAGGACTGGCCAACCATAATCCACCAGGGCAGCTTCCGGTCGCCGAGAAAGTAGCCGCCGCTGGTACGGATCCTGCGCGCGATCCACAGCCCAAACGCCGTAATGCCCACGAAATAGCCGAACAAGACGGCCCAATCCAACCCCGTAAACGCGCCGTTGGGACTATTCACCATTGCTGATTCCAATCGACGAAGTCGCTCTCAAGACCTGCAACCCGGTGATCGAGGGTGCTGAAAAAGGGAACGGACACCGCCACATCTTCTGTCTGAACTCAAGCTGACCCACGGTGGGCCGCAGAGACAGTCCGCTTCTTCAGCAGCCGTCGATAGGCTTGTTGTAGCTCAGCGCAGCGCGCAAGCCAAGAGGGGAATCGCGAATCGGGGAGTTGAATCCTCCGCCGGGTCTCGCATTCGCCCGTTTCCGCGGCTATGATCGCCCTGTTGCTTCCGAACGGCACGGCGGGGCAAAGTCAGCCGGCCTGTCGTGGAATTCGCACCGTGGCACTTAAGTCTCCTTCCGTGTTGATGTCGCAAGGACCGATTGCATGGGACCGAATCCTTTTGTCGGCGTTCTCTATCACTGGATCGGCGGCCTGGCGGCGGGCAGCTTCTATATTCCCTTCCGGGGCGTCAAGAAATGGTCCTGGGAGACGTATTGGCTGGTCGGAGGCGTGTTCAGTTGGATCATTGCGCCTTGGCTCCTGGCTTGGCTCCTGGTTCCCGACCTGCTCCGCGTGCTGGCCGGCGCGCCGTGGGAAGCCCTCGTCTGGGCCTACATCTTCGGCGCCATGTGGGGACTGGGCGGCCTGACGTTCGGACTGACGATGCGCTACCTGGGGATTGCCCTGGGCATGGCGGTGGCGTTGGGATACTGCGCCGCCTTCGGCACCCTCTTGCCTCCAATCTTCAACGGCGAGATCGCCACGATCGTCCATGAGACGGCCGGGCAAATCATCCTGCTGGGAGTGGCCGTGTGCCTGGCGGGCATCGCGGTCAGCGGCATGGCCGGCATGTCCAAGGAGCGGGAGCTGACCGACGAGGAGAAGAAGGCCGCCATCCAGGAATTCAGCTTTGCCAAGGGCATTCTCGTGGCGACATTCTCCGGGGTCATGAGCGCTTCGTTCGCCTATGGATTGGCGGCGGGCAAGCCGGTTGCCGAGTTGGCCCAGGCCAGCCTGTTGGAGCACGGCCGGGCGGACCTGTGGCGCAACCTGCCGGTGCTGGTCGTCGTCCTTCTGGGCGGCTTCACCACGAACTTCGTCTGGTGCCTGATCCTCAACATCAAGAACCGCAGCGGGCAGGAGTACCTTGCGCTCCGCCGAACCGCCATCGCCGAGGTGAGCGCTACGGAAGGGGTCGTTCCATGGGATGCGGACGAACTGGCGGAAAAGGGGATCCACGACCCAACGACCGCGATCGCCAGGCAAGCTGAAGCCGTGCCGTCTGCCGCGGCAGCCGACGAGGAGCGCGTCCCGCTCATCGCCAATTATCTGTTCTCTGCCCTGGCCGGAGTGACGTGGTACCTGCAGTTCTTCTTCTACGGCATGGGCGAGACGAAGATGGGCAAGTACGGCTTTTCGAGCTGGACGCTGCACATGGCCAGCATCATCATCTTCAGCACTCTCTGGGGAATCGTGCTCCGGGAATGGAAGGGGACCAGCCGGCGGACCCACGTGCTGATCACGCTCGGGCTGGCGGTGCTGATCGGTTCGACCATCATTGTCGGATACGGAAACTACCTCAAGGTCGCCGGCGGTTCGCCATAGACGTCTGCGGACGTCGGTGTCCAACCCGGCAATGGTCGCGGACACACCCGCGCGGCACGCCCGCCGCGGCGCTATCGTTACCGCGGCAGCAGGAACAGGAGCGTCGTCAGCAGGAACAGCGGAATCAGGATGCCGATGCTGTAGGCCATGTAGCCGAAAAAGCTGGGCATCTTCACGCCGGAGCCCTCCGCGATCGCCTTCACCATAAAGTTCGGGCCGTTGCCGATGTACGTGTTCGCACCCATGAACACCGCCCCAAGACTGACGGCGATCAGGTAAGGCAAGTAGACACCGGTCGTCGCCACGGTCGGCGTGAGCCCCACGGTGGCGGTGACCGACTTGGCCGTCTCGAAGAATACGACATAGGTCGGGGCATTGTCGAGAAACGACGACAGGCTGCCCGTCGCCCAGAAATAGTGCCACGGCTCGGTCAGGCCCAAGCTCGGGCCGCGAATCTCCAGCACTTGCAGCGGAGGCTGCATGCAAATGAAGATGCCGAAGAACAGCACGGCAACCTCGGTGATCGCGCCGAAATGGAAGTGATTCGCGGCGCGGACCTCGCGGTTTCCGAAACCGAGCGATGCCGCGATCAGCAGGAGCTGCACCATCTCCCGCAGGTAGATCCAAGGATGCCAGCTCGTCCCCGGGAAGGGCTTGCCGGGGTCAAGCAGGCCAACGGTAGCGATCACACCCAGCAGGAGCGCGGCATTGGGCCACAGGCCGATCATACGCAACGGGCGCGTCGTGGTCTCGTCTCGAACAAGGCTCTCCGCCGCTTCGCGCGGATAGGCAATGAAGCGGTCCCACAGGTAGTAGATCGCCAGCAGGCACAAGTTGACGAACGCCCATACCGGCCACAACTCGAGCGTCCAGAGGAACGGCACTCCCAGCAAGTAGCCCAGGAACAAGGGCGGATCGCCGGTGGGCAGCAGACAACCTCCGCAATTGCAGACAATGAAGATGAAGAAGACGACCGTGTGTTGGACGTGCCGCCGCTCGCGATTGGTCTCCAACAGCGGGCGAATCAGGAGCATCGCCGCCCCGGTCGTCCCGATGAGACTTGCCAAGAGGGAACCGATTGCCAGAAACGCCGTATTGGTCGAGGGATGCGCACGGAGATCGCCTTCCAGCCGGATGCCGCCACTGATGGTGAACAGGCTGAATAGCAGGATGATGAACGGCACGAACTCCGCGAACATCGCGTTGGAAAAGACCGTCCACGCCGTTGCGATATTCGGTCCGCCGGGACCGTAGTCCACCGAGTGCCTAGCCGGGAAGTGCCCGTCGAGGGGATGCTCGTGCAGGAACAGGTAGTAGACCAGCGTAAGCGCGGCCAGTGCACCCGCTACGTAGAATTTGTGAAGATTACTCTCCCACCAGTGGGAGATGCCGGGCACAAGCGGACAAATGGCGATGGCGCCCAGGAGAAGCGCGAATGGGAGGATCATTGCCAGTGGAGGGGGTGTGTGGCCCGTCGGATCGCCTTCGACCTGAGCCGCATGCTGCTCGCCCTCGGGCGCGTGCGTCTGTGAGGCAATCACGGCGGCCGTGCCGCGCTGAGGCAATCCGGCAACCAGTGCCGCCACGTAGACTGCCGCGAGCAGACCCAATGCTGCCAGCAGGGGCCGATAGGATGTGGACGGTTCCGAGGATTGGTGAGGATGGATGTCGGTCATTCGGTAATGTTTGCCTCCGCTGAAAAAAGTCCGCGCCTGCCTGTTGTGTCCTCTCGGTCGTTGCCCAGACAATTCCGCTATCCTATATCGTCCGGTGCGTTGCCAGCAAGCGATCCGGTGGCCGCATGTGCCGCAGGCCCTTGTGGCATGGATCGCGCTCGCCTTCCTCCCGAAAGAGGTTCCGGCCTGGCCTCAAAATGAGCCCGCCACGGCTGGTGCGGCATGATTCACCAGGCAGCTAGCACCCAACGTGCTCCCCAACTCCCCCAAGTCTCACCAATTCGGGGGTGTTGCGGTTTTTTGGGGAACTGAATATCCGCGAATTCCGTCAAAGCCACAACGGCTGGTCGGATGGAAACTTCCTACCCCGAAAAGACCGGGTAGACCGGCCCGGAGCCACAGTCCCGCAGCGACCAGTCTCTTTCCGGGGCAGTATTCGCCAGAGGCTGCGGTGGAATAGGAAGAGTTCTTGGGGTTCTGGGAAGGATCTTGACGGGTGGCATGGTCCCAATCATGATAAAGTGGTCAATTTAGCTAATTTGGAACTTCTTGGTCAATAGAGATGACGGCACGTTCTGGTGAAATCTCGCTTTTCGGAACGGCTGCCGTACCGTTGGGCTCTCTTATTTTTCCCTTTTTTTGAATACAGCCTCTGTAAGCGGGCACGGTGAAGCGGAGTATTCGGGACTTTTGATGAATCAATCAAGCGGCACGGCCCAACAGGTCCAAATCGAGTGTGCAGCGTCGGCGGGCTTCCAGGCCTGGATGGCGGAGGCCGGCGGTTCGCTGGCGCTATCGACGTATCAGGCGGGCAAGGTGGCGGTGATCGGGTGGGACGGCCGCCAGGTTTCGCTCCTGATGCGTCAGTTCGACAAGCCGCTGGGGCTGGCGGTCGACGGGGCAGTCTTGGCCCTGGCCCATCGCCACGACGTGACCCTGTTTGCCAACGCTTCGCTCTTAGCGCACGACTACCAGGAAGACCAGCCTGGGAAGTACGACGCGCTCTATCTGCCCCGCGCCACCTGGCACACCGGCGACCTGCACACGCACGACATTGCGTTCGTACCAAGAGCGGGGAGCAGGGAGCGAGGAGCAAGGAGCAGGGAGCAGGGAGCGGGGAGCAGGGAGCAGGGAGCAAGGAGCAGGGAGCAAGGAGCAGGGAGCAGGGAGCGGGGAGCAGGGAGCGGCGAATCCAAAATCCAAAATCCAAAATCTAAAATCGAACTGCTCCTGGTCAATACGCGGTTTTCCTGCCTGGCGAGGCTGAGCGAGGAGTACAACTTCGAGCCCGTCTGGCGGCCGCGGTTCGTGAGCGACCTGGTGCCGGAGGACCGCTGTCACCTGAACGGGTTGGCGGTGGTCGACGGCCGGCCGAAATACGTGACGGCCCTGGGCACCACGGACACGCCGGGCGGCTGGCGCCAGCACAAGGCCGACGGCGGTGTGCTGGTCGACGTGGAAACCGACGAAACGATTCTCGCCGGCCTCTCGATGCCGCATTCACCGCGGTGGTACGGGGGCCGGCTTTGGGTGTTGAACTCCGGCACGGGCGAGTTGCTCCTGGTCGACCCGGCCGGTGGAAAATCGGAGGCGGTCTGCGGGCTCCGCGGCTACCTCCGCGGTCTGGCGTTTGTCGGGCCGTATGCCCTGGTCGGGCTGTGCAAGATCCGCGAGAAGCACATCTTCGGCGGTCTGCCGATCCAGAAGCGCCACGAGAAGCTGCTCTGCGGCGTGGTCGTCGTCGACCTGCGCCGGGGCGCCGAAGTGGGGATGTTTGAGTTCACCTCCGGGTGCGAGGAGCTGTACGATGTGCAGTTTCTGCCCGGCGTTCGCCGCCCGATGATCCTGAATCTCGACAAACCGGCGGTCCGCCAGGCGGTGACCAACCCGGATTCCTCCTACTGGCTGCGGGCCAGTGCGGAGATTCATGAGGAAACGAAACCGTCATCATTGTCTTAGATCCTAGGAACGGACTGAAGTCCGTTTTACAGGTAAATTGCTTCCGGGCTCCGGAATTCAGTTTTGAGGGAAGAAACCGATGTCGCCAATTCGATTGCCCAAGCTCGAGAAATTCACCTCCAAGATCGGCAAGTTCCGGCGCCGCTTGAGCCGAAAGACGAGTCCGGCGCAGGGCCCGCGGAAGCACCGCTCGCTCCAGATCGATCCGCTCGAAGAGCGGCAGTTGCTCAGCCTTGCCCCGGCCGATTGGCAAGATACCTTGGTGAATAATCCGCTCACGCTGGGTGAAGCGGTCCCGGGCGATCCAGCGGTCTTCGAGTTCGCCACCAGCGGCGGAGTGTCTCCCTATAATTTCTTCTGGTCCAACGCCGTTTCGCGGCTGAACGTGCCCTACTCGGACCCCGTCACCGGCCTGGTGTACGAGCAGTTCCTGATCCGGCCCGGCGACCCGGAGACGGCGACGGCCAAGTCGCTCGCCGCCGACAACGACGGCGACTTCGTGGCCACCTGGACCCGCACCGACGTGGTCCTGCAGTTGCAGACCAACCCGGACGGCACCGTCGTGTTGATCGACGATCCCAACACCCCCAATCCCTTCGACGGGATCCCGGTCTACGCCACGGCGCTCGACACGGACACGGGCGGGGCAATGGTCGACCGCAATGTCTACGCCCGATACTTCACCGACGAGGTCCAACGGATCACGCTCCCGGCCGACGTGCTCGACAATACCCTCGCGGCCAACGCCAGGCTGTCGCTTACCTACGGCGGGCCCGAGGTGCAGAAGCTCTCGATCACGGCGGGCTGGCAACCCTTCAGTTTCGGCCAGTCGAACATCAGCGGGCAGTTCGAGGTCGGTTTCGATTCCGACTTGGACGGGCTGGAACCGACCGAGAGGGCGGTGGTGGAGTTCAGCGAAACCGACATGGCGGGCAATGCCGCCCGGCTGCAGCAGGCGTTGCGGGCCATCCCGGTCGGGGCCGGCGATTCTTCTTCCGTCAAGGTCAGCGCCATCAATCCCCACGAGTACGTGATCGAATTCGGCGCGAATACGGCGGGGATCAACCAGCCGCTGATCCAGATCCCGACCGATACGGTGAGCTTCACGAGCGGCTTCTTCCCGGCCGTGCTCCCCTCGACGGTCCGCGAGCCGCGGACGGTGAGCAATATCCCGATTTCGCCGACCAATCCTCAGTCGACCGCGTCCGCCATCGAGACCTTCTTCGCCCAGAACGCGACGAATATCCCCATCGGCCCGATCAACTATCCGCCCGCCGACCGGGCCGGGGGGGCCCAGGGTCCGCGAGCGACCCCGGAGATCCTGCGGACGCCGATTCCGCGGGTCACGGTCATCCCGGTGCTCGGAGTGCCCGGCTTTGCCGACGGCACGGTCTTCGACATCCACTTCACCGGCCCGGACGGCAAGAAGGACCATCCGGAGCTGATCGTCTCGGCGCTGACCGACGAATTCGGCAACACGCGACAAAACCCTGCGGATCCTTTGAGCCCGACGTTGGCGAGCCTGGCCGGCCTGCGCACGGTGAAGGAGCCGAGCGCGGAATTCCGCGTCAACCCGGTCGAGCGAGACGACGAGTTCACCTTCCTGCCCGACGTGTTCGACCAGACGGACCCCGTGGTGGCCATGGACCCGGACGGCGGTTTCATCGTCACCTGGCAGAGCGAGATCTCCGACGCCGAGTCGCGGGGCAGCTTCAGCGACATCTACGCGCGGCAGTTCTTGCCGATCGGCCTGACCGACGTGCTTGACCCGGCGAGCCCCGGCTACGACGCTACCATGGCCGACGACCTGGGGGTCGTCACCAACGGCATCCGTTCCCTGGTCGCGGCCGACGCCCAGATCGTCCAGCTTCTGACGATCGACGTCGCCAGCAGCACGGCCGGCCCCAACGAAAAATTCCGGCTGCGGGTCGGCACGGAGGAACTGGGACGCGAGACGGAAGACATCGCGTTCGACCGGACCGACCTCGCGGGGGTCGCCGACGACATCCGCGTGGCGTTGGAAGATCTCGGATACAAAAACGTTTCCGTCGTGCGCGTTTCCAGCAGCGATCCCTATAAGTTCCTGGTGAAGTACGACGGCTCCTACGGCACGCAACTGGGAAAGGACCAGTTCGCCCTGCACTACGTGGACGTATTGCATCCGGATACGCTCCTGCCGCTATTGGACGCGACAGGCACGGTCGCCAACGAGACGGCGGAGTACTACACCTTCCGGGTCAACGACGACCGGGTGAACCCGCAGTTCTCTCCGAGCATCGACATGGACCACGAAGGCAACTTCGTGATCGCCTGGGCCAACGGCGGGCAGAACCTCAGCTATTTCAACAGCATCAAGATGCAGAGGTACAACCGCCAGGGAGAGCGGGTCGGCGGACAGGTGCTGGTGACGGACCCCGAGGACACGGCCATCCACATCGACCCTTTCGTGGCCATGAGCCACGACGGCAATGCCGTGGTCACCTGGCGCCGGACCGTGGATCCGAACTACTTCGCCGGCAACACCACGGTGTTTTCGGTCCTCTTCTCGGCCTACAGCCCGACGAACACGGTGCTCTTGGCGCGGCGCGGCAGCACGGGCGCCAGTCCGCCCACGGCCGCCTTCGACCTGGGCAACAATTTCATCATCACCTCCAGCGCCCTGTTTGAGACCGACCCGGTGCCCAATTCGGCCTTCGGCTCGGAAGGGCAGATGTACCGGTTGTTCGACGCCGCGGGGAACCCGAGCGGCGCGCAGATCCGGCCGCCGTTCCGGATCAACAGCGCGCGGGTGGATACGACCGGCTCGCCCCTCTGGCCGGCGTCGCAATTCGGCTCCGATCCGGGGCTGGACGCCGACGGCGACCTGACCATCAGTTATGAGGGTTATGGTGCGGATGCGTCGCAAGATGTTGGCATTTCCGGCAGCCTGTTCTCCTCGCTGATCAACGGCCAGCGCAACGCCGATCTCCTGCCCTACTTCAATCCTGCCTTCGATTCCTTCAGCTTCTTCTTCAGTTCGTCCACCGACAGCGACAGCAACGGCGACATCGACGGCACGATGGACGACATTCTCTACCAGGCATACAACCAGATGACCCTCGACGGCCTCTCGGCCGCCGACCGGGCCGAGAAGATCGGCCGCCTCCGCGCGGTCCTGGAGACGGTGGCGGGGCTGCTGCGGGGCGAGGCCAACGGCGCCATGTATTCCCAGTGGGACACCGACCCGCTGGTCCAAGGCACCCTGACCACGCTCTACAGTGACAGCATCCTCAACGCCACGCGCGACGGCCGCAATACGCGCTACTTGATCAGTCTTCCGCTCAGCTCCCGTGGCGGCAACTTCACGGTGCGGCTGTCGCGCGACACTTCGGGGGGCTTCGAAGACATCGCGATCACTCCGGTCTGGTTCGCCAACAACGGCCCGCTCAACTCCACGGCGACGCGCGACGCCATCGACAACGCCCTGGAGAACGCCGTGCGGCTCGGCACCCAGTGGACGGAGAACCAGAACTATTTCCAGGATACCGGCGAAGATCCGACCGATGTCCGCGTCGTCTCGTCCGCGGAGATCAACGCCCGGCAAGGCACGCCCTGGGATACGGGGCTCGACCCGCTCAACTACCTGACGTTTGAAGTTATCTTCCAGGGCTCCGCGCACGACACCGGGATCTTCCTGTCGGTTGCACCGGGAGGTGGAGACGACCTGACGCCGACCGGAACGCCCAGCCCGATCATCCAGCTCAACACCGACGGCGACAACGGCACCGAGCAGACCGAGGTCTCGCTCGAGATGGAGCCGGACGGCGATTTCGTTTCCCTCTGGACCCAACTCGAGGAACGCACTTCCACCGCGACGTCCAACACGAACCTTTACTACCGCCGCTTCGACGAGAGCACCGACACGGCCGGCCCGCGGCTGATCGACCTGGTGAGCCACTACGGCGAGGGGATCCCCAACGGCGACACGATCACCGGACCGGTGCAGTACATCGTGCTGACGTTCGACGAGAACATGCTCGCGGTCGATCCGGACCTCGACGCCGACAGCATCCTCAACCCCAAGAACTTCAAGCTCTTCCACGGCGGCGCCGAGGTCCCCGAGGGCGTGACCCACGTCCAGTTCGGCCTGAACAAGGCGGCCGAACTGGCGGGCACGCTGGATCCCTTCGGCGGCACGTACAATCTCAGCCCCGTCCCCAGCAACCGCTGGGAGGCCGTGCTGGTGCTGGACGGCAACGGCTTCTTCGAGGACCTCACCCAGTTGGACACCGGCGATTACACGATCCAGGCCCTCGTGCCGCAGCCGCTGGCGGGCATCTCCGGACTCC
>JABWBD010000535.1 GCA_013360685.1 Pirellulales bacterium
GCCAAAGCACGAATGGGTGCCGGAAAACACGACGGTTTCGGGTGCTAGCACCGTTCCGCTCCTGAATAATTTGGAGTCAGTGCTAGCTTCAAACCGCTGCGTCTGGGCCCCTACTACGAACTCGTCTGGCGCGAGGACGGCCGCCGCCGCTACGTCTACCTCGGCCGCGAAGGCCCCGCCGTCCAGCAGGTCCGCGAAGCCCTTCAGATGCTGCAGAAACCGCTGCGTCAGGCCCGCATCCTCCATCGCCACAACCAATACGTCCGCCGCCTCTACCGCATCCACAGGAAGGACCTCGACCGCCGCCTCCGCGCCGTCGGCCTGCGGCTCCAAGGCCACGAAGTCCGCGGCTGGCGCCTTGTCAACGCCGCCTGCGGCGGATCCATCCAATCCCTGCAGTCCTCGATCGCCGCACGGCCCGTCCCACTCGCCGATTTCCTCCACCAGACCCGCGAAAACTGGAAAATCGTAACGTCGTCCGCCAAACCGTCCGGAGTCGAAACCCCAACGAACACCCAGACCTCCGCGGCTTAAGACACCTCAACGAAAATTGACGGAGCACCACGGCCGTCAGCCATCGACGCGACCGCCGGAAATCAGAGCGCGGAGGGCGGCGACGATGTCGACGACCTGCGGCACCACGGCGTTCTCCAGCGATTTGGCGAAGGGGATGGGCAGGTCGCGGCCGCCGAGGACTTTGGGGGCCTGCTTGAGCAGGTCGAAGCCGCGATCGGTCACCTGCCGGACGATCTCCGCCCCCGCGCCGCAACAGGTGGGAGATTCATGAACGACCAGCAGGCGGCCCGTCTTGCCCAACGAGGCGAGGATCGTGTCGAGGTCGAAAGGCCGCAACGTCCGCGGGTCGATCACTTCTACGCTGATTTCGCCGCGGAGGCGTTCGGCGGCCTCCAATGCGCGGTGGGCCATCAGCGAGTACGCCACCACCGTGACATCCCGTCCCTCACGCCGCACGGCGGCCTGGCCCAGCGGAATGGTCCACTCGCCCGGCGGCACTTCCTCCTCCAGGTCGTAGAGCGCCTTGTGCCAGAGATAGAGGACCGGGTTGTTGTCGCGGATGGCCGTTTTCAAGAGCCCTTTGCAGTCGTACACCGTCGAAGGCATGACCACCTTGAAGCCGGGCGCGCTGAGGAACCAGGCTTCCAACGACTGCGAATGCTGGGCCGCTTCGCTCGTGCCCGCACCGCAGGGGGCGAGAATCGTCATCGGCAGGCAAAAGGCCCCGCCCGACATGAAACGGATCTTCGCCGCCTGGTTCATGAGCGGGTCCATCGCACAGGTGGTGAAATCGACGTACATGATCTCGATCACCGGCCGCAGCCCGGCCATGGCCGCTCCGGTGCACGTGCCCACAATGGCCCCTTCCGACAAGGGCGTATCGAAGACCCGCAACGGTCCGAACTCTTTCTGCAGACCCTTGCTCAAGGCCCAGACGCCGCCGTAGGCGCCGATGTCCTCGCCGAAGAGCACGACATCTTCGTCGCGGCGCATTTCCTCGGCCAACGCCTCGTTCATGGCTTTGATCGGCGTGAGCTTGCGAGGGGCAACGGTTTCAGGGAGCATAGAGCACCTCCTCGATGTCGGCGGGCTGCGGCAAGGGACTTTGGCGCATGAACTCGAGCGCCTGTTCCAATCGCTCTCTGGCCCGGCGGCGGATCTCGTCGAGTTGGGCCTGATCGGCAAGGCCCTCGGACAGGAGCATCGCGGCGAGGCGCTGGATCGGATCACGCTCGCGCCAGGCGGTCCGTTCCTGGTTGGGGCGGTGCTCGGGAATCACCATGCAATGCGCCCGGTGGCGATAGGTCTTGAACTCGATGAGCGTCGGTCCCTGGCCGGCTCGCGCCCGGGCGACCGCCGCACCGGCTGCGTCCGCGACGGCCAGGAGATCGTTGCCGTCGGCCGTCACTCCAGGAATGCCGTAGGCCGCGGCCCGGTCGGCGATGTCTTCCAGGGGGCAATTGCCCGAGACGTGCGTCGTGGCCGCATAGAGATTGTTCTCGCAGACATAGACCACCGGCCAGCGCTTCAGCGCGGCCATGTTGAGCGATTCATGGAAGGCGCCCTGCGAGGCGGCCCCGTCGCCGAAGAAGACGGCGGTGACCTGGTCGGTGCCGCGTTTCACGGCGGCGTAGGCGGTGCCGAGCGCCAGCGGAAGCCCGCCGCCGACGATGCCGTTGCCGCCCATGAAGTTCAGAGGCTTCCAGAAGAGGTGCATCGAGCCGCCGAAGCCGCGCGACGCGCCGGTGGCCCGGCCGTGGACTTCGGCCGTCACACGCTCCAGGGGAATGCCCTTGGCGATGGCATGGCCGTGGCCGCGGTAGGTGCTGAACACATAGTCGTCGGGTCGCAGCCGGCTCATCACGCCGACGGCGATCGCTTCCTGGCCTTCGGAGGAATGCAATGCGCCCGGGAAGTCGCCGGCCCGCATCCGCTGGGCGAAAACCTCGATCGTGCTCAGTTCGAACTCTCGAATGAGCACCATCGTGCCGTACATCTCTTTCAGTTCTTCGCAAGAAAATCGCATGGTCTCATTCCAGTTCAACGAGGACTTGACCGACTTCGACCTCATCGCCGACCTTGACGCAGACGCGGTTCACCCTGCCCGCCTCGGTGGCCTCGATCTCGACGATGGCCTTGTCCATTTCCACCGCCATCAGTCGATCGCCCACCGCCAGCACGTCGCCGGCCGCGATGAAGAGCTCGTTGATAGTGCCGGGATCGCCGGCGTCGTTCAATTGCGGCATGAGGATTTGCATGGTACTGCCTCGCAATGGCGTGACGGGTGGTGGACTTGATGGTAAGACCCCTGCGCAGTTTGTCAAGGGTGGGGGCAAGGTCTGCCTTACCGGCCCTGCGGGATGCGCTCGGCCGGGCCGGTTTCGCCGCAGGCGGCCAGGGCAAGAATGGCATAGGCGGTGCCGGCGTGGGTGAGATAGTGTTTGCTGTCTTTCCACATCGACCGCGTAAACCAGCGGCCGCTGGCGCGTTGGTGGGTCTTCAGCCAGGCAATTCCCTTTTGGATTCGCGGCTCGTCGGCGGGAACGCCCGCTTGCCGGAGAACATGAATCGCAAATCCGGTCCCGTAGGGATCGCTGGATTCCAAGTCGCGAGGCTTGCCGTCGGACCGCTCCCAGTTGCCCAGGGCGACCGCGGCCCATCCCCCGTCGGCCCTCTGCAGGCCAAGAAGATCCTCGACAACTTGCCGGCGCTCCGGCGCCGACAGGATCCCGTCGACACACAGCGACGCCAAGAGCAACATCGCGCGGTGATGCAGGTGCGCGGGCGGGTTGCTCTTGAAGTAGGCACGGACCTTGTCGAGTCCGGCTTTCGCCGCCGGTGTCTCGGCATAGCCATCGGGAGCGACGCCCACCCCGATGGCGGCCACGGTCGCGCCGTAGTGGTCGTCGATCTCCGACGGCGGCTGGTTGTATTTCATCCAGTCGAACCCGCCGTCCTCGCGCTGCATCGTCCACATGCGGTCCAGGGCCTTGCGCGTCGAGGGATGCAGTCTGCCCGTGGTCAGCGCGTCGTTCTGCGCCAACGTCGACGCCACCATGACCGCTTCCGTTGCCCGGTACTTCACGTCGCGCGGATGCTCGGCGAGATGTTCGAGGCGCGCTCGAAGTTGCTGGTGTGCCGGCACTTTCCAGCCGACCAGGGGGCGCGTGAAGAAGAACGCATAATCCGAATGGCAGGCGAAGCACTTGCGGTCCTTCTGCCAGTTCAGTGCGGCGGCGTCGAGGAAGCGGACTGCCGCGTCCATCGAAAAGTCGTCACGGATCGGCTCATCGGAACGGCTTGCCTCGAGAGGAGCCACGTTTTCCAGCGTCAGCGGTTCCTCGGCGGCGAGCGCCGCGGCCAGCAGCGCCGCGATCGCGGGAACAGTGGCACATCGGACTGCCATGTACTGCATCATCGTTCTCCTCGTCCGGAAATGTATCCGCGCAGGCAACGCGGTGAAGCGTCTTTCTGCAATAACACCCGAATTGTGACGAA
>JABWBD010000536.1 GCA_013360685.1 Pirellulales bacterium
ACCTGCGGGTCCGCGTTGCCGACGAGTCCTTTCAACGGGCCGATCGCCTCGCCGTCGCGCCGCATGCCGACCGAATTGATGACGCCGACGAGCAGTCCGCCCTGGAGCTTGCCCAGGGCGTTGCGCAAGGCGGCGCCGGCCGCCGGATCGGCGATGGGCTCCAGGCCGAAGCGGGCGTAGTGGGAGAGCTTCTCGTCGGGCAGCAATCCGGCCAGCACCGGCACGCACTGGTTGGTGCCGATCACGGCCAGCCGCTGGCAGGCTTTCGCCTTCTGGAATAAGTCCGCGTCGGACTTGAGCACGGCGATCAGGGCCGCTTCGTCGCCTTCGGCGGGCGGGGGCTGCTGGGCGGCGGCCAGCGAGGGCAATGCGGCCAGCACACAGGCAGCCGCGATCCAAAGGACGTGGTTTCTTCGATTCATATCGGTATTCTCCTGAATTCTGGTGGTTTTTGGCCGACGGCCGCGTTTCAGATCCGCCACGGTTCCTGCAGGGCGCGGGACCGCATCCGGTTGGCCTCTTCATCCGCGAGGAATTCCTCCTTGGCCGGGTCGAACTTGAGCGTCCGTCCGAGCTGCCAGGCGATGTAGGCGGCGTGGCAGACGACGTGGGAGCGGGCCGACACGTCGGCGTTGGAGTTCGCCGGTTTGCGGGTCTTCACGCAGTCGAGGAAATTGCGGATATGCGAGCTGGGATCGGTGCCCGCCATGGTGAACACGGTCCGTTCGGTCCGCAGCGACTCGGGGTAGATGGCGAACTTGCCGCTGTCGCCGGTCTCGATCCAGCCATCCTCTCCCTCGTAGCGGACGCTGCACGTTCCCAGTCCCATCCAGCCTTGGTCGCGCATGACGAGCTTCAGCCCGTCGGCATAGGTAGCGACGACGCCGCTCGGCTCCGGGACGTACTCGACCGGCGCGGTGTCGTCTTTCTGGGCCGCCCACTGGCAGAGGTCGACCGTGTGGGCTCCCCATTCGAGGATGCCGCCGCCGTGGAAATCGAAGAAGCCCCGCCATCCGCCGCGGCAGTACTGGGCGTTGTAGGGCCGCCAGGGGCAGGGGCCGAGCCAGCCGATCCAGTCGACCACGTCCTTGGCCGGCTGAGGCTCGGCCGGCAGCCACTCGTGCTTCGTGGCCGGGTGGAGGGTGTTGGCGTGGACCGTCTTGAGCTTGCCGAGCTTGCCGGTGTGGACCAGTTCGGCGGCGAAGAGGAAGTTGCCGATGCTCCGCCGCTGGGTGCCGGCCTGGTAGATGCGGCCGTACGTGCGGAACGTGTCGGCCAGGGCCCGGCTCTCGGAGATGGTCATCGAGCAGGGTTTTTCGCAGTAGACATCCTTGCCGGCACGGGCCGCCGTGATCGAGGCCATCGTGTGCCAGCGGTCGCCGGTGGCGATGAGCATGGCGTCGATGTCGGGCCGGGCCAGGATTTCGTGCATATCGCTGTACAAAGCACAGTCGCGGTTGCCGTAGTGCGTGTCGGCCAGGTTCTTGACGGCCTCGCGGCGGGCTTTTTGGACATCGCAGATAGCGACAAACCGGACGTCGGGGTTGTTCATGAAGCAGTTCAGGTCTCCGGTGCCCCGGCCGCCGAGCCCGATGCCGCCGAGCACGATCCGTTGGCTCGGGGCCACGGCGCCGTTCATCCCGAGGGCACTGCCCGGGATGAATTGCGGCAGGCTGACCACTGCGCCGGCCCGGGCCGCCGCGGTGAGGAATCCCCGCCGGGAAACGGCGGTTCTGCTGTTGGACATGAGTCCTTCTCCTTATGGTTGAATGCGGAACCGAGAGCCGGGCGAGAAGATCATGAGACAGTCGCCGGTTCTCCGGGCATGCAGTCCGCCCATCAAGATAGGGCCCAAGAGGCAAGACTTCAACCGGAGCCGAGGAAGCACACCCGGCCGAACGCTGCCGTCCCCCAGGGCGTCGGGTGTGGCCGGGCGGTTGGGAAGGCTCAGAATTCCGGCGGCAATGCGGATGCCTGGGCGAGGTTCTCGCCGATCGTGAGCAGCCAGCGCTCGTCGCCGCACTCGAGGATGACGTCCGTGTCGGCGATCTCGGCAATCCGGCCCTGGAAGGGGCCGATCTCGAGCGTCTGCCCTTCGCGGAGCTTGAGGAGCTTTGTCTCCGTGCGGACGTCGAACCATGCCTCGGGCTTCCCGTTGACGTAGTTCACGGCGGTGAGATAGGTGTAGTCCGTGGCGTCCGAAGCGCCGCCGGCGCCGAACAGGTTGCGGCGGACGATCACGTCGTAATCCTTCAGATCGCGGTAGGCCAGGCGGTCCGACCGCAAGCCGGTCAGCCTGGCGGTACGGTCGGCGCCGGGCAACACCAGCGCTTCGATGGAGACTGCCAGGTCCAACTGGTCGCTTTCCTTCAAGGGGGTGATCGCCAGGGAGCGGATCTGGTGAAGATGGCCGGCGTTGTAGAAGACGTACAGGAAACGCGTGAGCTGCTCGAGGGTGCCTCGCCCGCGAACGGAGAACGAGATCACCTGAAACATGCCTCGCCGCCCGACCGGCTCGCCGGAATCGACGTTCGGGCCTGCGAGTTCCACGTAGTTGACGAGTTCCAGGAGCCAGCCCTGGTAGAGGGAACGCGCGACCTCGACGTTTGCCGGGAGGGACCGGGCCGCCAGCGCGTCGAGCTGCTTGCGGATCTCTCTGGCTTGCAGGAGTTGGCCTTCGCGCTTTTCGATGTCGGCCTCGAGCTGCGCAACCTTGTCGCGACGCGCCTGGAGCGGCCCTTCCAAGGCGTTCTGGAGCAGCCAGTCGCCGGCGTAGAACAGAAGCATAGTCCCGAGGGCGCCGTACAGGATGTATTTGCGATACTTGTCGATCATTTTTTCGCCTGGAGCGAACTCTGGACCGGCCGTTTGCCGGAGGGTGGGCCGGGCCGGGCCTTGGCCACCGCCTTGACCGCCTTCTTCTCTTTTTCGGCGGGCTTGCCGAGGTATTGCTCTTTGTCGCGCCGCGCAAGGTACATCGAACTTTCAAACTGCCAGGTGTAGGCTTTCTCCTGGCCCCGCTGCTGCACGCGCTTGCTGCGGACCTGGTGGAACTCGTCGCGGATGCCGTGCTCCATGCGGACGACGATGGTGGGATCGCGGACGAGGCATTGCATGTCGATCGCCCCGCCGCTGCCGCGCGCCGGAGTGAGCGTCATTCGCAGCACGATGGCGTCGCGGGCCTGCGGGAACCGCACCGAAAGGTCCCGGAGTTCGTCGAGCCAGGTCACGTCGGTGGCTCGCCACTCGTCCACCGCGGCGATGACCTTCTTCTGGTCCGCGGCCTTCTTGAGCGAGTCGTCGAGCTGCTTCTTCCTCGCGGCAAGATCGGTGATTTCGCGGTCCATCGAGGCGATCCGGTCCCAGACAAAGTATCCGGCCGCCAGCACGACCGCCGCGACCAGCGCGCCGGCGACTAGCCCCACGCGGCGGTAGTTGGGCGGCTGCGGCTTCTTGCGGGGATGCAGGAAATCGACGGCGTGGCGGCCGCCATCGACCTCGTCGAGGAGCATTCCCACCAGCGACGCGAAGCGGCCCGACTCGGCCGGGACCAGTTCGTCCGGAAGGTCGACGGACTCGAACGGATCGACGACCGTGACCGGCAGCAGCAGATCGTCGCGGATGCGGTCGGCCAGCCAGCGTCGTTTGGCCGGCGAGCCGAAGATGTAGACCCGCTCGATCGCCCCGCCGTCCAACTCGTTCTGCATCGCTACGACCGCGGTGCGGTTGATCTCGCCCAGGAGCCGCTGGGTGAGCTTGTCTTCGCTCGTGGCGCTCGGCAGCCGCACCGTCCGCAAGAGCACGGGACGCCCTTCGACCAGCACGGTCAAATCGACTTCGTCCGCCAGCCGGTTCACGACGAGGCAGACCTGCTCCGGCGGGGAGACGATTCGCACAAGCAGCGACGCCGATGCCAGCGGCCGGATCGAGCCGATTGAGCAGGTTCTTAACAGCGCCAGCCAGCCTCAAGAGAACCGGATAATTATTTACACCGGCAATATCTCGCTGGTGGT
>JABWBD010000002.1 GCA_013360685.1 Pirellulales bacterium
CCGCCGGATTGCGGTTGATCCGCGGACTGCGGCGGGCGCTGCGGCTGGCCGTTGCCCTTCTGGTCCGGCGATTGCGGCTCGCCCGGCTTGCCGGCCTGCTGCGACGGAGCCGATTGCTGACCAGACTGTTGCTCGCCGGTCTGCGGCGGGCTCGGTCGATCCGACGGCTGCTCCGACGGAGCCTGCGCGCCGGGCGGTTGCGGATTCTGCTCCTGCCGGTGTTTGAGAATTCTCTCGATCGCCTCACCGGGATTCGTCTCGCCGTCAACGGGCTCCTGCGAATCGTCGGACGATCTGCCTGCCGTGGGCGACTTGCCTTGCTGCTTGCTCTCGCCTGACTCTTGCCCACTGCCCTGCTGCTTGCTTTCGGCGGACTCTTGTCCCTTTCCCTGCTGCGGATTGCCTTTCTGCCCGTCGCCTTGTTGTCCTTGCCCTTGAGCCTGCTGCCCCTCTTGGGGCTGTTGAGACTTTTCCGCACCGGACTGCTGCTGGCCTTCTTGCTTCGTGGCGTCTTGTTGTTTGCCGGCCTCCTGTTTTTGAGAATCCCCGCCGCCTTGTCCCGCGCCGCCCTGAGGATTGCCTTCCTGCTGCTCCTGGGAGCGGCTGGAATCCTGTTGCTGCGACGGTTGCTTCTCCTGGCCCTCCTGCGGTTTCTGCTGTTCGCGGGCCTGCTCTTGCATCGGTTGGTCGCCCGCGCGATCGCCTGGCGGCTGCTGGGGCTGCTCGCCTTGCAGAGCCTTTGGATCCTGGCCTTCCTGGGGCCGCTCCTGGTCGGGACCGGCCTGCGGCCGTTCGTCTCCGCTCGCCGGGGCGACGATGACAAGCGTGCGGTGCGGCGTTTCAGCGTGGTTGCCGATCGGTTCCTTGTTGTCTTCCGCCTCGGCCCAGTAGGTGATCTTGTCGCCCGGATTGAGCTTGAGCTTGGACGGCTCGAAACGGTAGGCAGCGTCATACGGACCATTGTGGGGCTGCTCGGGCCGGCGCAGGTCCAAGAGCGGTTCAATGGCGAGGCTGCGTTTGTCGTCGCGCTGGGCACGCAGGGCGATTCGTCGCAGGGCGAAGTCCGGGTCCTCAGCGCGAATTTTCAGTTCCAGTGCCCCATGGACCGGCAGCTCGATCTTGTCTTCCGGCGGATCGACCAATCGCACATCTGGGGGCAGATCGGCGATGACGTCGATCTGGTGGCGGACCGGCCGCGGATTGTCGCGGCCGTCGGCGTCCCTGAAGCGAATCTGGTAGGAACTCAACTCCGGCACGGCCGGATCATCAGGATCCATGCGGAGCGTGAGTTGAACCGTTGCCTTCGTGCCATTGGCAGTCATGGGGACAAGGTCGCGCGGATTGCAGTCGCGTTCCACGACGGCTCGCTGGATCGGCCTGCTTGCCGTGGCCTCGATCGTGACCTTCGTCCCTTCGATCGCGCGGAGATCGCCGGAGGGAGCGGTTCGGTCGGGAATGCCCGTGTATTCGGGATAATCGTAATGGACCTGGTGGACGAGAATCGTCAGCGGGATTTCCACCGTAACCTTGAACGGCTTCGACTTCGCATCGCCGGCGGCGATGTGGTATTCGAGGTTTTGCTGCAAGCCAAGGCTGCCCGGCGGAAGCTGGCACTGGTAACGATACTGCCCCTTGGGCACTGTCATGGGAATCGCCTGGTCGACGCTTTGCCCGTCGGCCGTCGTGAAGTAGAGCGAGACGGGTTCGTCCGGTTCGACGCCGCGGACCTCGGCCGACACGGTCAATGGGTCGCCCTGGAATGCCACGGCATCGCCCGGCTCGACCTTGGCGATCGTCACGCGCGTGGGAGCCTGGATGTCGGCCCAGGGCAGCATGACGCGGCGGAAGGAGACCAGCGGGCTTTTCGGCGACATGGCCAGATAGAGTGCGCAAACGGCCAACACGCCCGCCAGCAGGTAGCCAAGCCGGATAATCCCGGAGCGATCAACCGCCGCCTCCACGGATGGATCGGCCAGTTCCGTGGCGGCCTTCTCTTCCATGCCGCGATAGATCCGCAGAGATAGTTGGTCGCGGCCCAGTGTCTCTCGCTCGCGGCGTAGAAAGAGCAAGTTGACCAGCCCGTTCTTGAGCGAAGGCCGATGGCGCTCGATCGTATGCGCGGCGAAAACCGGGTTGATCCGGCGGATCACCAGCGGCAACAGTTGCGAGACAAAATAGGCTCCACCGCCGAGCAACAACCCCAGCAAGAGCAACATCCGGCCGGCAAAGCCCAGCCCGCCCGCGATCAGCCAATGGTCCAGGAGCGCCGCGATCAAGAGATAAACGAGCGAGCCGGTAGCCAGCGCAAGCAGGCCGGCGGCGATATCGACCACCTTCACCTGCCGCTGCGTCCGGCTGAGCCGCTGTTCGATGTAGGTCTCGTACTCGTCGCGCTCCTGCCGTGAACGTGGTTCAATCGGCGGAGGTGCGGGGGGTGCCGGTCCACTCGACATGGCGATCTCCGTTTCTGGCGGGCAAGTAGGTCCCACGGTCTTGACGAGGGCGACCGCCCGTGCGTTCTCACCCACTTCCAATTATAGTCCGGGGGCGGCGGCAGTCCCGCCTGCCGGGCGAAACAAGCCGAATCGTCGAAGTCGCGAGACTTCGAGACTTCTTCGGCCTCGCCGCGAAGACCGCCGAATTCTCACGAATTCGGCGACAGGAGACTTCGGCGACTTCGGCCCCCGTTGGCTGCGATTGGGAAGCCGGAGACCCGGCAGCGGCACAATCCCGACCTCGTTGACCCGCGAAGTATCATTTGCTACGGTGTTTAGCTTCGGAACCTGGGTAGCATTGCAAGACGAGAGAGTTCAATGGCTCACGAAGTAACGTTGATTACGGGGGATGGAGTGGGGCCCGAATTGGCCGAGGCCGCACGACGGTGCGTGGACGCCACGGGGGTCGAGGTCAACTGGGACGTCCAGGAGGCCGGGGTGGATATCATGGAGCGGACCGGCACTCCGCTGCCCGATGCCGTCCTCGAGAGCATTCGCCGCACTCGCTGTGCGCTGAAGGCGCCCATCACCACGCCGGTCGGCACCGGGTTCCGCAGCATCAACGTCTATCTTCGCCAGGAGCTCGGCCTTTACGCCTGTGTCCGTCCCTGCAAGTACTACTCGGGCGTGCGGACGTTCTTCAGCGGCGTGCCGGTCGACCTGGTAATCGTCCGGGAGAACACCGAGGATCTCTATGCGGGAATCGAATTCGAGCAGGGCAAGCCGATCACGGCAGACCTCGTCGATTACATCAACGGGGTGTCGCCCGATCGCAAGATCAAGACGGGCCGCACGGAGACGGGGGTATCGATCAAGCCGATCAGCATCTCCGGCGCCGAGCGGATCGTCCGCTACGCCTTCGAGTATGCCAGGGTAAACGCTCGCAAGAAGGTAACCTCGGTCCACAAGGCCAACATCATGAAGCACACGGACGGGCTGTTTCTCAGTGTTTCGCGGAAGGTGGCCGAGGAGTTTCCCGACATCGAGTTCGAAGACCGCATCGTCGACAACATGTGCATGCAACTCGTGCAGAAGCCGGAGCTGTACGATGTGCTCGTCCTCCCGAACCTCTACGGAGACATTCTCAGCGACCTGGCTGCGGGACTCGTCGGCGGGCTGGGAGTCGCCCCCGGCGCCAACATCGGTCCCGACGGCGCCGTCTTCGAGGCCACGCATGGCAGCGCGCCGAAGTACAAGGGCCAGAACAAGGTGAACCCGACGGCCCTGATCCTCTCCGCCATGTTGATGCTCCGCTATCTCCAAGAGGCGGAGGCCGCCGATCGGCTGGAGAAGGCCGTGGCGGCGGTGATTGCGGAGGGCACGGATGTGACCTACGACATGAAGCCCAGCCGCGACGATCCCTCGGCCGTCGGGACCCAGGAGATGGCCGAAGCGATCTGTCGGAATCTGGCATAGCGAGGCGGGAACGAATCAGCAGCGGGGGGCTCCGCAGATTTGCGTAAGTCGGCACCATCCGACAGCGGGATGGTGCAAGTTGGCAAGGCTCCTCCTCATGACCCCCAAAACGCGAACCTACGCCAGCGCCACCTGCTCCAGGTACTCGGGTACGCTCACCTCAGAGCCCAGCGACTGACGGACCCGAGCGGCCAGATCGAGCGAAACCTGTTCTTCGCCATGAGTAAGAAGCAGGCGACGAGGCGGAGTGCGAAAGCCGCCCAGCCATCGCAGGAGTCCCGAACGGTCGGCGTGACCCGAGAATCCGTGGATCTGAGCGACCTTCGCGCGGACCTTCCACATGCGGCCGTGGATGCGGACCTGGGGATCGCCGTCGAGAATCTGGCGGCCGAGCGTGCCGGGCACCTGAAATCCGACGAACAGCAGCGTGCTCTCCGGCCGCTGGATGTTGTGCGCCAAATGGTGCTTGATGCGGCCGGCCGTGCACATGCCGGAGGTGGCCATGATGATCGCCGGAAACCTGAGATCGTTGATCTTGCGCGATTCCTCGGTCGTCGAAACCAGCTTCAGGCCCGGAAAACGCAACGGCGATTTGCCCGACGAGATCAATGCCCACGTCTCCTCGTCGAAACACTCCCGGTGCCGCTCGAAAACAGCGGTCACGTCGACGGCCATCGGACTGTCGAGAAAGATGGGAATCGCCGGAATCCGCCTCTCGGAGACGAGCCGGCTGATGTAGAACATCAGTTCCTGCGCGCGTTCGACGGCAAACGTGGGGACCACGACGTTCCCGCCCGCCGACGCGGTGGCGTTGATCACCTCGGCAAGCTCCGATTCGATGCCGTGATTGACCGGGTGGTCGCGGTTGCCGTACGTGGACTCCATCACGAGGTAGTCGGCCGATTCCAGCAGGGTGGGATCCTGGATAATCGGCTTGTTCCATTGCCCAAGATCGCCGGAGAAGACGAGCCGCTCGGTCTTGCCGTTTTCCGTGACCGCCAGTTCGACGATCGACGAGCCCAGGATATGGCCGGCGTCGTGGAACGTCGCCGAGACCGTATCGGTGATCCCGGTGGGCTCGCCGTAGCGGACCGTGTCCAGGTGGCGCACCGCGCGTTGGACGTCTTCGATCGTGTAAAGCGGCACCACCGGATGCTTCGGTTCCCGGCCTTCCTTGCGGTGGCGTTTCTGCTTGAAAGCGGCGTCTTCCGCTTGGATCTGGGCCGAATCGCGGAGGATCAGGTCGACCAGGTCGGCCGACGCGGCGGTCGTGAAAACCCGGCCGCGGAAACCTTCCCGGACCAGCTTGGGAAGCAGGCCGCAATGATCGAGGTGCGCGTGGGTGAGAATCACCGCGTCGATCTTCCCGGCCGGCACGGGGCACGGTTCCCAGTTGCGGTCCAAGTAGGGCCGCTCCTGGAACATGCCGCAGTCAACCAGGATTCTCGTCCCGCCGGCTTCGACACAGTGGCGCGAACCGGTCACCTGGCGGTTGGCCCCGAGAAACTGCAACTTCACGGTCGGCTCCTTGATCATGAGGCCATTCTGAGGTCGTGTGTCACGCTCGTAGGACGGCGTTCCCAGGCCGTCATTCGCACGTTGTGGTCCTCTGCGGCAACCAGACGGCGTGGGAAGGCCGTCCTACCGGCCCTGCTCTACTGCTGTGCCGCCTGCCTGTCGGTCTTCGGCCGGCAGTAGGAGAGCGTCAGCAAGGCGTAGCCGGTCACCAGCGTCGGTTCGCCTTCCAGCCAGCGGGAATTCTCGTTAATCCAGGAACCGTCGGTTTGCTGGCGGCTGACCAACTCTGTGAGCAGTTCCTTCCGCCAGTCGTGCTTCACGCCCTCGCCGTCTTCGACTGTGTCGACGCCCATCGCATCCAGGGCCTTGGCAAACGTGTGATAGTAGTAGTACAGGCCGGCGTCGCCCATTCCCGGATTCGTCTCGACGTCGTAGTGTTTCCGGATCCACTCCAATGCCGCCTTCACGCGAGGATCGTCCGGGCCGACGCCGGCGTAGATCATGCTCTTCAGGCCGGCGTAGGTCATGGAACCGTAACTCCTCAATCCGCCGCCGGGCGTTTCGCCGGCCATGCTGGTGCCGCCCGCAGCGGGCGTGTAGTAGAAGCCGCCGTCCGGGTTCTTGGCGGCGAACTGGGTCGTGTTGTGCTCGGTTTCCAGGTTCTGGCAGCGCGAGACGAAGATGAGGGCTTTCTTCATCGCCTCGTCATCCGGACCGTTGCCCACGGCCTTCAAGGCATCGACCAGGAAACTCGTGTTCGACAGGTCCGGCCGCTTGTGTTTGCCGTAGCCGGCGCCGCCGTAGCTGTTGTCGGTGCGATCGATGCTCTCGCTCTCGTCCCACTGCTCTCCCTTGATGAAGCGGTCGGCCTTCTTGAGCACGTCGTCGTAGCGGCCGTCGCGGTTCGCCGCTGTGAAGGCCAAGATCGCCAGGCAAGTCTCATAGTTGCGATACATGGAGTCTTCCGGGTAGATCCCGCCGTCCGGCCGGATAAAACCCTCGAGGTATTTCAGACTCCTGGCCACCAGCGGATCGTCGGGCCCCCGGCCATTGCGGAGAAGCCCGGTCGTTGCCACCGCCGTCACTCCCGGGCCGGCGTGTGCGGCATAGGAACCGTCCGGCGCCTGCCCCTTGGTCTGAAGAAACTGGACCGCACGGTCCACCGCGAGCTGATACGCCGTCGCAGGCGAAACGCCCTGTTCGGCAGCGCGATCGGCCGCCGGCGCCACGCCGGCGGTCAGCAAAATCCCAAAAAGAATCATCATGGCGATGGCACGCCTTGGATTGCCCAACGTCCACATAGTCAACCTCGCCGAGTTCGGAGTCATCGATACCATGCCGGACCGGCATACGGCCGATGGCACTGCGGTTTGCTTGGAGGACTTTCTGTTCCCACCCTACTATTCTAACTCTGGGAGGTGGTGGAAACAGAAAACGGCGGCAAAATTCAGACAACGACGGCGAGGATTTCGTCTTCGTCCATGATGAGAAGCTTTTCACCGTCGATTTGCACTTCGGTGCCCGACCAGGACTTGAAAAGGATCCGATCCCCCTCATTGACTTGGCTAGGGGCCCGAGTTCCGTCAGGCAAACGCCTGCCGTCGCCCACCGAAAGGACTCGCCCCGTCTGCGGCTTGTCACGTGCCGCCTCGGGCAGGACAATTCCACCGGACGATGTTTCCTCTGCCTCAGCCCGCTTCACGATGACGTTTTCGCCCAGAGGCACCAGTTTCATCTTCACTCCCCATCGGCGGCGATCGCCGGCACCGGCCAATAATCCGGTCGCCCAGAGCATCTGCGACGAGACATGACTGCCGAAATCCAACCCGGAATTCTCGCACGACACAGCAAGGCACACAAGGGCTCGGCGGTTTCGTTGGGAATGCACCGCAAAGAGGGGAACTATCGCATCGCCGTGCCCCATCTTCCGGGTGCTTGGCGCTGTCTGCCTCGGAGCTAGTTCCCCCTTTTTTTTTCACCGGGGCGCAAAATCCGGTCCTTGCGGGAAAAAAGGGTTGAACCGGGGATGCAACTTGGTACACTCAGGAGCTGATTGCTACAGACCTAGGATTTTTCGGCGGCCAGCCTGCGCGACCATGGCTGCTCCCACACCGTTGAGCTGCCCGCAGGCTCCGGTGTCGAACCCCGTGAACGACACCCCTGACGCGGGGCTGGCTTTGGCTTGGACAAGTCGTGCAACTGGCGCGTGGGCAACGGTGGATCGGACCAGGCGTGGCTATTACCCATCTCTTTAGGGGGCTCGCCTGCGACTCAGCCGTTTACCGTTGCACTCCCGGGTTCCGCCCCCGGTGGGCGCTAGACGGCTTGTGCGGGCTGGCCGCCTTTATCTCACCCCGACCGGGCAACGCGTGCAAGCTTTCTTGGCGTGAAATGTCCGGAGAAAGATCGTCGCCGAAGTCGTGAGACTTCGGAGTCCCCATCCGAATTCTTATTACACCCGAATTCTCACGGATTCGACTACATGCGAGTTCTCACGAATTCGACGACCAAAGTGCTTTACGGCGATACTCATCGGAGTTCTGCCAAAAGGGTGTTGTCGGCAGCAGGCGGTCAGCGAGACATCCGGTTACATCCGCGAATGCTTGTGGCGCATACCGCGCTGCGCCGGCGGCCGCCGGCGTCATAGGATTGCCAGCCAGACTGTCCGACCCAATGACTCCGTCCGCCGTCCCATTGCTTGAACTCGTTCATCTCTCTCGGCGTCGCACCGATGCGGACGGATGGCTTCTGGAAGATATTTCTCTCAAGCTCCACCCCGGCGAGCGATTGGCAATTGTCGGGCCTTCCGGCGCCGGGAAAACGCTCTTGTTGCGTGCGATGGTCCTCTTGGACCGTATCGACCGCGGCGAAGTCCGCTGGGAGGGAAGCCGCCTGTCGCACAACGAAGTGCCCAAGTTCCGGCGACATGCCATCTATCTCCACCAGCGGCCTTCGCTCCGCGAGGCCACCGTCGAAGCGGCCATACGGCAGCCTTTTCCGCTGAAGGCATACCGGGGCCGAGAGTTTGATCGTGGCCGCGTCGCGCAACTCCTGGCCGGGTTGGGCCGCGACGGCACGTTCCTCGAGAAAAAGTCTCGCGATCTTTCCGGCGGAGAAATGCAGATTGCCGCGCTGGTCCGCGCGGTCCAACTCGATCCGACCGTGCTGCTGCTCGACGAACCCACTGCGGCGCTGGACGCCGCTACGGCCGCCGCCGCCGAGCAGTTGCTGAATTCCTGGGCGAGCGAGGTTCCCGGCCGGGCGATTGTCTGGGTCAGCCATGATGCGGCCCAGTCTCGCCGGATGGCCACGAGAACGGTTTCCATGTTTGCCGGCAGGCTTGTCGGCGTTGATGAGCGATCACCATCCGCTTCCGCCGAATTCCCCCATGCAGGCTGAATACATCGAACTGACCTATTGGCAGATCGGGCTGGCAACGGCACTGATTCTGATCAGCGGCTTGATCTCGCTTGCACTTCGCCTGGGTATGGAACAGCGACTCCTGGTTGCTTCCGTTCGAACGGTCGTTCAACTGCTCTTGATCGGGCTGGTATTGCGCTGGGTCTTCGAGGTGCAGACCTGGTATGCGGTCGTCGCGTTGCTATTGGCCATGACCGGCATTGCCGGGATCGCCGCCGTGCGAAGGACCGACCGCCGTTACCGCGGCATCTGGCTCGACAGCATCGTTTCCATGGGCGCCAGTTCCTGGTTGATCACCGGGATGGCCCTGGCGGCGATCATCCAGGTCCGCCCCTGGTACCAGGCGCAATACGCCATTCCGCTATTGGGCATGATCCTCGGGAATACGCTGAACGGAATTTCGTTGGGGTTGGACCGGCTGGGCGAGGAACTCGACGGAAAACGCGACCAGGTGGAAACGCTGCTTGTCCTAGGGGCCACGGGCTGGGAAGCGGCCCGCGGCCCAGTTCAGCAGGCCGTCCGCACCGGAATGGTTCCCATCATCAACTCGATGATGGTTGTCGGACTGGTGAGTCTGCCGGGAATGATGACGGGCCAATTGCTCGCCGGCGTCGAACCGGTCCAGGCGGTGATGTACCAGATCGTCATCATGTTCCTGATCGCCGCGGGAACGTCGCTCGGAACGGTATCGGTCGTCCTGTTAGGCTATCGTCGCTTGTTCAGTCGCGATCACCAGTTCCTCGTCGAGCGGATCGTGAAGCGAGGATAGCTCGAACCGATGCCCGCATGCCCCTCACATTGCCGCCGCCAAAACAACCAAGAAAACGATCCACAAGGCAAGCAAGAGGCCCGTTACCGCCAGCAGCAGACGATTTGGTTTGGGCGGGTCCGGCTCCGGTCCCGGTGGGCGGCTGAAGGCTTCCCGGACGGAGCGTTTTTTCTTGTTCACGGGTTGCACCGGACGAATGGCACTCTTTCTATAAGAAATAAAGCCTTTCGCAACTTCTTGTCACGAAAGGCTTTCGGAGTGGAGGATAGCGGGCTCGAACCGCTGACCTTCTGGCTGCCAGCCAGAAATTATGGTCATACCTTCTGGTTTACCATCATTGACTGTGCTTGATTTTCCGATACAATGCGGTAGCCCCATCATTGATGGAGGTTGCCCGAACTAGCTAGTTTGTGATGCAGCCGGTAGCCCCGCGGTAGCCCCGAACCAAACCAGAAGGTCAAACGATGAGTGATCCACGTAGCTTCGCGTTCAGCAAGCGGCGCTTGGAAGCGATCCCGATCCCGGCTATAGGTCGCGTTCAGTATCGCGACACCGGCTGTCCGGGGCTGATTGTCAGGGTGGCAGCCGGCGGTTCCAGGGTCTTCTACTGGTACCGCAAGGTGAACGGCAAACCCCAGCGGGTTCGCCTGGGTGACTTCCCCGGGATGAGCGCCGAACAAGCACGCAAGGCGGCTGCCCGGGAAAACGGCAAGGCGGCTGCGGGTCGCGACCCGGCTGCGGAGAAGCGGGAGAAGCGGCAGGAGATCACCATAGCCGATCTGTTTGCCGACTGGCTCACCTATGCCCAAACGCACAAGCGACCGCGGTCCTGGCAGGAAGGGCAGCGGTTGTATGAGCAGTACATCGGCCCCCGGTTCGGCACCCGCAAAGTCTCGACGCTCAAGCCGAAGGAAATCGAGACCTGGCACCAGGGGCTTGGTGAGAAGCGGCCGCGGAGCGACGGCAAGAAGGGCAGGCTGCTAGGCGGCCCCTACGTGGCGAACCGCTGTCTTGAGCTGTTGTCGGCCATGTACGGCCGCGCGCCCCGGTTGGGCTTCACTGGCTCGAATCCCACACAGCACGTGCCACCGTTCCAAGAGCAGGCGAGGGATCGCTTCCTACAGCCCGCGGAGCTACCCCGGTTCTTTCAATCGCTCGCACAAGAGCCACCGATCTACCAGGACTTCTATCTGCTTGCGTTGCTGGTCGGGGCGCGGAAGGCAAACCTGCTCGCGATGCGATGGGCAGAGGCGGATTTTGACGCTGCGGAATGGAAGGTCGTGGCGAAAGGCGGCAAGGCTGTCACGATCAATCTGTGCCCCGAAGCGATTTCGATCTTGCGACGGCGGCGGCTGGAAGTGACAGGCGAATGGGTATTCCCCGCACAGAAGCGCGGCGCAAGCACGGGGCACCTCACAGAACCGAAACCCGCATGGAAGCGAATCTGCAAACGGGCCGGACTGCCCGACCTCCGCATCCACGACTGTCGGCGGAGCTTCGGGTCGTGGCAGGCTTTGTCAGGGGCGAGTCTTATCCAGATCGGCAAGGCCCTGGGGCACAGGCCCGGCAGTCCGGCCACGGCTGTCTATGCGCGGTTGACCGACGAAAGCGTGCGGCGCAGCATCGAGACTGCCGCGGAGCGCATGCTGGCCTTCGGCGGGGTCAAGCTACTCGACGTAGCTGTTCCGACCGACGCCCCTGCCGACGATCACCTCGACAGCACCACTGCCGCGGAACAGCCGCAATGTGACCTCCAATAAGCGCCCGGGCCCCCGATAGCGGCAACAACACCCATGTGTCTACCCGAGGTTTCCTTGGCGAACCAATTGGTGCAAGTCTTTGGGCGCGCAACAGTTCCGTCGGGCGCGCAACAGTTCCGTCCCTGAATTCCACTCAAAATCCGTCTGGCGCAACACTGTCATTGTCTAATTGAGATAGAGCCTGACGCTCGCTCACCTATCGCAATTGGAGTTGACAATGGCAACCGCAACCGCTCCCCGCTCTGACTACCTCACTCGCAACGAGGCCGCCGCTTATATCGCCATGCGCCCGCAAACTCTTGCCGCCTGGGCCACGCTTGGCCGACACGACTTGCCGTACGTGAAGGTCGGCCGCTCCGTCCGCTACCGCCTGGCAGACCTCGACGCATGGCTCGCGAGCCGCACCGTGACGCACACCGGACAGCTTTGACGATGACACCCAACGAAAAAAGCCCGGCACGCCACGCGGGGAATCGGGGCGCGCCGAGCTATGGAGGATCATTGCATGAAGTCTACCGGGAAGACGCGGCGGAAGATAGACGCGAACCTGACACAGCCGAATGAGCATGCTTTTTCCCCTTCGGCGGAACCGCAGATTCTTACAAATGCGGGGAGCCATGCAGGAAATAAGCATGCTTCTTCAGGCAAACGCAAACCGAAGGATTTTACAAATCGGGGCGGACCAACGCTCAACCGGGAAACTTTCCGCACGTCCCGGGAGATGGATTTTTTCTCGCAGCGCGAATTGACCGCGCAGATCGGCCACGATGTTTCGGAGTGGCCGTTGGTCATTCTGAAAGAACTGCTCGACAACAGCTTGGACGCCTGCGAGGAGGCAGGGGTCGCGCCGGAAATCACAGTCACGGCGGACGCGACCGGGATCTCCGTCGCCGACAATGGGCCGGGCATCCCCGATTGCACTATCGAGTCGGTGCTGGACTTCAACGTCCGGGTATCGAGCCGGGAGGCATACGTCAGTCCAACGCGGGGAGCGCAGGGGAATGCGTTGAAGACACTGGCCACCATGCCTTTCGTCGTCGATGCTGAGCACGGTAGGCTCCTTGTGGAGTCCTGCGGGCAGCACCGAGTTATTCGATGCGGCATGGACCCCGTCACGCGCAGGGCTGTTGTCCACTGTGAAGCTACACCATCCACGAAGACGCCAGGGACGGCTATCCGAACCGAGTGGGCGCCTCGTTCCCACAACGGACGAGTCCTCTGGCCGTTTGAGGATGTGTGCCCCGTGGAGACCAACACCGGATGGTATTGGTCGATTCGAGAGCGAGTGGAGACCCTGTTCCGTGGGTTCGCGTTGTTCAACCCGCACTTGTGCTTATCGGTGGACTGGTTCGGCCAGAAGTGGACCGCAAAGGCCACCGATCCAACATGGAAGAAGTGGCAGCCGAATCATCCCACCTCGTCACACTGGTATGAGCATCAGCACCTCGAAAGACTGATAGGAGCCTACATCGCCGCTGACCAGGACAAAGGCACCAGTCGCACCGTTGCGGCGTTTGTGGCGGAATTCGACGGGCTGACGGGGAGTCAGAAGCGGAAGCGAGTGCTGGACGAGGTGCGCCTGCTCAAGCGCGAACCGCTGACCGTGTTGACCGATGAGAACGGATTCCGGCGCGAACTCGTTGACCAGTTGCTGGGCGCCATGAGAAAGCACACCCGTCCGGTGAAGGCGGCACGACTGGGCATCATCGGCCGCGAACACCTACTCGTTCGGTTCACTCAGGCCGGATGCGACCCGGAACAATTCCAATACTCGAAACGCGCTGGCGTCGAAAACGGATTGCCCTACGTCTTGGAGTCGGCGTTTTCGTGGCGGGGCGAAGGGGCAGCGGATCGGCGTGAGATCATAGCGGGCGCGAATTGGTCAGCGGCCATCAAGAACCCGTACCGCTCATTCGGAAGCACGGGCGAAGGGTTGGAGGCGCACCTCACCGAATTGAAGGCCGGCGCGAACGAGCCGATTCTGTTCGCGCTGCACCTCGCCCACCCGCGGCTTCAGTTTGCCGACAGAGGAAAGAGCAGCATCGTTATTCGCGACGTGGAGGACCACGAACAATGAGTCTAACAAGTGACCTGAAGAGCGTTACCAAGAGCGTGACGAAGAACTGGACGGCGCAACGGAAACGTGAGGAAAGAGACTCGCGGGCCCGCTACAGCCGTGCGCAGTACATGCAATCGGATCGCGTCTACCAGAAGGATGTCGCCTGGTCAGTGATTCCCAAGGCATACGCCAAGGCATCCAGCAACGGCAAGTACCCCGCGCATGCCCGGCAGATTTTCTATGCCGCGCGGCCGGAGATTCAAAAACGGACGGGACGGCCGTTGCAGTCCGTCTACTTCACGCAGCACCTACTGCCCATGTACATCAACGAGCATCCCGAGGCGGCCGCATGGTGGATTGTATACGATGCGCGCGGACGGCTGATTGAACCGCACACCGATGAGCAAATACCGCTCGGTACGCTCGAAGTGAACAACTACCTTCTATCGATCGGGAAGCACGAAGTTGTAGGGTTCGACTTCCACGAAGCATTTGACACGGACTATCCGACCAAGGGGCCAGCCAATCGCATGAGCGCGGTGTTGTTCATCGAGAAGGAAGGATTCAACGAGTTGTTCAAGGCGGTGAAGCTGGCCGAAAGATACGATCTGTCCATCATGAGCAGCAAGGGGCAGTCGGTTGTCGCGGCGCGCCGACTGGTTGACTGGCTATGCGACGTGGGCGGTGGAGTACCGCTGTTGGTCTTGCACGACTTCGACAAAGCCGGGTTGGAAATCGCGCAGAACCTGACGACCGTTTCCGAGGCCGCACGGGAGAGTGACCGGGTTCGTTATGAGTTCCGGAACGAGATCAACGTAATTGACCTGGGCATCCGGTTGACGGACGTGGAGCAGTGGCACCTTGAGGCGGAGTCGGTCCGTTTCAAAGGTGACTTCGGGCCCGATTCCATCGTCACATCGGATGAGCAGGCGTTCCTCCGCAGCAACCGGCGCGTCGAGTTGAACGCGTTTGCGTCCGAGGACTTCATCAAGTGGATCGAGGCGAAACTCAAGGAGCACGGTATCAAGAAGGTGATTCCTGACGCGGATACGCTGGCCGACGCGTATCGGCGGGCGTACCTCATCGCCTCCATCAACCGTCACGTCGATGATTTCCTGGACGAGGCGAGGGATGAGGCCGACGAGGTGCAGATTCCGAAGAGGCTAGCGGCCCGGATCAAGAAGGCCCTCCGCGAGGATCCTGCCCGCCCGTGGGATGCGGTTTTGGCGGACATTGCGAAGGAAGACCTAGACGAAAAAGCATGCTAATCCCGGCCGCGATGAGTGCAGAATTTTACAAATTGGCCATGCGGTACGTGGACCTGGGGTTGAGCGTGTTCCCGCTGCCCTGCGGCTCGAAAGTCCCCGCCAGGGGGTTCCGCTGGACGGAGTTTCGGGAGCGACGGGCGGAAGCGGCCAACCTACTGGAATGGTTCGGAGGTGATCAGCAGCCGAACATTGCCATCGTGACGGGCGACATTTCCGGGGGACTTGTCGTCCGGGACTTCGACGAGGAACGCGCATACGACCGCTGGCGGGATTCCCACCGCGACGTGGCCGAGACTCTTCCCACGGTACGCACGGCCCGAGGCTTCCACGTCTACGCCAGAGGTCAGGCCGCCCGCACAAAGACCTACGACGATGGCGAACTGCGGGCGGGTGGAAGCTACGTGCTCGCCCCATCCAGTTTGCACCCGTCCGGTGTCGTCTACACCTGGACACACCTGCCCGGTGACATCCCCGCCGTAGACTTGTGCGCGGCTGGCCTCTGCAACACAGAAGCGCAAGAAGCGCAGAAACCCACGCAATTCTGCGCTTCTGTGTTGCATGCGTCTGAGGCGGTTCGGCTGGCAGTGCGGCGATGCATTCCTCCGGGGCCTAACAATCGTCACAAATGCCTATTTCGGCTGGCCCGCGAATTGAAAGCCGTACCCGAGGTTGCCGGGCTGCAAGCGGCGGCGTTGGAAACCGTGTTGAAGGAGTGGCATTGTCTGTCACTTCCCTACATCGGGACCAAAGACTTTGCGACAAGCTGGCTCGAGTTCTGTGTCGCATGGGAACGCGTCCGCTATCCGGCGGGCGTTTCGCCCGTGGCAGATGCGTGGGAGGCGGCGGTCGCGGCGGGTGCGCCTCCCGAGGTCGCCTCGTGGGACAACCCGCAGCTTGGGCTGTTGGCCGCGCTGTGCCGGGAGTTGCAGCGACTTCAGGGAGACCGGCCGTTTTACCTCGATGCGAGCACAGCGGGGAACCTCGTGGGCGTCGATCGCACGATCGCATGGCGCTGGCTGCGGGGGCTGGCTTCGGCGGGCATTTTGGAGCTGGTCCGAAGCGGTAGCCGTGGCCGGGCAAACGAGTATCGGTATTTGATGCCCGTGGAGTAACGCGAGTGCGCTGATGCGCCCGTCGCGTCGAAGTCTTATGGCGGGTCAATTTCTCCCGCGCCCTCTCCAAGGCCGCGTACAAGTTGCGCATCATGCTCAGGTCGTCCGGGGCGAAAGGCTTGCCGGCCCCTATTGTGTCATGGATGGAGTGCCAGGCGGATCGCAGTATTTGAACGTCGTCACCGCCGTCGGTTGGCCACGAGGGGGCTTTGTAGCGTCTGTCCTTCAGGCAAATCACCAGGGCGTCCATTGTTGGCGTTTCATCCTCGAACGCCATGCGTGCCTCGCCGCGTGAAACGAGCGCGTCCCCAAAAGCTCCCCCGACACCCTTCTTGGTCTCTTTCCACGCCGGATCGAGCGCGGTTTCCGTCGCTATCACGGCCCGAAGGGCGCTAAGAACCCGGTCGAACCGGGCCGCTAACTCCCCTTTCATTCGGTCCCGCGATGGTTTCGGTGCGCAATCGCCCGCGCCGATCGCCGGGTCGGTTTGCCCATCTTGCCGCGCGAGTTCGTCAAGTTCGCGCCTGCTGTTCTCGGCATACGTCGTTGCCGCTCTAATCGCCCGCAGTCCCGCTTCGTCCCAGGGCTGCGAAGCATCGACCGAACCGCCGTCCGCCGCGGGCTGCGGTTCAGCCACCGCCCGCAACCGCTCCCGGGCCGCCGCGAATTCGCGATAGACTACCGCACTGCCCTTACTAATCTCCCTTAGACTCAACCGGTCAAAGACGGTCCCCAGCGCCAGTACCGCCGCGCTCTCGGGGTCATCGACAACCTCTCCCACGTCAAAATCCGGCAGTAGCAAGTCCGTCTCAGGGTCCTGGCTGCTGGGCCAATACCCCGCAGGCTTCAGCACTATAGCAAGCATAACGAGCGCCAGGTGCGATACGGAGAAGGCTGCGGCGTGGGCGGATTCCGCAGTAACCTCCCCGATCTCCACGGGCGCGTCGCTGGCGGCCGTGAAATCGCGCCGAACATGGGGTTTTAGGGCCGCGTTCAGCGCGCGCCAATTCTCCAGGAGTTCGGACGCCCTTTCCCGGATGGCCTCGGCCAACTGGGCGGCCCCCACCTCTCCGCGCCGTATCCGGCTCTTGATTTCCGCACCGATGATCCCCACAAACACTAGGCACTTCAGCGCCGCAACGTCGGCTGTTTCCAATTCCCCAAGCGTCGATTCCGGGCCCATGATACCTGCCTTTCTGCTAACGGGCCGAACCGGGCAGGGGCCGCCGAAAGGCAGGTGAGAAAGCGGGTGCCCTGCCAGGTTCGCATTGAAGGCCGGGCGGTAGCTAGCCGCGTCGGCCGTCCCGTCTTCTGTGAATGTACTGTCGCCGCCGGGAAGGATCACCCCGTAAACGCGCCCCTGGCGCCGTTCTCCGCGTCTTAGAGCGACCGCAGCACGGCCAGCGCTTCAACCACTTCCCGGCCTTTGGCTTCGATGGTGTCGAGCAACTCGGCGGGCGTGCGGGTGTCTTCCTCGGCTTGCTTGTTCGGGTTGACGGCCTTCACGTCGTAAACGGCGTCTTCGATGTCCTGGGCGCGGCCGGCCAGTTCGCGGGCCTCTTTGGTCAGTTCCGCAATCCGCTGCTCGGCCTCAGCGATCTTCTTCTTCGGGGCCGGCTTGGCCTTGTTCAGTTCGGCCAGTTCTTCCTTCCAGCGGTTGGCCTCCTGCTGCTTGGCGCTCGCTTGTTTCTTGAGCGGGGCGGCTTCGTCGGCGGCTTTCCTCTTGCGGGCCACGAAATCGACCGTCCAGCTTCGGTCGCTGTCCTTCCGCTTCGGCAGCAGCTTGAAGAACTCGTCGAACTTGTCGAGCGTGAACGGTTGCCGCTTGCCGACCTTCACGTCGGATAGGTCGTAGTACCAAATCTTCTCGGTCGCCTCGCCCTTGTTGAAGAACAGCAGATTGGTCTTCACGCCCGCGCCGGCCGCAGTGAACACTCCGCCCGGCAGGCTGACGATGCAGTGCAGGTTGCATTCGTCCAGCAGTTTCCGCTTCGTCTGCACGAAGGCCGTTTCGTTGGTGCGGAACAAAACCCCTTCGTCCAGCACCATCCCGCAGCGGCCGGTGAGCTTCAGGCTGTCGATGACGTGTTGCAGAAACAGCACCTGGGTCGCGCCGGTCTTGAAGGCGAACCGCGTTTGGGCCTCTTTGCCTTCCTTGCCGCCGAACGGCGGATTGGTCATCACCACGTCGAATTGTTCCGGGGCATTTTGGAATAGCCCGTCGTAGGACACGCCGCCGGTCAGCGTGTTGCCGTGCCAGATGTTCGGCTGGTCGATGCCGTGCAGCACAAGGTTGGCCAGCGCAATGGGGTAGATCAGGTTTTCCTTCTCCCGGCCGAAGAACGTGTCGTGCCGCAACAATTCCAACTGGTCGGGCGATTCGATCTTCTCGTTATTCTTGCCGGCCATGAACGAGAACGACTCGGCCAGAAAGCCGCCGGTGCCGCTGCCGGGATCGTACACTGTTTCGCCAATCTTCGGAGCGACGGCGCGGACCACGGCGCGGATGATTTCGCGGGGCGTGAAGAACTGGCCGCCGTCGTTGCCCTTCTCGCCCATCTTCAGCAAGAGGCCTTCGTAAACCTGCGACAGCGTGAAGACGTGCGTATCGTCTATGCAATCGGCCGACAGGCCATGCACCTTGTCGCACACGTCGCACAGGTTCTTCTGCGTGTCGATCCGCACCCGCTCGACGCCCGAGAGGATTTCGCTGATGACTTTCTGGCGGGGCGTCGAGTTGGGCTTGTTTCGCAGTCCCTTGAGGTAGGGCAGCAGCTCGCCGTTGACGAACTGAAGCACATTGCCCTGGGTGAGCATTTCTTCCCGCCGCCGGCTGTCCGGCGCGGCCCAATCCTGCCAGCGGTAGGGCTTCTTGATCGACGGCGTGAAGTCGGCCCCGACCGCTTCGGCCGCTTCAGCTTCGAGCGTTTCGCGCTCGTCCAGAATCCGCAGGAAGAGAATCCAGGTCAGTTCGGGGACGTACTGCATCGCGCCGGCGCAGTTCGAGCGTCGCATGATGTCGCAGATCGACTTCACGGCCCCGTTGACGGATTGCTGCGAGTTCAGCCGCTTGCCGTTGCCGTTGGCCGATCCGTTCTTCTTTGCTGGTTTCTTCTTTGCCATTGGGTCTCCGTTCAGAGTTGGCCTTGAAAAGCGGAGCGAAGTAGCGACGCGGGCAATGCTTCGATTGTTTGCAACTCGTTCCGCAACGTGGCTTCAAGCTCTCGAACCCGCGACATCTTCGCGCTGATAGTTCTGACGATGGCGCGCTGTTCGTCCATTTCGGGCACTGGAATGGGTAGCGAGTTGATCTGGCTTCGCGTGATCTTTTTCATAGACCCGCTTGCGCCGCCTGCTTTTTCCCGCCAGTAGCCCGTCACGTACAGGAACGACAAGTAGGTTGTAAGGAACTGCGGCGCAATTCTTTCTCCAGCCCAAATCCGAATCGTCAAATCTGACGCGACCGTGCCGCTAGGTTCGCCGGAAAACATCGCGACACGCCCGACAAGCTCGGTAGTGTTGCTGCGGGCGATCAGGACTTCATTCGGTGAAACAACGCAGTCTTCGGCATCACTTGACCACATTCGCGCCGTCTTTATGCCTGATGGGTCGAATCCACTCTCAGTTAGACACGCTGTCGTGATCGCGCGAACTTCCGCGTCGCCAGCGGTTGCAATCGACTTCGATGGCAGCAGTTGGCAGACCTCGCCGATTGGCTGTCGATTTTCATTTGCTTCATCCGGCCCTGCGAACACATCCCGCAGGTAGGCGGCGGGGAGGGCTTTGGCGGCTTCGAGTTGGGCTTCGGCCGCGGCCCGCGCTCGCTGGACCGCCGCCAACTGTTCCTTCAGAATCCCCGCAATCCGCTTCTGCTCGGCCACCGGGGGAAGGGGCATCGTCATCGAACCAAGCAGAGTTGCATTTACGTTCGGCTGCGCGCCGCCGCGTGCGTGCGCGTTCACCTGCTGCCAATAGTCGTTGCTTTGAAAGAAAGCGTAAATGAAGTCCGAGGTAACACGTTCGCTAGGCCGAAGCCGGATCAGGTACGAGGCAAACACGGCGCGGGGTGGTTGCCGAATCAGGAAACTCTTACCTGTCGTACCGCCAGTTCGCGCGAAAACGATGTCACCATCCTGTAGTCTGTTGGCTTCCTCGTCTTCCGCCGTGATTTCACAACCCGGCACGGCTTCCCAATCGACGCGCCCGTTCTGAATGTCCGTGATCCGAAGGAACTTGGGCGTTGCAACGGTAAAGTTCGCGCTGGCTGTGTAGCCGTAGTCAATGAACTGGCAAACGTCAGCTACTCTTGCGCGTTCCCACCCATCAGGCAACGTCGCATCGTTTGGTAGTTCAAGTTGCGTCGTCATGCTGCAAACAACCTCGCCTTTGTCAATTTTCCGACTCCAGTAGCGGAACGAATCTGGCCGCAACCGCGATTTCCTCCGCGATGAGCTTGCAGGCCGCTTTGTCGTCCATCGGCCAGCCGACCACGTTGGTGTGGTTCGGGTTGTCTTCGATAGGATCGGCTTCAACCGTCAGCCGTTGGCTTTCGCAAGTCGCCGCCAAAACGTCTCCTCGGGCGTACAGCGTCTGATTACGCTTTGCAGCGGCTGCTTGTCCTGCCTGCCAAACCTCGGCTTCGGTCGCGTCTCGATGTCGAGTCACTGACTCTTTGCCGTTTCCCGGCGGGAGAAACGCAGCCGCCTTCACACGCCGGTTTTCTCGGCTGAAGTGCCTTGAAGAATAGATGTAGCGGGCCAGCAGTTCATCGGACTCGACCGCCGGAACATTTGTTGGGTCTAGCATGTGTAAACGTCGCGAATCAGATCGAGAATCCTTTCGGGTACTTCGTCGAAAAACGGCTCCGTGCCGCAGGTGCGCGCCGGACCAAGCAGCGCGGCGTAGTGCAACAGTTCATCGGGGGCAATGCTGACTGAAAGAGTTCGACGCGGCGCAAGATGCCACTCCAACGTAATGTGACCGTCGGGCTCCGCGCCGATCGACGGGAGCCACGTGCCCAAGGGCAGCGCCAGCAGAAACCGGCGCGCGTGCTGGTACGTGTCCCAAATGACGGGGAGCGCTTCGTATCCATCCCAATCAGGCTGGCTGCACTCTTGCCACGTTTCAGCCAGTTCGTCGCGCAGTACGTGTTCGATGCCCAGCGCCGCCGACTTGTGCAGATAACGTTGCTGGCCGGCCAACTGCTCCTGAATGTACTTCGCGGCCTGACTGCCACCGCGAATAGTGCTGGTGCTCATGCTTCGTCGCTCCTGAACCGCTCCAAGGCGGCTCTTGTTAGCAATGAGAAAAACGCCTTGTTCTTGATCCACTGCATTTGAAGTAATCGGCTATCCATTTCATCGAATTGAATTGCCCGCGTCGTGCCCACGTCCAGGTCGAGAATCAGCCCAAAAGACTCCCGCTCTGGCGGAGCGGGTGGCTGGATCGTCTGAACGACGTTCAATTCGTAAGGGTGGTCTGGAATACTGAACTTCGTTTGGTACAGAAAGGCTTTGACCGGGAGTTTGATGGATTCAGGGCTGCTCGGCGGCAAGGCCAGCACACTGGCAACATCGTTCGGCTCGACCGAAATCAGATTGATGAACCGGACCCCAAGCCGTTGAATCTCGGATGGCTCGGCCAGTTCGCGATAGATGCACCACAACCGTTGGGCTTCGGCCTGAAACTTCTCCCAATCTTGATAGGGCTTCAGCCGGCTGAAGACGAAGCCATTGCGAGTGTACTGCGCGACTTGCAGCTTGTCGTCAGACTCGAAGCGGAAACCGTGCCACGAATGACGTTGTTGAACGGACGCCCCTTCCGGCCCAAACTCCGCACCGACGCCGACTTCCTGCTGCCGTTGCACGTTCGGATAGTCGGGCAGCTTCGCTTTCAGTTGCTCTTGCAAGGCATCCGGTTCGAGCTTCTTTTCCGCTCTCGCACGCCAGTGAATAACCGCTTCCACGATGGGCGCGTTCGGCAAGTGCTCAAATGATTCAGACAGGTCGATCTTGAATCCGTTGGCGGTCATTGTTCTCCATTCAACTACGGATTGCCGTTCTGGCCGGTTCGCCATCGGGCCCTACCATATTATGCAGCAAAAAGCCTCGCTTTGGTATCCAGCAGCACGGCGGCCGGTTTGCCGAGCTCGCGCAGGGCTTTGATCGGCCCATCCTTCCCGCCGGCCCGGCGGACATCGGGGGTGTTGAAAATGTCGGGGCTTTCCAGGCCGTCGGTTCCCGCCTTGCCGAACTGGCCCACGATTGCTTCCAGCGTATGTGCCGCCGCCGTCGGCAGGCCGCCGAGCCAGGCCGAGTGCTTGTAGAAGAAAGCGTCGGCCCGGTCGATCCGCGTCTTGGGGTCCAGGCCGTAGCCCAGGTCGGCCAGCACGTCGTACAGGTCGTAATCGTCCATCTGGTCCAAGGCCCGTACCAGCAGGGGCGAACGGCCCGCGTCGGGCAACCGGCCGAACAATTCCAGCCGCTTGTTGCGCACGATCCACAAGCCGCGGAAGTCGCCGATATGGGCCGCTTCCTCGATCAATCGCCGGGCGAGTCGTTCCTTGTATTCTTCGACGCTGATCTTCGTCATCACGCCGTTGACTTCGACCGGAATCGAATGGCCGGCTTCGGTCACTTCCACGTCAAAACCCGCCACGATGATTCGCGGTTGCGGCGGCTGCGGCGGTGGCGGTGGTTCGGGGCCAGGGCCTTCCGGCGGTTCGGGCGGCGGCGGGCTGATGAACTTCTGGCCGAACAGGTCCGTTGCGCCGGTGTAGTCGTAGATGCGGAACATCAGCTTGCCGGTCGGCACGTCGATCCGCGTTCCCCGGCCGACCATCTGGTAGAAACTGATGGGTGAATGGACATACTTGAAGAACACGACGTTCCGCAGGGCTGGCACGTCCACGCCCGTGGTCAGCAGGTCCACCGTGGTGGCGATGAAGTGGCTGCGCGTCGCGCCCCGCAGTTCGGCCAGATAATCCTTGCCGCCGGCCGCCGTACACTTGAACGAATAGGCGTCGAGCGGCTGCTCTCCTTGCTGGGCGCACCACGCGGCGTACAGGTTGTTCATCATGGCCGCCACGTCGTCGGCGTGCCGGTCGCGGGCGCAGAAGATGACCGTCTTCTGCTCCGGGCCGCCGGTGTCGATCAGGTACTCAAACAGGTCGCGGCACATCGCTTCCACCCGGTCGGGAAGCATGACCTGGGTTTCGTAGCTGGTGGCCTCGTACATGGCCTTCAACTGGTCGGCGGTGACGGGCTGGCCGGTAATCGCGTCGATCGGATTGCGGGCCATGATGTCGTCGAGCGTGATGCCGGTATCGTCCAGGTTGACACGGCCTTCCCGGATTTCGCAAGCGGCCAGGTAGCCGTCTTCGATGCCTTGGCCCAGCGAGTATTCGTAGACCGGCTCGCCGAAGTATTTGAGATTGTCGGCCGTGATCTGGGCGTCGGCCTTGGCTTCCGGCGAGTCGTCGCAGATTTCCTGGATTTCCCTGGGCGTCGCGGTCAGACCGACTTGAACCGCTGCCGGGTTGCGGTTCAGCACCTGGGACCACTTGCCCCAGGCCGAGCGGTGGCATTCGTCGATGACGATATGAGTAAAGAAGTTCTCCGGGTAATGCTTCAAGAGGAAGCTGGCGTCGGCTTCGTCGGAGTCCACGCCCAGCGTCTGGTAGGTTGCCACGACGATCCGGGCGTTCTTCTGCGGGTCGCGGGTGCTGACGGCCGCCACGTCGTTGCCAAACTCGTTTTGCAGCGCGCCGAGCGCCTGGGTTCGCAGTTCGTCGCGGTCGCAGACGAACAAGGCGCGGCCCATCTTGCCGGCGTCGGCCGTCCGCCGGAGCAACTGCACGGCCAAAAACGTCTTGCCGGAGCCAGTCGCCAGGGACAGCAGCGCCCGTTTCGGCTTGCCGTCTTTCTCGGCCTTGGCGACTTTCTCGAAGACGGCCCGAATCGCGGCGTCCTGATAGTACCGCCGCTTGGCTTCCCCGCCCGAATACGGCGTGACCAGCGGCTTGGCCACTTCCTCGGCCAGCCCGAAGCCCATGCCGGCTTCGTAGCGTGCCCGCAGTTCGTCGCAGGTGGGAAACTCGGCCATCGGCCGGGGCGGGCTGGTCAGCTTCGTGAAGTTGTCGTACTCCACGAACATGTGGCCGTTGCTGGAAAACGCGAACGGCACGTTCAGCCGCTTGCAGCGGGCGTAGGACTTCGCCTGCTCCAAGCCGTGGCCAGGGGGAAGATTCTCGGCCTTGGCCTCGATGACGCCCAGGGCGACGGGCTGGTCGCCGCTGCTGACTTTCACCCGCAACGTGTAATCGACGCGGCCCTTGCTGCGGCGTCGGGGCTTTCCGTCGATGATTTCGATAGCGCCGGCCGTTTCTTCCCGGCGCATATGCTCCTCAGTCCAGCCGCGCGCATGGATAGCCGGTTCGATGAGTTTGGAACGAGTATCAGACTCGCCCAGCGGCGGCTCGTGAAGACCGGGCATAGAAAGCACCTACCCAAGATCGGGCCGAGCCACGGGGCGCCGCGGGGGTAGGTGCTATGCTTTCCGCCGCAAGCCCCCCTGACTCGATTGAAAGCCCGTGCGGAGCGACCGCACCTGGGCTAACCCGATGAGCAACAATTTACCGCCTTTTCAGCGGAGAAGCGAGACCACCAGAACGCGTGCCGTGCTCGGCAGAGGCGAGTGAACGACGGGAGACGATTGCCCCCTAACGAACTATTCGCTCGCGCGCGTGGGCACGCGCGCGACGGCCGAAGCCGCTCCCCCGCCAGCCTCATGCACGTCCCCCGGGTCGGTCCTTCCCCGCTCCTCCGCGTCGCGTTTATCCGATAGACGGGCCACACGACGGGCGATCCACTCGACCTGCCAACGCTCATAGCGGCCCAGTCCCAGCCGGCCCCGTGCCGCCCGGAAGTCGCTCACGATATTCATTTAGGCTCCGCCTTATATGCTGGTGACAATGGACCCCGAGTCGCAAACCGATTTCTTGATCCGTTCCACGCGGACATACGCTAAGGAGTCCCGGCAACACCCGCCCGGTCTGGTTCGTTTTCCGGCCGACCGCGACAGGGGGGGCCAGCCCCAGGCGAAACACCCTGCTGTGCCCCTTCCGCCGAGTGAACGAGTGCCAGCGAAACCTGACAAGACTCGCTCGGAACCACCTCTGAACCCCGCCGGCATACCCCTCATGTTGCCGCTGCCAGGACGGCCAAGAACACGATCCACAAGGCAAACAAGAGGCCGGTTACCGCCAGCAGCAGACGATTTGGCTTGGGCGGGTCCGGCTCCGGTCCCGGGCGCTTTTCGACAACCGAGGTGGCAGTAGGTTGCGGTTTCTTCCGGCGCGACATGTGAGGAGTCCGGAGCGGTTTTTTTTCGCCGGTAGCCCCTGGGTAGCCCCGCAGCCTATCCCTACCTTTAGGCCAACAGAATAGCCTTGCGTAACTCATTGCTACGCAAGGCTTTTCGGAGTGGAGGATAGCGGGCTCGAACCGCTGACCTTCTGGCTGCCAGCCAGACGCTCTCCCAACTGAGCTAATCCCCCGCTTAGGGCAATTCCCGGTTCGCTACCGCTTTCCGGTCACTGCAAGAGTCCTAAATTTAGCGTTGCCGCGGTGTGGCGTCAAGGAATGAATTGTTCCACCCAGGATGGTTGGGTAGGTTTAGTCATGCCGTTCTTGTGGGTGGAGCAGACTGAAGTCCGCTTTACGGTTGGTCCTCGTATTCGAGATTACGGATCGTTTTCAGAAAGTCTTCCATCGTAGGGCACCGTTTTTTCAGGTCCGGCTCGATACACGCGTGGATGGCGGCGGCCAATTGCGGGTGGATCTGCGGACGGTATTGGTGAATGTCCACGGGAGGTTGATCGTGGGTCATCGCGGCCATGCCCGTGGTGCCCCGCGGCCAGGGCAGTTCGTTGGTGCACATTTCATAGGCCGTCACCCCGAAGGAAAAGATGTCGAGTCGCTGGTCCGTTGCATACCGGCGGACCAGTTCCGGGGCCATGTAGTTGGGCGTACCGGTGCGGTTGCCCGGCTGCATGAACGGCGGCGTGGCGGGTACGGAGAGGCCGAAATCGGTTAGTTTCATCGTCTGGCTGTCGCCGGTGAGGATCAGGTTCCGCGGACAGATATCGCGATGGATGAACCCAGCGGCATGGACCGCACCGAGGGCCTCAGCCACCTGGCGGATGTATCGAAGCCGTTGTCCGTTGAGCTGATTGTTGCGCGCGATCAACAGCGAGTTCAAGCCCGCGCCTTCCAAGAACTCCATCACCAGGTACTGCGCCCCCTCGGTGGTCAGTCCGTGTTCATACGTCTCGACGATCGATGGGTGGTGGAACTGGATGGCAATCTGCCCTTCGGTCGGCTTCTTGAGCCCTTTGAAACGGGCCTCGAACATTCTCGTCTTCGCCGGATCCAGGATCTTCAAGCCGACGACCTGGTTGGTATTGCGGTCGCGGGCCCGGTAGAACTTCGACATCGTGCCCGAGATCGCTTCCCGCAGCAACTCGAAACGGTTCTTCACGTCGACCCTGCCGGGCCCAAAAATCGGTTTCAACCGATCAAGCATTCCCATCGCTCGGCGCCTTGCTAGTTCATAACGAGAAGTCGGCCTGAAAGCGGCAACTGAAAAAGTCGGGCCCCCCAGTGCAGGCAGCATATTCCGTGGCCTGTTAAAGCCTAAGAACGCGGGCCGCGGAGTATCCCGCCTATACACCCGTTCTCACGCTCCTGAAAGGCCATCCGATGGCTGCGTGATGCTACGGACAGGGTTAATTTAGACGGACTTGGGAGATTTAGCAAGGAACGCCTCTATGGAGGGGCAATCACATAGCGTCGAGAACGATCGCTTGGAAACTGCCCTTGTCGAGAGCCGCCTCGAAAGAAATGATGGTTCGCAATTCGATCACGGTGCCCTGCGACGAGGTCGTCATGCGATGCAACTTGCGACTGGCCATACTTGCTGCGGTGGTTGTCGGCGTGGCAATTCTGCTGCTGGTGCCGGCACCGGCCCAAATCCGGGCGCTAACGGGCAATCGCCTGTTCGACCTGGGCCATTTCGCACTCTTTGCCTCCGTCATGATTGTTGCCTGGTGGGGATTGGAACGTCGCATTCTGCCGGCTTTGGTATTCACGGTGGCGCTGAACGGCATCTTCGAGGTCGCGCAGAATCTGTCGGTTGTTCGAACGGCGAACGTGCCGGATTTCTTGCGTGGACTGATAGGCACCATGGCGGTCACTGTGCCCCTGTGGGCCGCTTGCGCGCCGCGGAATCGGACACGACGGCTGGCGTGCGTTGCCTCGTTGCCCGTGATCGCCGCCTGGCCGGCTTTGGAGGTTTGGCCTCTCGTGGTCCACATCTGCCGGAAATATCTCGGGATTTCCTGAACCTCGGCTCCCTTTCTTGACGATCCTAACCTGAAGTGATCGTCCATGCCGCCAGAAAACGCCGGACAGATCGCTTCCCTCTCCTGCGGCAATCCCCACGAAAGGGTCCGATTCACCGATGCTCAAAGCCAAGGACATCATGTCGACCGAGGTGATTTCGCTCGACCCCGAGGATTCTATCGCAGTCGCGGTCCAACGCCTGCTGGATCACCAGGTGAGTAGCCTACCGGTGATCGACCGCGCTGGACGGCTGGTCGGCGTGGTTTCCGAGTTGGATTTCCTGGACCTGGTGTGGGATTTTGACCGGACCAACAGCGAGGTGTACCAGTACATGACCCGGCAGGTCCACTCGGTCGAAGAGGACGACGACTTGCTCTCTGTGGTCGAACGGTTCCGGCTGTTTGGAATCCGGCGTCTGCCCGTGGTCCGGGGCAATCGAGTGGTGGGCATTATCGACCGCCATGATCTCTTGGCCCGCTTGTCGGCGACGGAGACCTTGGGTCTGGGCCGGCAGCCAAGCGGCCGGTCACAAGGGGGCGAGCTGGCTATCGCGGGGACTGCCGTGAGCTCTGCCAGTGAAGCAGTGGCCGCCGCCTGATTTGCCCGGTGAGAGCTGCTTGCCTCCGGGACAGTCTCTCCGGGCGCTGCCTCGCCCGGATTGGACTGCGGTGCGATTCACCCGCCAGCAGGGGATGCTCTGGCAATATTCGCAAGTAGAACTAGAATACTTGAGATATGCGCCGGGAGACGCCCACTTGTTTCCACGGTTCGTTGCCCACTCCCAGATGGCTACCGAGTAACCTGCCCAGATCAGCGCCAGCCTTTGCATTGGAGACCTTCCTTTGGTGGCTACAGTACCGGCCGACACAAGCAGCGCGATCGAGATACCGCTCAAGGATCCTGGATTGGCGGCCTTCCTGGCCTGGCTGGTTCCTGGACTGGGCCATTTGTATCAGGGCCGAACTGCCAAGGCCGTTCTCTACTTCGTCTGCATTTTGGGCACATTCTCGTACGGCGTTTACCTCGGCGGGAACCGCGAGTTGGGATGGGGCCGGGTAGTCTACGCATCGTGGCGGCCCGGAGACCGTCGCCTCCCCTATTTGTGCCAACTGGGGGTCGGATTGCCGGCCTTGCCCGCGTTGGTTCAGGCCAATCGTGTTCGTCACGGGAAAGAGCCCTTGTTTGGCGGATTCATGGCCCCGCCGGCCCTTGGCGGCAATTTCGATCAGTTCGGCGAACCGAGGCGCGACGACTTCGGCCAGCCGACCGTCCACGAACTCCACAAGAAGCTACATCGCTACTTCGAGCTGGGGACCGTTTACACGATGATCGCCGGATTGCTCAACATCTTGGCGATCTATGATGCCTGGGGCGGGCCCGTCTTTTCGGACGAAGAAGAGGAGGACGGGGAGAACGAGGACAAGAGCGAAGACAAGCCCGAGGGATCCGCATCGCTGAAGTCTTAGGTCCAGCCGCCACAGCCTCGGAGTCGACTACGATGGATACGCTGGTGTTGGCCGTCCTCGGGATTGAGGATCTCTGGTTCGCCGTGCCGCTGATCATCACAGTCAGCCTGGTCTATGCCGCCACGCGCCACGAATTCATGGGAGAGATTCTCGGCCATGCCCTTCGCATCGGCGTCTGGATCGTCGGCTTCATGGCCGCGGTGTTCGCCGTGCTCCAGGTGATCGCGTGGTTCGTCTGAACGCGCTGCCAGCTTGCGCGTCCGGGCCCGCCGTGGCGTGAGGATGCAGCAACGGCAATCAGCCCCTAACAGAACTCCGACTGCCCTCACCCCCCGCGCCTCTCGCGCGGTGGGAGAGGGGAGTTGACTCAGAGCGTCCTAATAGACGCACTCCCGGGCGGCTTCGGCGAACACGGCGAGCTTTTCGGGCGGGGTCTCGAAGAAGTGATCGCTCAGCGAACCGATGTATCCGCCGCGGGCGCCGACCGTTTCAAAGAGCTTGTAGACTGTCTTCCGGATCAAGGCGTCGCTGCCGGCGGTCACCACGTTGAACTGGTCGACGCCGCCGATCATCGCCACGCGCCCGTCGATCCGGGCGGCGAATTCCCACGGTTCCTGGTTGCCGCCGACGCTCGGCGGAGCGAGCGTTTCCGAGGCATCGCAGCCGTTGGCCACGATCGAGTCCTCGATCCCCCGTGTGCCGCCGCAGGTATGGTAGGTGATCAGGAACCCGAGTTCGTGCAAGGCGTCGTGAAGCTTGCGGTCGTAGGGCAGACAGAACTCCGTGTGAAGTTTGGGCGAGACGACGGTCGACGAGGCCGCTCCGCCGCCCGTTTCGACCAGGTCGAACTTCGCCCCTCGCATCGACTCGACAAACCGCAGTTTCTTCTCCAGCAGGATGGCGAGAAAACGGTGGACCCAGTCGGGCTGGTCGATGCACTTCAGGATCAATTGGTTCACGTCCATCAGGCAACAGGCATGTTGCCAGCAGCCCGCCTGGTCGCCCCACACAAATCCCCGCAGAATGCCGCGGTCGCCGACCTGGTCGTACACCTCGGCGATCGGCCGCAGGTCCAGCGGCGGCACCGGCATGTATCTGGCGATCCGTTCGATATCGTCGTCCCGCTTGACCAGGTATTCCGTGATCCAGGTCGTCATACGGTTGCCTGCCGTCTTGTAGGTCAGTTCGCCGGCGGGCGTGCGGATCGTGTGGTGGACGATGCGGTTGTCCGGATCGGCGTTGACGATTCGCGCGTCGTCGATCCACCGGTCGGTGGAGAAACGGGAGAAATCGGCGTCGACCAGCCAGAACTGCCCCATCGACTCGAAATACTGGATCTGCGCGTCCATCCGGAACCGCTGGAAGGCTTCCAGCGGCGTGATCCCGCCCAGGAACCGATCCAAATGGTACTGTTGCCACTGATGCACCGACACCGGCAGACGGTCGGGCTTCTCTCGCTTCAGCGCCGTAAGCATCCGCTCTTTGCTGGTCATGATCACGGCAAGACTCCCTGTTGTCCGCGGTGGCGGATTCACTGCGATTTGGAACGAAACACCTGCAACTCGCCCACCAGCGGATTGACCGTGTACCCAAGCACTTGGAGGCGGACAAACCGGGTGGTCACGGGCGGGAATTTCAGGCTGCAATCCTCGCCGACGACGGTCCCCTCGTGGACGGTGATCCACTGCTCGGCACGCTTCACCTGGAGCTCGAATCTCCGGATGCGATCGTAAGGTTCGTTGAGCCAAGCCCGGTCAATTGTCTCCTCGCGGCCGAGGTCAACCTCGATCCATGCCGAGGGAGTGCCGGGATTGAACGTCCAGCCGGTTTGCGGGTCGCCGTCGACGGCATTCTCGGGACGATAGTAGGCGCCGGCCTGCGGGTTCTTGTCGTAGATGTGCGAGGCGATTACCTTCTTGCCGAAAGTGAGCGGTCCCCAGTCCACGTGGGCCGCCTCGAGGTCCATGGCCGAGCCGTCGAGCTCCAGGGTCAGGATCGTGTCCAATTCCTGGCGGTGTTCCGCCGGCACGCCGATGGCGATCGACCGGTCGGTTTGCTCGATCGACGGCGTTCCGCCTGTGAGCAACCGGCAGGAGACGAGTTTCCGCGGGAGCGGCGGCAGCGTCAGCGTGTCGTCGTACCATCGCAGGACGTGCACGTAGATCGTGTTCTGCCTGCGCGTGCTCAGGCAGTTCAAGGCCCAGAACGGCCCGCCGCGCGTGCCGTAAATGCTTTCACCGTATTGCCGGAGCCAGGCGCCGATCTGGCGGAACCGCTCGGCCTGGCGCGGCTCGATGCGGCCGTCGGGCATCGGGCCGGTGTTCAGGGCGAGATTTCCGTTGCGGCCGGCGCAGGTGACCAGCGCATCGATGCATTCCTTGAGCGACTTGATCCGGTCCTCGGGTTTCCACGACCACTGGGTGCCCAGCGTCATGCACGTCTCCCAGGGCCGGTCCAATTGGAACGCGCCCAGCCGTTGCTCCGGCGTATCGTAGTCGCCCGGCAGTCCGCAGCGGTTGTTGATCACCAGCCAGGGCTGGAGCGTGCGGGACATGCGGAAAAGGTTTTCCGCGCCCCAATCGACCGCCTTGCCTCCCAGTCCGTCGAACCACAGTCCGTCGATCCGGCCGTAGCCGGAGAGCAGTTCGCGAATCTGGCCGTGGAGATACTGGATGTACCGCGCGTGCGTCTTGCTCTGATAATCGGGATGGCGCCAGTCGGGCTGCGAATAGTAAACCATGAGCTTCAGGCCCTTTTCATGGCAGGCATCCGCGATGTCGGCCATCACGTCGTGCTGCCAGGCGGCCTGGGGACTGGTGCTCTTGTAGTCGGTCAGCTTGGAGTCGTAGAGACAATACCCGTCGTGGTGCTTCACCAGGAAGATCATATACTTCGCACCGGCTTCCAGGGCAGTCTGCACCCACTGGCGGGCGTCGAAATTGTCGGGCTTCCATTGCTTGTAGAGATTGTCGTACACCTCGCCGGGCGTGGGACCTTGCCCTTGGTGAGTGCGGAGTTCGCCTCCGCGCGGCGCACCGCGCGACCAGCCGATCTCCTCGCCGGTCAAGCTGACCGGCCCCCAACAGACAAACATCCCGAACCGCATGTCTTGCCACGACTGGATCGATTCCGGCCTGGCGGCAAGCATATCCTGGTCGGCCGCAGTCGGCCGGCAGACGGCAACCACGAGAAACAGGGCGGCAGCCAGAGACAACCGCAGCCCCGCGCGTCGTGGATCGGACTCGAACGGCGTCATCATCGGAGTCCCTCAAAGTGTGTCGGGAAGGGAACCGCTGGCGCCAAGTATGGTCAATGCGCAGCGACGTGTAAAGTGGCGGGCACGTTCCGTGTGCCGTCCGCCCGGCAGAGTGGACATCCTACTCCACGTCCTCGAACGAGCTTCGTTGCCGAATGTCGCTGCCTGCAAACGGAGTGTTAGATCGAAGTCACCCGCGCGATCCTGACCATGCGGTCGGGCTCGCTGACTAAGAAAAGAACGCGCAAAGGCGGAACGGCAAGCACGCGCGTCTCACATTCCAGACTCCCCTTCTCTGGAGCATCAACCGACAGGTGCTTCCCGGCTCCAAATGCCTCAAGTGAGCGAGCACTTGCTCAGTTGTAAACCAGGGGCCGTCGGATTCCAGTCGTCGCTGGACTTCCTCCAATTCCGCCTGGTCCGCCGGTCGCGACACGTAGCCCAGCAGATTCCCCTTGGGGTCACGAATCTCAACAGTGCCCGCGCCGGCCTGAAAATGCCTCCACTGCTCGTCGGTTAGAGTAATTTTGGATCATCGCATGACCTCTCATGGAATGGAGTTCATTGTTCCAATATAAAGGGCGAACGGCTGCGAGCAAACGGTCTGCAACGATTGGAGCGTCACCAAACCAGCTCATTCGGTAGGGGATTTTGATGACTTTCGACGCCGGCCCGGGCAGCCCCGCCGGCGAACCCGCGAGGCTTATCGCTTGCTTCGAACCGATCTCCGCATCGCCGTCGGGAACACTATCGAACGCGCTGCCCAGGCCGTCCGGCACCGCCGGCGAAGGCAATTTTCCGGGACCTGACCGCTGAATCGGTCTTTTCGTGTGCGGGGAAAGGCGCTGCCGGCTCTGGAGCGGCAGGTGCGGGAACTGGTCCGGAAACTGCTGGCTTCGGACACGAAGACCGCCGCATCGTGGCGGTCTTGCGGAGGACCGTACGAGTTTCCGAGGTTTCCGGCCCTCACTTGTCCGGTCAAAATACGGTCATAGAATGAATTTGCGACCGGTGTGGATTCCGTGGTGCTGTCTAGGGAGGGCATCATGAGTCTCGAAATGCTGAAGGCTGCGCTCAACGGTGGAATTCTCGTCGTGCTCTTCCTCGTGCTGCTCGGCCTGGGCGCTTGGTGGTTGAGCCGGCGCTGATGTTTCGCCCTGCTGCGCCGAAAGTGACGCCTTGGTTGTGAGAAGCTAGGGGGTCGGGCCGGGATTAGGGACTAGCCGATGCGTCTTCCGCGCCGCGAATCGCTAATCCCGGCCTGACCTTGCGCTACGAAGTTTGGGAGGATGGTAAACTTGAAACCTCGCTCGCGGCCGGCCATAGCCGAGTCCAGCACATTCAAGCAGTGCTCCACAGTCGGCTGCGCGCGATCGTCGTTTCGTATCAGCCGCACGCCCCGGCTTCGCCGGCGTCATCGTGTTTTCCCGCCTCCCGCTTCGATTGAAGGTCGAGCGCTCCCATGAGTCTTGCGGCCTCGTCGAGTTCGCGTTTCTGAGTTGCGATGCGCCGCTGTTTCTTGAGGATGCCGATGGTGAAATAGAGAAGCACGAGAACCGCCAAAGCGCCGTAGAGAGCGATGGTTAAAGTCGCGCCGTAGGAATTGGTGGCGAGTTCGACGGGGGACCACCCTCTCACGAAAAGATTGCTCAATACCGCGGCGAGAACGAGGGAGCCGCCGTAGAATGCCTTCACACGGGCCGAAAGGCTGTAATCGGCTTTCGCGAAGCGGTAGAGAAAGTAGAACAAAAGGATCGTGACGCCCCAAAGGAGATTCGTGGTGATGTTGATGCCGCTCATCACCCAGGAATCGGAAGTGGCGCCGACCATGACGAAGGTCGCAAGGTAGCCGATCACCAGGAGAATCGCCGAGGAAGCGAAACTTTCTTTCTTGAGAGCCGAATCGGAGATCGCCCTGCGATAGTCCCACCGCGCGATGATCAACGACAAAATCAGGTACGCGAGCACCAAAGCGGCCGGGGCGCAGACAAAGAGCGTGAAGACGAACGCCGGAACGATCCCGGCCGGATCCGCGCCTGCGCCGCGCGTGACGGCAAATTCGGATTCGAGGCTTCCCACGCCCGTCTGGGCGAAAAGCGAGCCATTGCCGAGAGCGAGCCAAACCATGCCGGCAGCCTCGCCGTCGCGCCGGTGCACGCGGCCGCCGAGGTCCGCCAACCAGGGGGAGCAACGATGACGCATGGGAATTCCCGCTCCTGAGCTGCCTGCAAGTTTACCCTATTCTGCGGCGTTGACCAACACTATCACACTGTGTGGAGGGAGCCTGACCTGATAGTTGGAGCGGCACGGGTTGTTCGCCTCCCAATCTCTGGTTCCTGCCAGGCGAGCTGGCAGGGGGCCAACGTGCAGGCGGCGCCGTGCGGACCGCGCTGTTTTGCGAGCAGGGCGCACGTATCCGCTCCGATCGGCGAAGAGGTCGTCCGTGTCGCACGGGACCTCGCGCCGGACGCCGTCTCTTCCTGGCCCGACTTCCGGCCGTGGATAGGCCGGTGTGTATCGGTTGCTTGCAGACTGCCGTCACGCCCGGCCCCTATGGGCGAAACCGGTGAGGGGAGGGTTTGCACTTCCGGGAGGGCAGTGGGGCGGATTTGGCGCAGGTACATCTACCCTTGCAACGCGGCTTTCCATCGATTCCCATGAGGGCAATGGGGTAGTGAAGAACGGGAATTGGGAGCTGCGAATTGGTTCGCGTGGGAGGAGCCAAGAGCGCTGCAGCCTGTGGTACAATGGAGAGATATCCTCCGAGACGCCGCTGTCCCATCACCCCGCCCGTGAGGTATTGAGTCTTGGAACTACCGCGAAACCCTACACGCGCCGTACGGATTGGCTCCGTCACGATCGGCGACGGTCGGCCGATTGCGGTCCAGAGCATGTGCGCCACGAAGACGACCGACATCGAGGCGACGGTCGCCCAGGCAAACGCCTTGGCGGCGGCCGGGGCGGACGTGGTCCGGATTGCCGTCGACAGTCGCCGGGATGCCGAGGCGCTGGCGGAGATCCGGCGGCGGACGCAAGCGAACCTCTCGGTCGACCTGCAGGAGAATTACCGTCTGATCTGCGATGTGGCCCCGGTCGTCGACAAGGTCCGCTACAACCCGGGCCACCTCGATCACCACGAGCCGCAACGTTCCTGGCAGGAGAAGGTACGTTTCCTGGCCGAGGTAGCGGGAGAGAACGACTGCGCGATCCGCGTCGGCGTCAATTGCGGTTCGGTCGATCCGGCCAAGCGCGAGAAGTACGACCCGAGCGACTCGATCAGTCCCATGCTGGAAAGCGCCCTGGACCACTGCGAGCTTTTGGATTCGCTCGGTTTCACGCGGTACTGCGTCTCTCTCAAAGACTCCGATCCGGCCAAGGTGATCGAGGTGAACCGCCGTTTCGCCGCCCAACGGCCCGACGTGCCGTTGCACCTGGGCGTGACCGAGGCCGGGATGCCGCCCGAGGGAGTTCTCAAGACCCGGATCGCCTTCGAACAACTGATCAGCCGCGGGATCGGCGACACGATTCGCGTCTCGCTGACGCTCCCCAATCCGCGAAAGCACGAGGAAATCGCGGCGGGGCGGCAAATCCTGGAAGACATCGCGGCGGGGCGGGTCAGGAGCGTGGTGGATTTCGGTCGCGGCGGGCTGAACCTCATTAGTTGCCCAAGTTGCTCCCGGGTGGAAAACGAGGCCTTTGTCGAACTGGCCGAGCAGGTAAAGGAACTCACGCGCTATGCCGCCGACCGCCCGATCACCATCGCCGTGATGGGCTGTCGCGTCAATGGCCCCGGCGAGACCGACGACGCCGACCTGGGGCTCTGGTGCGGCCCCAATTTCGTCAATCTCAAACGGGGGGGTGAGCTGTTGGGGAGGTTCGCGTACGACGAAGTGCTTGGGAGGCTGAAGGAGGAGCTAGACAAGATCTTAGAAGATATATCTCGGAGCCGACCATGAATCGATGCCTGTTGCCGGCGGCCGTTCTGGCCGTGGTCCTGGTGCCCGTAACGTCTCTGCTCTCCCCGCAGAGCCTAAGTTGGGCCCAGCAAGGGCTGCGTCCCAAAGCCGGGCAGTCCAGCAAGGACCTGCTGGAGATCCCGAAAGTCGGAAAGGACCAGGTCATTGGCTTCGCGCTCTACACAGCACACAACAAGGTCCTCAAGCTCACCGCGCAGCTCTACCCGCTGGACGACGCCGACCCGCGGACCGTGCGACTGGAAGTCGAACAAGACGGCGGCTGGCGGCAAGTGGCCACGGCCCCGGTGGTCGCGCCGGGCTGGACGGCCGTGTTTCGCGTCGAGCCTTGGGACATGACCCGGGAGGTCCGCTACCGCCTGCGGCACGGCGAGACCGCGGTCTACGAGGGGCTGGTGCAGCGTAATCCGGTGGACAAGCCTGAAATCGTGGTCGCCACGTTCACCGGCAATTCGATCTATCCCGGCCACGGGGGCGATATCCCCCGCAACGATATCGTGGAGAATCTCAAGCGACTGAAACCGGATCTCCTGTTCTTCTCCGGCGACCAGGTCTACGACCACAACCGTCACTACGCCTATTGGCTCAAGTTCGGCCGCGACTTCGGCGAGGCGATCCGCAACACTCCCACGGTGACCATCCCCGACGACCACGACGTGGGCCACCCCAACCTTTGGGGCGCCGGCGGCAAGAAGTCCGAAAAGCCCACCGGCGACGATGGCGGCTACTATAAGCCGGTGGAATATGTCAAGGAGGTGGAGCGTGCCCAGACCAGCCATTTGCCCGACCCCTTCGACCCCACGCCCATCCAGCGCGGCATCGGCGTCTACTACACCCAGTTGAATTGGGGCGGGATCAGCTTCGCGATCCTTGAGGACCGCAAGTTCAAGTCCGGGCCGGAGGGCCTCGTGCCCAAGCTGGGCTCGCGGCCGGACCACGTCACCCAGCCCGACTACGACCCCAAAGGGCTGGACGTGCCCGGGGCCGAGCTGCTGGGCGAGCGGCAGCTTCAATTCCTTCGCGCCTGGGCCGAGGACTGGCGTGATGCGGAGATGAAGGTGGCCTTGTCGCAAACGATCTTCTGCGGCGGGGCGCACCTCCACGGCAAGCGCGACAACCGGGTCTACGCCGACCTGGACTCCAACGGCTGGCCGCAGACCGGCCGCAAGCGTGCCTTGGCCGAGCTCCGCAAGGCTTTCACCTTCCACATCGCCGGCGATCAGCACCTGGGCACGGTATTCCATCACGGCATCGACGACTGGAACGACGCCGGCTGGTCTTTTTGCGTGCCCTCGATTGCCAACCTCTACCTGCGCTGGTGGGCGCCGCTGGAGCCGGGCAAGAACCGCCGGCCGGGAGCCCCCGAATACACGGGCGAGCACCTCGACGGCTTCGGCAACAAGGTGACGCTCTGGGCCGTAGCCAATCCGGACCCCGAGGAGAACCACGACAAGCTCACCACGCGCGCCGCCGGCTTCGGCATCGTGCGGTTCCACAAACCGCGGCGATCGATCACCGTCGAGTGCTGGCCGCGGAACGTCGACGTCACCGGCCCGAAGGAAAAGCAGTACCCCGGCTGGCCGCTCTCGATCGATCAGCAGGACAATTACGGCCGCTGGGCGGTGGCCTATCTGCCCACGCTGAAGGTCCGCGGCATGCAGGATCCGGTGGTCCAGGTGATCGACGAGCGCGACGGCCAGACCGTCTATACGCTTCGGATCAAGGGGACGCAGTTCCGGCCCAAAGTCTTTGCCCTCGGCGCCTACACCCTCAAGATCGGCGACCAGCAGCAGCGGACCCGCGAGCTGAACAAGGTCCAGGCCCTGCCGCCGGATCAGACCGGCGAGCTGACCGTGGAGTTCTGACGCACCTCAGTCCTTCCGCACCAGGATGGCGAAATGATCGCTCGACATGCGGATTTCGGTGAGGAGTCTCCCGTCCTCGCGGACCTGCGCGACGAGCGGTTTTTCCACGCGATTCCCCTTGCGGTCGATCACGTAGATCTCGGCCCCGGCGCCGTCCGGCCAGCCGTAGCGGCCGGAGCGGTTGGTCAAAATCCGCTCGTTGCCGATCACCATCCCCTCGCGGAGTTCCACCGGGGTGATCGGATACATCAGCGCCTGGTACCACGGCCCCTCGACGCCGTCGGGCCAGGTGTAGGTGGTAAAGACGGCCGCCTTGTCGAGAAGCCGGCGTACCATGTGCGCGCAGACCTCGCCGCTCATCTCCGGGCTGTAGTTGCCCAGCGCCCAAGGAGAGCCGAGCTGCGTGTTGACCGCGAATGAGAACGAGGCCAGCTCCGTGAACCGCGGGATGTGGAGCTGGAGCATCGTCCGCGTGTGGGCCGGGCTGTTGCCGATGATCGTCTTGCCCTGCTCGCGAAGGTGTTTCACTAGTGCCACCTTCCATGGCTGCTGGAGCAGCGTCGTCATCGCGCGCTTTCCGGTGACGGCGTGCGTCCGGGGATCGATCGAAACGGTGCAGCCGTCCCATGCCGTGTGGTAGGCGTAGGTGCCCGGCGGCGCGGCGGCCATCTCGTCGCAGTAAAAGCCGTCGGCCCCGGTGATCTGGAGCGTCTTCTCGAGAGCCTTGAAGAGGGCCTTGCCGTACGAGTTCTCCAGCGTGGAGAGATACATATAGATCGGGTAGTGGTAGGGCGTGGGCACGTGGCCGCCGGCGGCGTCGAGGAGCTTCGAGTCGGCGTAGAGCGTCTCGGCGCCGGGCTCGGTGCAGATCTGGGCGTGGATATAGATGAGCACCTTGACGCCGGGGGCGGCCGCGCGGAGCTTGCGGATCCAATCGGCATGCGCGGAGCACCACGTTTCAGCCATCGGGATCGCGGTCCCTTCGCCGAGCATGCCCTTGGGCAAGACGCCGTCTTCCATGAAGTAGGTCTGGCCCGAGCAGATGGCCTTCATCCCGCGCGACGTTGCCCACCGGCCGTACTCCTCGGCCGTCTTGGTCCCATCGACCGCCGACTCAAACACGATCGCCCAGGGGAGCGTGAAAATGCTGCCCCAATTGCGGCGAAGGGCGTTGATGAAGTCCCAGTAGTCGCCCTTGGGTACGGGATAGATGCTCCACTCGAGCGTGTGGCTCTTACCGGGCGCGATCCCCAGTTGCGCGTCGCGCAGGCCGATCGCGTCCGGCTCGGCGAACGAATCGCAGTGCATCCGGAAGATGTCGTCCTCCGCGGCCAGCCCGACGGTGAAGTCCTCCCAGCGGGCCGTGATCGTCGGGTGCGCGGGGCTGGACACCTGGCCGGTCTCGAACCACGCCGGTTGTCCGCAGGCCATGATCTCCCTCGGTTTCGGGCCGATGGCCAACCGGTTCTCATAGATCACGCCCGCCAGCTCGTTGCCGGTGCACGTGAACGTGTCGGCCACGTGGACGTGGTCGTCGCGGACGCTTACGCGGCGAGCCACTTCATATCCCGCGCCATTCCACCGTGCTTCGCCGCTTTGACCCTGGGCAATGGATTTCCATGAATCCTCGCCGGTCGTGATCCACTGACCCTGGGGCTGACTGGTCCGTGAGCTGAGCACGAGCGCCCGGCCCCCCGCCTCGATTCGGATGCCGCCGCCGGCGGCCAGTTCGACGTTCATGGCCGCCTTCCGGCGGCCTGACACCACGTACGTCGGCAGCGGACCGGCGGGGGCAGGCCGGACATTGCTCTCTTCGGTTCGCCGGATCGGCGCCCCTATCTCGACGCGGACGTCGCGGAGCACCAATGTGCTTCCCTGGGGAAGGACCTTCAGGTGCGTGATCTGGACGGCGTTCTTGCCGGGCCGGACGTAGGGCGTCGCGTCCCAGACGAACCGGTAGGGATCGACGTCCGGAATCGCCGTGGAGAACCGCTCGGTGCGGATCGCGTCGGAGAAGTCGGGCGAGTAGACGATCCGCCACGACTCGCCGTGGACCCAGGTAGTGTCCATGCCGCAGAGCATCGTGAACTCGACCGGCTTGTTCACCAGGTCCGGCGCCTTGAGCGGATGGCCGTTGACGGCCACGATCATCCACGGGTTGGACCCGCCGAGTCCCGGCCAGTCGATCCTCGCATCCAGCCCCAGCCGGACCTGCCGGCCGTGGGGAACCTCATCGAGCTGAAATTCCAGGCTGATCGTGGAACCGTCGGGCGTGCGTTTCTCGGCAGCCAGGATCTGGTCCGCGGCCGCGGCGGTCGAGGCGGAAGACAGTAGCACGACAAGGATGATCATTGAGCGTTTCATGGGTCGTCTCTTGGGTGGGTGAATCGTGCATGGTTTTCGTGGGGACGCCAGGAGAAAGGCGGCGGGTTGACTTCGGAGGCGGCGCCCGCCTCGGGCCGATATCCCCACTCGTCCGGTCGAGCCGGAGACTGGTCGAGCTTGATGTCCGCGGCAAGGCGCGTCGCGGAAATCAGTACGAGAATCGTTGCCGTAACAAGACGCATCTCAGGCTCCGTTGTCGGTCTTGGGTCAGTGTAGGCGGGCCACTCCGTGGCCCGCTTTACCGGGCCACGGATTGGCCCGGCCACACGCTTTCAACAGGCTCCGCTGGGCACTTCGGTGAAACCCACGGGTCCATCATGGCAGATCGTGAGCCGGGATTCCAGAGCCCGAACAGGTCTCGAACGAGACGATGGGACGGAAGTAAAAGAGAGGCTTATCGTTATGACTTGGATGCGGCGCGTAAGTTCGGCGTGGTTCAGATGCGGGTGACAACTGGTAGATCCCGCTTGCCGAGCGGGACCTTGCACCACAGGTCCCGCTCGGCAAACGGGACCTACTTCTGTAACTCACCGATGCTCAAGTCTGAACCACGCCGTGAGCTCTATCGAGGTCCTCAATTGGTTCCCACGGTTCGTCCGACAGAGCATCACGTTCTATCGCTGCTTTCCTTCACAATTCTTGCTTGAAATCGTCCTCCCATAGATAAACTTGTGTACACTTTTGACGATCCACCGGACAGGGTCTAGACTCAGCGGGTGTGGAAAATCAATTTCCGATCACTTGGCATTTCGGAGTGTCGCCATGGCTTCCGATGTCGCGCTGCGATTCGCGTGTCCCCAATGCCGCCAAGTCCTGCAGGTTCGCAAGGATGCGGCCGGGTCAATGTGCCGGTGTCCGAAATGTGGCACCAGGATGAAGGTGCCCGTCCCAGCGGCGTCTCCACAGCCGGCCGCTGCTCCGGAAGACCGGGACGAGGAGTACCGCCTATTGCTTGAGGAGCGGCAAGCACCTGCGCTGTCCATGCCTCAACCCAGCGGCGGCCAGGGTGCTCCGGTCTCGGGCGGATCGAAGGCGGACCGCAGCTTTCTTAGCGGCTTCGAGGGCACTTTTGCCCCGGAGAAGAAAGGGATCGAGAAGGGGATCCTTGGCGGGATGTTGATGATCGTTATCGCCGTGGTGTGGTTCGTTGCCGGGCTGGCCGCGGGCTACATCTTCTACTACCCGCCGATCCTCTTCATTATCGGGATGTATGCCTTATTGAAGGGCCTATTCACGGGTAACATCACCGGGCAGAGGGGCAGCAGGCGGTAGGGAAAGACTTGGACCGGGCTCATGGGGCAAGAACGGTTCTCGGATTGGGATGGCGGCATGCTTCAGTTACCCGAACCCCTGGACATCGATCGTGTTTCCAGCCTGGTCGAGTGGCTGGAAGATGCCTCTTGGCTGCCGGAGCCGAGGGGTGAGAAAAACAAGCGGCATCGCGACCAGCGCGGCGGTCCAAGAAATCAAGAGGCATCGCATGGCAGGATCTCCAATCTCAGACGGCTATCGCTCCGCGATGGCGATCGTGGCCCAGTAGCCGGCCTCGTAGCTCCAGCCGGTGGGCTGATTGACCAACTCCAGCTTGGCCGGTTTCCCGGCCAGCGGCGACAAGTCGACTTCGGCCGTGAGCCAGCCGTTCTGGGCGGTGGTCTTGTCCACGGGCTTTCGCAGCAGCTCTCGGCCGTCGGCACGCACCACCAGCAGCCAATCGCCTTTGGGATGGCGGCCGACTTCCAGACGCAGCGCGGTCTGCTTGCCGGCAGGGATCTCCACGGTCCGCGTGAACGCGCAGCCCGTGGTGCGGTCCAGCGGATGCGTGACGAAAACCTTGGTCTTTCCGCCCCAGCGGTCCTTCAGTCCGGGGTCCATGTCGCGTCCGCAGTTCTCCAGCTTCCAGCCGGGGGCGAATTCCTGCACCTCGAACTTCAGGCCGGCCGTGATCTTTGCCATTTCTTCCGGGGAATAACGGCTGGCGGCAACCGGTCCCGGTTTCTTCAGGTCTTCAAACGCGCTGGGCCGCGGCGCGCAGACCGGGATCACAAACACCTCTTCGCCCTGGGCATCCCGCTCGATCCGCGCCCCGGCCTTTGTCATCGCCTGGCGCGCAAGCTTCTCGCACACGCTCACCAGCGCCGGGAAACTGTACGCGGTGTGGCTGAAAACGGACTTTTCGTCGAGCCGTTTGTAGTAGCGGTCGGGCAGGCGGGACAGCCCGCGGGACGTGAACAGCACGCCGCCGCTGGACGACGGGTTGCAGTCGCTGTCGAAGCCGCAACGCGTGGAGATGATCATCGTCTGGTCCAGGTCGCCGTTGCCGTAGAGCAGGCCCATCAGCACCCAGGCCCCTTCGCGTTTCACGTCCAGGGCGCTGATATTGTAGTTGCGGTCCTGGTTGTACTTCTTTTCGGCCAGCGCCCAGGTCTTTTCCCATTGGTCCGGGTTTTCCCGGCGCCAGCGGACCATGTCGCGGACCATCTCGGCGTACATCGACCGCTCGGGGATGGCCCGCAGTCCGGCTTCGATGAGGTGCATGGGATCGGTTTCAAAGAATGCCTCGGCGTACATGGCGCCCATGAACTGGCCGGCGTACATGCCGTCGCCGTAGTTCATCAGCCGGCCGAATTTTTCGCCCAGGCCGATCACGATCTGCGGCATGCCGGGGGCGATCAGGCCGGCGAAGTCGGATTCGATCTGGTAATCGATCGCCCCGGCGCAGTTGTGGAACTCGGGATGGCTGGAGTCGGGCGGGGCGATTGCGTTGCGGAGGTTCGAGCGCCCGGCGGCGTTGGCGCACCACAGCGGGTAGCGGCTGTTGGCAAAATCGATGCCCGCCTGCCGGATCGACACGTCAAATCCGTATTGCTCCATCGAGCGGAGGAACGTCATTTCCACGTAAAGGTCGTCCTGGCCGAAAGCGCCGTTGACCAGGTCTTCGGAGAACGGAGGCATTTTTTCCAGCGGCATGATCGTTTGGAATCGGCCCTCGGTCGGCGCGCCCCAACTCACGCCGATGATCTGGCCGATCCAGCCGGCCTTCATCTTGTCGCGGTACTCGCGCACGGGAAGCCGCCGCACCGGTTCGTCCGCCGGCGCCGAGAAGCTCCAAGGTGAAAGCAGCCACAGGGCCAACCACGCAAGATGCAGTCTTTTCATGGGTCACCTGATCTCTCGATCCAAGGTAGCAGGCACGCTCCGCCGTGCCGTCCGCCACGGCACGGCGGGGCGTGCCTGCTGCCTTTCTTGTGGCAGTTGTTGATTCGCCGATCCTAAGCCGCCGGCCGGTCGTTGTCAACAACCGATCGACCACCGCGCGGGAGTGACGGACTTCGGACGCCGAGAGGCGTTCACTGCGTCTCAATCCAGCCGCTCGAGCACATCGCCGAACGGACTCCAGTTCGCTCCAGATGCTCGCCTCATCATGCTGCTGATGGTATAATGATGCCTGAAACTCTAACCCACAAGGAGTTCTCTCATGGCTTCCGGCGTAAAGACCACGCCTACCGAATATGCACACATTGTCCACACTGCGGGCATGCTTGGCGGCGAGGCCCGCATCGATGGACACCGTATCCGAGTACGCGACGTGGTAGCCGCTCGCGATCGGGGGGGGCTGTCTCCCGAGGAAATCGCCGCCACGATCTATCCGAACCTTTCGTTGGCTGAAGTGTATGCCGCACTTGCGTACTATGAAGATCATCGGGACGAGATCGACCGGGCTTTCGAAGACGAGACCCGTGTCGTTGATGACTTCCGCCGCGCCCACCCTGGGCTAGTCCGCGACCACGCCTCGGGAAACGGTTAAGCAATGCTCAAAGGTTATGCCGATGTCCACGTGGTCTTCGCTATCGTCGAGGCCCTTCGTCGCCGTGGAATGGACGTGGACACGGTTCAAGATCGGGGACGCGACGAGGCCGAGGACGCAGAACTCTTGGCCGAGGCACTTGCCTCCCAGCGCGTGATGCTCACCAACGATACCGACTTCCTCGCGTTGGCCGCAAGCCACGCAGCGCGAGGCGAGACCTTTGCACCAATTTACTTCTGGCCACAGCAGGGGCGTCCCATTGGTGAGATGGTGCGGCGTGTCCTCCGCGAGGCCGCCTCGGAGGACTATGGCTCGGCCTGCTCGCGGGTTCATTTTCTGTGAGACAGGCGGCACAAACCTCCACCACGTTTGCAGTTCTTGACACGACCGTTTCCTTCATGGCTGATGGATCGCCGTTGTCGGAGAAACGTCACACAACTTGAAGTAAATCGCGGGCCGGTCGTTGTCAACAACCGATCGATCGCCACGCGCCGGCAGTTCAATCGCGAGGAATGCTCCGCAGCACGTCGGTCGGGGCGTAGTCGTCCGTCAGGATAGGCCCGTTGCGCTCGTAGTCGTCGCGCATCCCGCCCTCTTCGACAATCTCGGGAAGGTCCACCGTGAACTTCTTCTCTTCCTGCAACCGGCGCGACGTAGCCAGCAGGGCCGCTTTGCCGGGCGGGTTGGGACTCAGGCTGCTCACGACGACCACGTTCCCCCTCGTCCCGTAGGACCACTGATTGGGGAAAACCGCGGCCAGAGTCCGCCGGTGGTAATGATACGATTCGAAGCCCGGCTGCAGGTTGCTGACGACAATGCCATCCGCGGTGAGCAGCTCCTTGAGATCCTCGGCGTATTCCTTGGTGGTCAAGTGGTAGGGGATATAGCCGCCGCGAAATGCATCGAGGAAGATGATGTCGTACTTTCTCTTCGCGCGCAGGAACCGCCGGACCTGCACCCGGCCGTCGCGGACGTAGACCTTCATCCGGTCGTCCTCCTTGAAGCCGAAGAAGTCCTTGGCTGCTGCCGCCACGTCCGGGTCCAGTTCCACGTTGTCGATGCTTGCCTCGGGAAAGTAGTGGTGAATCGCCATGGGGAGCGTTCCTCCTCCCAAACCGACAAGAAGGATCGACTTGGGGGCCGGCTGATGAGCGAAAGCCGCAAGCATCAACCGGTAGTACCGCAGCTCGAACTGCAACGGCTGGGCGATATTGATGGCCGACTCCTCGTACTCGCCGCCCGAGCGGCGAAACTGTAGTCGTCGGATGCTGCCGTTTTCCGTGACGCGGATGTAGTGGTAAAGGGTCTCCTTCTCGAAAAGGACCGTGCTCGTGCCGTCGCTGCCGCGGGCCTCTCCGGCCGTGGGCCCGACCGGGGTGGTTTCTTCCGGCTCTTGCGCAACCGCCGGCCGGGCAAGTCCTGCACCGAACCCCAAGGCGAGCATGAACAAGAAAACGCATCTCACGGCGATTCCTCCTTCCTGCGCAACGCTTCCGCCGAGTACCACACCGTCAATAGCCACACGGCAACGAGGACGAGCGCCGCCGCGGAAAGAAACAGGATGTGCCGGATGCCCATCCAGAGTATGAAGTAGAACGCCGTGAGCAGGCATCCCAGAAAGCTGCCGAGCGTCGAAATCGCGTAGAGCGCGCCCGCGCTGGCGCCCACGGTGGCCAGGTTGTGTGCCACAAGGCTTATCGCGTACGGCGATACCATGCCCAGCAACATGCTGGGAAGGAAGAAAAACGCCGTCGCGGCCAGCAGCGACCCCCAGCGTTCGTGGAGGTCGAGGTCGGCGAACCACTCGCTGGCAACCTCGTGCCACAGAGCCACGGGCACGAGGGAAACGGCGGCGGCCAGGATCACGAAGGCAAGCCCCGGGCCGTGCGGGAATCTCTGCGACATCAAGCCGCCCAGGAAGTATCCTGCGCTCAGGGCCGCCAGAAACACGCTGATCACACTTCCCCACACCCAGACTCCGCTTCCGAAATACGGTGCGAGCATGCGCCCCCCGACGATCTCCAATCCCATCAGAATCCATCCGCAACCGAACACGGTAACGGCAACCCCAATCGTGCGAAGCATCATCGACCGCTCCTGGCATGACGGTTTCCGTGGTTTCCCCTCCCCGCCCGTCTATTATGGGGAGTCCTGTCCTTTTCACAAGATCTAGGGCGTCTGCCCCCCTTTCCAAGCACCGATCCTGCATCGCGGGCCGGTCGTTGTCAACCGGCGATAGGCCGCCGCGCGGGAGTGAACGACTTCGGATGCCAAGAACCGTTCCGCGCGTCTCATCCGGTCGTTCGAGTACGTCGCGGAAGGGACATCCAATTCGCACAGATGCTCTTCTCCCGCTCGCCTCATCACGCTGCTGACGGTATAATGATGCCTGGCACTCTGGCCCACAAGGAGTTCTCCCATGACTTCCGGCGCAAAGACCACACCCACCGAATATGCATACATTGTCCACACTGCGGGCATGCTTGGCGGCGAGGCCCGCAGATGCGGCCCGCGGACCCGCCGGCTGTTGCGAAACACGGGAAGGTGGACGGTGTCGGCCACTTGGCCCAGCGGCGTGGCGGAATCAACCGCCGACAGTGCGGTGAGGTAACGGTTGTTGGCCGCCTGGGAGACCTCGGCCCGCCGCGGCAGGTCCACCATACCCTTCCGCAGCCGCCGCCACTTCTTCTTTCCCTGTGGATCGGCCTCGCTGGCCCGGTACACTGCCAGCTCGCGGGCGTCGTTCACGGTGGTCTCGACCCGCAGCACCGAACCCTGCTTGTCGTACATCTTGATCGAGTTGCGGTTCATGCGGTGTTTGATCCGCACGCCTTCTGGCCGGTACTCCAGGTCGCTCACCACTTCGCCGTTGAATCGCACGTCCACGCCTTTGCCCCGTGGGATTCGCGTCCGTCCCAGGAACCGCATCACGTCGCGGCTGGAGAAGGTCGAGGTGCCGTAGCGAATCCAAAGCGGATACAGCTTGGCCAGCGATTCCGGCGAGCGGAACATCACGTCGGTGGCCCACTCGGTTTCGTCGGCCGACCAGTAGTGTAGCGGAATTCCGCCCCAAGCCGGCAACCGGTCCAGCGCTGGGCACGCCCGCTGGAGCAGGCATTGGAGGATTTCCGCCCACTTGGCCCATGGCTGGGCGTCCAGCCGCGCTTGGGCGCCGGCCAGGTCGGCCACGTCCACCAGGCGGTTGTCCCGCCGCAGGAAACCGATGCCCGCCTTTTCCAGATCGCGGCACAACCACTCGCGTGCCGTTGACGCATACGTGAACCGTGAACGGCAACCAGGATTGAATCCGCACGTGACACAGCCCGAGCAGCGGCACACCCCGGGTCGCTTTCCTCCCGGAACCGTGCAAGGTCACTTTGGCCCATCTACCGCAGCGCCGCCATTCCCGGCCTCCATACCTTGCCGACCGGCGCCAGGTAAACGGTAAACTCGTCTTTCCCGTCTACTCGCAAGAGTTCGTCCATCGCTTCCTGGTGATAGGCGGCTACCGCGCAGGTCCCTGCGCCGATGGCTTCGCAGGCGAGATAGAGGTTCTGGCAGACGTGTCCGGCGTCCAGCGCGATCGCCTTGTGGGCCGCCGCGCCATAGCGCCATTCCATGCGATAGGGCAGCGCCGTCCAAATGAACGTCACCGCCGCCTGTCCCACGAACGCCTGCCCCAGCGCTGCCGCCGCCAGCTTGGCCGCCGCGCGCTTCTCCTGAAACTCGAAGAGAAGCTGATGTTCGACCGGCAGGTACCGATAAAAAGCCGGGTCCAGCCCTTCCACGCTGAACACGCACAGGTAGGTCTCCAGCACATGTCTCGCGCCGGCCGATGGCACGGTCCGCAGTGCGCTGCCGGAGTCCAGCCGCCGGCGGATGCCTTGCGTCGCCCAAAGCAGGAAGGAAAGCTCATCCAGGATCAAGGGCTCGCCCGTATACCTCCGCCGGCTCTCGCGGTTGCCGATCGCCGTCTCCAGGCCCACCGGGCCGATTCCTTTCCATCGGCCCGGCGCACAGAGATCGATTCTCCTGGCGTCGGGGGCGAACGGTTTCTCCACCGGAGGCGGCGCAATGCCCCGGTACTGGTCGATCTCGGAGAAATCGAGCGTCTGTCGGACGGTGTCCTTGAGGAATTGGCGTCCCTCGTCGATTCGCGGGTCGTGGGGCATGGAAGACTCCGGAAAAACTTACCGCCCCTCAAGAACCGCGACGGCCAGGCTGTACATGTACCACATGCCCACCGTGCCGATGGCCACGAAGAACATCGCGCTCGCCATGGCAAGATTTCCCAACCGCCGCGCGCGGTGGCCGGTCCGCACGAGCGTGTCTCGGATCACCTTCGTCCCCGGCGGTGGATACTGCCCGGTGCTCTGGATTTGCCACGACAAACGGCCGAACCAGACGGCCATTCCCAGGAAGCTCAGTGCGGCGATCGACGCAATCACCCGGATCAGCCCCACCGCGCGGGAGATCGCCCTGTCCAGGTCCGTCTCGGCGAGCTCCCGGATCGCTCCCAGACGCGCTTGAAGCAACCACAGGATCGCCAGCCCGGAAAGCGCGAGCAGACAGACCAGCAGCACGGCCCGGCGTCGGAGACGCGGATCCGCCCGCACGACCTCCGGCTGGCCCTGGTTGCCGGGCCTTTCGACGCTCTGAGAGTCCACGTTAATCACCTCCGCACGGGCTTGCCCTCCCGTCACGAACGTGATTATGCCGCGCTGGCCGCTGCAACTCAAGCCCCGCCGCGACCTCAATACTCGCCCACCACTTCGCCTCCCGCTCGGGTCGTCAGGGCGTCGTAGACGGCCGCGTCCATCGTCTCTTTCAAGAACTGCACCGATCCGTCCACGAACGCGTGCTGGGCCCCGCCCGGGTGGAAACTCGACGGCCCGTACGCCTGGCCGATCGAATTCGGAAAGACGCCGCCGGGAAAATACGGGGTATGGTTGATCGACACCGTGCTGCCGGCAAAGGTCGGACTTGTCAGGTCGGTCCACCGCGCGGCGACCGCTGCGCTCGTCCCGTCGATCCACACCGCCGAACGTTCCTCGCGCGTTTCGGCCAGGGCAATCGTATTCGACGTACCGTCGCTCACGTCGCGAAACCTATTCCTGGAACCCGGAAACATCACTCCCTCCGGCGGTATGACGCCGGACAATCCCACCACGGTCCTCGCGCCCAACGCGACATAGTTGCGGATGGCGAACTTGTCGTACCCAACGGTCGTCACATAGACCGGATCGTCGCTGTAATCCCTCCCGGCATAGCTGGGGCAGCGGTAGAAGGGCAGGATTTGCGAAGCGACCGTGCGATTGGCCGGATCGAGCGAGGAAACGTTGTAGTTCACCTTGTCGGCGACGTTTCCCTGCTCCAGGTAGGGCAAAAGCAGACTGGCGAAGCTGTGCAGGTGGATACTCGGGTCCGCCGGTCCCGTCCCCGGGTAGTTCCACACGCCCGCTCCGATCCTGCTGGTGCTGCTCGGTGGAAAGACCTTGAACGAATCCTCGTAGTTGTGCAATGCCAGGGCGATCTGCTTGAGATGGTTCTTGCACTGCGTGCGGCGGGCCGCCTCCCGGGCCGCCTGGACCGCGGGCAGGAGCAACGCAATCAAGATCCCGATGATCGCGATCACCACAAGCAGTTCCACGAGCGTAAAACCTCGATAGCGACCCATCCGCACGACTCCCAACGGTTCAGCGAGTCTCCGCCGCGTGCGCGGGACTCTCGCGCAGTTGCCGGATCCTCTCCTCTATTCGAATGACTCCAATAGCTCCCTAACGATATGCCGTTGGACCCCGCGAGTCAATCAACGGGGTAGTGAGCTGCCCACGCTCGCTGTCCCGGAGAGGGACGGTTCGCCGAAAAACCGCCGGCGAGAGAAGAGCCCCGCTTGTCCGGACGCAGACGGCCGGTACTATGATGTTTTGGACACACAACTCGCCCGCACGCGCGCCACGTTTTCCTGAGTTTTCTTCGGCCTCAGATCCGCACGGCCTTCCAGCACAACGAGGGACAGATCATGGCTATAGCCACCCATCCCGTCCGCACGCCGAAAATCACCGAGACCGGACTGTTCATCGACGGCCGATTCCAGCCGTCGGCCGGCGGCAAGACCTTCCCGACCATCAATCCGGCCACGGAGGAAGTGTTGGCCGAGATCTCCGAGGGTACGGCCGAGGACGTGGATCGTGCGGTGCGGGCGGCCCGCCGGGCCCTCCAGTCCGGTCCCTGGGCGACGATGGACGCTCGCGACCGAGGATCGCTCCTGCTCCAATTGGCCGATGCCATCCAGCAAGAGCGGGAAGAACTGGCCGTGCTGGAAACTCTGGACAACGGCAAGCGGCTGGCCGATTCCCGCGTCGACGTGACGCTGTGCGTCGAGGCCCTTCGCTACTACGCCGGATACGCCGACAAGATCTACGGCAAGACGATCCCCGTGCGAGGGCCGTTCTTCACCTACACCCGCCGCGAGCCCGTCGGCGTGGCCGGCCAGATCATCCCCTGGAACTTCCCGATGGTCAACGTGGTCTGGAAATGGGCGCCTGCCCTGGCGGCCGGCTGCACCGTGGTGCTCAAACCGGCCGAGCAGACGCCGCTGACCGCCCTGCGGCTCGCCCGCATTGCCAAGGAGGCGGGCATTCCCGACGGCGTGGTCAACGTCGTCCCCGGCGGACCGGCAACCGGGGCGGCCATCGTACGACATCCCGGCGTGGACAAGATTGCCTTTACCGGCTCCTGCGAAGTCGGGCAGACGATCATGCGCGAGGCAGCTTCCACGTTGAAACGCGTGACTCTGGAACTCGGCGGAAAGAGCCCCAACATCCTCTTCGCGGACTGTGATCTCGACACGGCGATTGCCCAATCGCATAACGCCCTCTACTGGAACCAGGGCCAGGTCTGCGCATCGGGAAGCCGGTTGTTCGTCGAAGACAAGATCTACGACCAGGTGGTCGAGAAGATCGCCGAGCGGAACCGGAAGTATAAGGTCGGCGATCCGTTTGATCCCGAAACCGAGCAAGGGCCGCAGGTGGACCGCGCCCAATTCGAGAAGGTGCTCGACTACATCGGCCTCGGCAAACACGAGGGGGCGGAATGCCTCACGGGCGGCGGCCGTTTCGGGAATCGCGGCTATTACGTGGAACCTACGCTTTTCGCGAACGTCAAGGACGAGATGGTCATCGCCCGAGAGGAGATTTTTGGCCCCGTGCTCTGCGCGCTTCGCTTCTCCGACGTGGAAGAGGTTATCGAGCGGGCCAACAACACGACCTTCGGACTGGCCGCCGCCGTCTGGACCCGCGACATCACGAAGGCCCACCGTCTGGCCAACCGCATCAAGGCCGGAACCGTCTGGATCAATTGCTACTACGGCGTAGACCTGGCCGCGCCCTTCGGCGGTTACAGGATGTCCGGCCTCGGACGCGAACTCGGCGAAGAGGGCATCCTGGGATACACCGAACTGAAGACGGTTGCCGTGAAACTTGCGTGAGAATCCGAAGGGATTGAGAGTTGTTTTCCGTGTTGGCCGCGATATCGTTGGCCGTACCATGGCGGTTTGCGGCCGCCACGGAAAGAGACTGACCGGCTGTTGATCAGGAGGCTCAATCCATGGGCCGGCGACAAGGTACGGAACTCAACGAGTGGCCGCGGTGCCCGCAGTGCCATGCACCGCGGACCACCCACTGCCCCATTTGTGAAACGGCCGGAGTCGACTTCCATCAGGCCGATCCCGAGTACGCCGGAGCGCCCGCCGACGGCGCCCTCGCCACGCCGATTGGATGCGGCTGCGGCCCCGGCGAGTGTTCCTCCGAGCCGTGCCGGTCGCCCGCCGACGAAGAATCCATCTTGGAACAGTCTGGCGAGGCCGCAACCGGCGCCATGGTGATCTGCTCCACGTGCGACGAGCCGTTCGTGCCGGAACATCCCAACCGCTGCGAATGGTGCGGCCACCGCTTTCCCGACGGCTACGTGGTCGACGTCGGGGAAGGCGGTCCCGAGGAGTTCAATGGCCGCGTTATTGCAGCCATGCTGGGACTGGCGGTTCTCCTTCTGGCTCTGGCGGCCTACTTCACGATGATCTTCTACTGAAAACCGGTCCCGCAATACACAAAGGAGGACATTATGATCCCACAACATCGACTCACTCGCCGCCGCTTCCTGGGCGCCACCGCCGCAACCGCCGGCGGACTTCTGCTTCCCGCCGCGCGCCGGCAGAGCGCCGCCTCGGCGGCTCCCCCCGCCGCCACCATCGCCTCGACGGACCATTTCTGGTACCGCGCGCAGCCGGAGGGCCTGTTTGTCGACTCCCAGTGCGGCAACAAAGCGTTCGCTTATACCGATGGAAAGGTCCTCCTCTCCGAAGACAACGGCCACACCTGGCCCTACAGCGCCGACTTTCCCGATGCCCGCCACATCGTGTTTAGCTGCATCCTGAACAGCGGAAACGTCCTGTTCAGCGCGCTGGCCAAACTCTATCTCAGCACCGACAACCTGAAAACCTACCGCCAGATCACGGTCAAGAACCCCGACGGCAGCGACTACCTCACACACAAGCCGCAGAACCCGGAAAACCCCGGCTGGTATTTCCACAGCCTCAGCGGCGTCAATACCTGGGACGTCGGCGGCAAAGAAATGCTCATCTGGGGCAACTACTGCAACGTGGTTGGCGGCGCGTCGCCCGTCAACATCTACTACTCGATCGACGGCGGCGCGACCGTCAAGATCGCCTACCGCTTCGGGCAGAATCCCTACACGCGCGACAACGGCTCCGGCGGTGGAGGCAAGGAAGGCACTCTCCTGGGCGATCCCGACAACCCGGTCCGCTGCCGCCACATCCATGATGTGGCCTACAACCCGGCCGAAAACGCCTTCTATGCTTGCACCGGCGATGCTGACCGGCCGGAGGGCTTCGAGTGTCACTGGCTGAGAGGCGCCTACGACGCCGGCAAGGACTCCTGGCAGTGGAAGGTCATCGTGTCCGACGCCACGAACTCGCGTTACAAGTGCGGCGGCATCAACTTCGTCGACGGGCGGGTCTACTGGATCAGCGACTCCAACGGACCCAAGCCCTACGACCGCGGGGTCTTTTGCTGCGACCCGGCGGACATCACCAATCCCAAGGCCCACACGAGGCTGTTCAATCCGGAGGTCGAATCCGGCAACATGATCATCCAGGACGGCGTGATCCTAGCCTCCCACTGCGCCCCTGCCTCGCCGATGGCCACGGGGTTCATCGTTTCCCTCGACATGGGCAAGACCTGGGCCCAATACGATCTCAAGGAGTTCGGCCGCCGGTCTCCCTGCCGCTTTCACCGCAAGAACGGTGAAGGATGGTTCCGCGTGGACCTGAGGTCCAACTGGGTCACGCCCGCCGAAATGATGTTCATCAAGCCCAAAGACGCGCCTCGTGCGGAGAAGAGCTGAGCGCCGCAACCGCCTTGCGAACACCCGAGGAGGCGACAGCTCATGATACCGCGGATGATCGTTCGCGCTGCGGCCCTATTGACGGCGAATGAGATCTTCGCGGCCGCGGAGACACTGTGGGCGGCGAGGTTCTTCGTGGGCCCAAACGGCAGCAACAACCGCGGGCACGGCAGACACACCGCAGCTTGCGGAATCTGCCACGCCCCAAGAAAAACAACCACCTGCCAAGACAGCAAAATCGTCATCTTGACTTGAGCGCAGTGAAGGATCTCTATTGGAGCCGAGGTACTTCGCTACGCTCAGAATGACAGGCGGCGAATTCTAGCATCGTGGCGGGTGGTTGAAGAAAAACGATCAGCCAGGGATCGCCGCATCGCCCGACGGCGAGCGGGCACGAACCGCCGCCAGGCAAATTGATCCTCGCAACCGTTCACCCCCGGTGGCAGACGCTTTCGTAATGCATCGAGGGCTTTCCTGTTTGGCCGCGCCGAGATCCGCGAGCGTCCGCTCAAGTGATGCGGCTGCTCGTTTCTTCGAGTCTAGCGATTCTGACGCCGGCATCGGCCGTCCGGTCCGAATAGGATGGATGTAACGGATTTGCCGCTCTGATCCCTGCGCGTTCCCGGGAGTCGTCGTGCCGTCATGCCGATATCGGTACTACGGGTATCAGTGCGCTGGCGTCTGGAGAATTCCCATGAAGAAGCCAATCACGGTCGGCTTCGGGGTCTTGGGCTTGGTTGCTTGGATGGTCGGGGCCGCCCTGGCAGACGGGGTGATGCGCGACGGCTTGGGGGCCATCTCCTCCGGGCGCGGCGGCGCAAACATCGCCTTCGCGGATAATGCCAGCGTGCTCCTGGATAACCCGGCCGGCATGTCCGCGATGGAAAGCTGCGGTCTGATCGGTCTCGGCGTCGATCTGCTCATGACGGATCTCAACTACCAGGACCCGGAAAACAGCGTCGACGCCAAGTTCCATCCCATGCCCTTGCCTGAAGTCGCCCTCATGCGGCGAAGTTGCGACGGCCGTTGGGGATATGGCCTGGGAGTCTTCGCCCCCGCCGGCTTCAGCGCCGAGTACGACATGAGTCACCCGCTCTTGGGCGATCGCCTGTACAAGTCGATCGGCGGCCTGGTGAAAGTCCTGCCCGGATTGTCCTACCGGCTCACGGACCGGCTGGCAATCGGCGCCACTTTTGGCGTCGCCGTCAGCCACGCGGAGATTGAGGGACCCTATTTCGTCCAGACAGGCCCATTCCGCGGCGCCCCGTGCGTGCTCGATCTGCAGGGGACCGGCGCTGCGCCGGTCTATTCCCTCGGCCTTCAGTATCAACTGACCGAACGGACGACGATGGGCCTGGCTTACCAGAGCGCCAGCCGTTTCGAGTTGCACGGAAGCGCCTCGACCGATATCTACGGGCTGGCGCCGCTGCCGGTCAGCAGTCGTTTCGACGCGGAGGTCGACCTCGAATGGCCCCGGTCTCTGGGGCTCGGGTTGAAACACGAACTCTCGGGGGACCGCCGCCTGGGAGTCGATGTGATCTGGTTCGATTGGTCCGACGCCTTCGATTCGATCGACATGCGGTTCGCCGACGCAACCAATCCGCTCGTTCCTGCCGTTTTGGGACAGACCGTCACCGACTCGCTACCTCTGGACTGGGAGGACAGCATCTCGGTCCGGATCGGCTACGAGCAGGCGATCTCCCCCTGCGCGGTTGTGAGGGCCGGATACGTTTACCACGGTAATCCCATTCCCACGGCAACGCTGACGCCCTATATCCCGGCCGTCGTGGAACACGGCGTTTCCGCCGGCTTTAGTCGCATCCTTGGCCAGTGGAGCGTGGACCTCGCCTATCAGTATAGCTTCGGCGACCACCAGGAGGTCGCTTTGAGTTCGCTCGCCGGGGGCGACTTCAACTACAGCCGTGTGGAAGCCCATGCGCACTGGCTGTTGCTCGGCTTTACCCGCCGCTACTAGGGTTCCGTCATTCCGCGCGATAACCGTGTCGTTCTCACCGCATGAGCCGGTTCCAGGAACGGTTCGGCGGCGCACGCAGCGAGGTCACGCCGCTGCCTGCCGGCGCCGAAACCGCCGACGGGGCGAGCTGCAGGTTCGGATTGCAGAGGTCGACCGCCTGATAGCCGCCGTACGTCGGCATGGCCCACAGCAGCGCCGGATCGCCTTCCAACCGGTTCACCACCGCTTTGCCGAGGTCGAGCCGCATCGAGAACTGGGCCGAAGGCGAGCGGATATCGATCGTCTGCGGCACGTAGACGCCCGTGAGCGGATCGCGGCGGTGTTGCGAGATGATCGAACTGGCCAGAAGCCGCCCCTGGGCGTCGTAAAGGTGCTGCTCGACCACCAGGCCCCGCATGCCGTCGACCAGGCTCACCTTGGTCGTCTGCCCCTCGGCCGTCTGCCGAAGCGTCCGGATCTCGAATCGGCCGTCGGCCGCCGGGATGGGGCCTTGGTGCGGCAGGTTCGGATCGAGCACGCCGATCCCCAGGGCCTCGATAAGCCACTCCGGTTGGACGGGAAGCACGCTCCGGGCCGGGCTGGTTGCAAACTGCTCGTGGCGGCAATAGTAGACCACCGGCGGATGGCTGCGGCGGACCCAGAACCAGAACAACTCGTCGTTGCTCCCCAGGTCCAACTCCGGGCCGGTCAGCGCCGTTTCCGCGCGGAGCCGGAACCGCCGGGGGCGTTCAAACGCTAGGCTCGCTCGCAGCGTGGGAAACTCCGGACCGGCCAGCGTGGCGTCGTTGGTCGAGAGGGATTGGATCTGGGCGCTGTTGGCGTTGACCGTCTGGAGGATCTGCTCCAGGGTGGGCGTAGGCGGCAGCGCCGGAGCCGCCCCCGAGGCGTGGAAAGGCGACGTGGACCGGCAGCCCGCCCCGCTGGGCCCAAGAAGGCCCGCCAACACGAGCAGCAACCAGCAGTACCGGTGTCCGTCCATGGATTCCCCGATCGCGATCCCTCGCCTTCGTAGCCGAATTCGTGAGAATTCGCCGCCCCACTTCCGCCGCCGCGAACTCTCACGAGTTCAGCTACGCGCTATCCTGCACTTCCGAACAGGAGCTGGGCCAACTCATCCTGAATCGCTTCGATCCTCGATTCTTCAGGAATGACGGCAGGCGCCCGGTAAGTCATATCTCGGCGCGGGCAGTACAACACCATGACCTCGCGCCCCGCTTCGTCCTTCTCCGACTCATCCAACCGCATCACGCGCCGCCGGACCAGCAGCAGGGCCAGCACGTAACGCATGTCCTGCTTGTCCGCTTGCTGCTCCAGTTCTTCGAAGAACTGCAACAGCACGTCGTTCGGCGCCCAGGTCATCCGCCTTGTTTCCGACGACGGCACCTGGGACTTCCACCAGCCGATCGCACCCTCCGGCGGACCTTGCCAGGCTTCCGCCGAGTAGTCTTTACGTTCCAGATCCGCCCCGGCGGCGATCAGTACGGAGTGGAACTCCTCGCCGGGAGCGAGTTCCCTGCCGGTTTCCGCGCAGTGGCGACTGAAACGTTTGACTTCGTAGTCCATAGGGCTAGGGTGATGAAAACGCGGACCGGCTCCGTAGTAGGTCTTGCCGTCACTCAATCTGAACCGCGATCCCTTGCGGTGCCTGTCCCCGTCTTCAGACCACCATGGGGCCGCGGAAGAGTAATCGAAAAGGCGATTTGACTCAATAGGCAGTAAAGAAGCGTTCGCCCGTCCCCCCCGGACCGATCTTGATCCGTACCGGCTGGGAGCACCTCGGGCAGTGGCCTTCATAGGCCGTGCCCTGCCGATTGACATAAATTCTCGCGTAGACGCCGCAACAGGCAAACTGGATTCCCAAGAACGGACGCTTGCCGCCGGCAGACGCCCCCGGCCCGCTCAGGCTCGGTTCACTGGTAAGATCGAGGTGTTCGCTGGCCATGGAGAGCAATCCACCTGAAAGGGTGGTAAAACAAAGCATAGTCTACTCGGCAACTACCTCCGAGAGGAAGATCGTCCAGTAGACCGAACCGGCTTCACCAGAGCTGATGGACTCTCCCGAGATGCCAGCGCTCAATTTACGCAGAAAGCGCGAATTCCCGCTTTCCCTCGCATCATCCGTCCTCACCAACGCCCTCAGTGATCACTTGCTTGACCCGCGAACTAGCCAAGCGTCCCCCGGTCATCAGCGGTACGTTTCCTGACCATCTGTTTCCTTCGAGAAATCGATGGACCGGCACAGCGGAGCGTGCCTGCGACTTGGTCTTCCAAAACGGGAAAAAGGACAAGTGGTGCGTCGGGGCTATTCCCACCAGGCAAAGACGGCGTCGACGTTGTCGATGTCGGTCTTGTCGCTGGAGCCGGTCCGGTGCAGTTCGATCTTCTCGAACTGATTCAGCCAGAGTGCCTCGGTGAGTTCCTGAGTGGTGGTTAACGGAATCACTAAGAAATCTGTGCAGGAGCGGGGGTTAAACTATGCCCTTACTAACCCCCTCTAGTGGGGTTTAGATGCCGGGCGTTTGACAGCCCATTGGGCGGACGGGATGATGGATAGTGCTGCTGGAGATAGTGCTGCTGGAATGGATTGAAGCCGCCACCTTGGACGGGCGGGAACTTTTCTGCCGTATCACGCATCTTACCCGTGAACATCATTAGCGACGATTCCCAGTTGATTGCCGAGACCCTCGCGGGTCAGACCGCGGCCTTCGGGCAACTGGTCCGCAAGTACCAGGACCGGCTTTACAACACGGTGGTCCATATTGCCGGCAGCGTCGAGGATTCACGGGATATCGTGCAGGAGGCTTTTGTCCAGGCGTTCCTGAAGCTGGATACGTTCCAGCAGACCAGCGCGTTTTACACGTGGCTGTACCGGATTGCGTTCAACGTGGCGGCCAGCCACCGCCGGCGCAGGAAGCCTACGATTTCGGTTGAATTGGTGCGTGAGACGACCGGCCAGGAACCTGCGGATCCTCGCCCCGGGCCGGAGCAACGGTTGGAGGAGGCGGAGCGCCGCCGACACATCGAGCAAGCCATCGCCGCCCTGAGCGAAGAGCACCGGACGGTATTGGTCTTGCGGGAAATCGACGGATGCTGCTACGAGACGATTGCGGAAATCCTGGAATTGCCGATCGGGACGGTGCGCAGCCGATTGCACCGCGCACGGCTCCAGTTACGCGAACAGCTCAAAGAGGTTTTGATATTCGACGATTGAGGGGGAAAGCCTAGCGTAACACGTCTGGGGGGAGGGCGATCTCTGTGGTGGTTGCTCAGCCGGTGAAGCGGTACTAGCATTGCCCAAGACGCCTCGGAAGACGGTCGCGCGTAGCACCGGATGTCCCGTCGGAAACGACGGGGGTGCCATGAAAGATGTGCCAGAAAACGAACTGTTCAGCGCTTATCTTGACGGCGAATTGACCGTCGACGAGCAGGCGGAAGTCGAGGAGTTGCTGGCGGCCAGTCCGCCGGCACACCAACTGCTCGACGAACTGCGGGCGCTGAGCGCGACACTCCAGTCGCTTCCTGCAAGGAAGATCGGGGTGGATCTTGGCGATGCCGTCCTGCGAACGGCGGAGCGGCGCATGCTGGCCGAAGCTCCGAGTCGGCATCGCGACGGCGGTCGAAACCCGGTCCGATCCGGCTGGAGGCAGGTCTTCCAGCGGATCACGCGGCCGCGCGTGATCCTTTGGTCCGGGTTGGCCGTAGGCGTTGCCTTGATGCTAACGTTCACCACGCCAAAGAGCGACCAGCGGAACGAAGTCGCTCGGCACAGCACGGAGGTCTCGCCTGCCGGGCAGCCAAACGCCGAAATCCGTTCCGTGGAACCTCGGCAGCCCGAAACGGCAATTGCCGCACACGAAGCCGAGAAGAGCGGTTCGGGGCCAGGCGAACCTTCGCCTCCGTCCGAGCCGGAACCGGCAAAGGTACCGCTTGGGGACATGCCGACAGTCGCGGCAACCGATCGGCCGGCTTCCCTGCCTGCGGCGCCGGAAAGTCCGGCGCCGTCGGACTCGCGTGCCCCGCAGCCGGCCCCTTTGATCGTGGCGGCCCCTCCAGCCGACCAGCCCGCAGTGGAACCAGCCGCAGCGCCGGGCCCCTCGGATCATCCAGCCAAGCCTCCTTTGGAGCCGCAGGCAGGGAGTCCGAGCGTGCTTCTGGTGCGTTGCGATGGCCGGACTGACAGGGCACAGGAGCAACTCTCGAAGATCCTGGCGGAGCAGCAGATTGCTTTCCAGGCGCGGACCGTACCGGCGCCGGCCGCATCTTCCGGAAAGACCGTCGTGTTCGTGGCCGATGCACCGCCTTCGCAGGTCGAAGCGGCCGTGGCGAAGCTGAAGGGGCAGCCGGAGGCGTTTTCTTCCGTGTCGCTCGAAACATTGACCTCAGACGCGGCGAAGACGTGGACGGGCGGGCCTCTTTCGGAAGCGGTAGTGATTCAATCGCACCGGGCAGCGTCGCAAGGAACAGCCGAGAGCAGCACGTTGGCCGTGCAAGGCCCGGACGGCGCGGGGACGGTTTCCACGGGACGGGGCGGGGCGTCCGGAACCATCCGGTTCCGGATCGGCGCCTCGACCACGGTCAGAAAAGCGAAGCCGGGCGTCAAGCCAAAAGTCCATTTCGACCCGGCGCCCCAACCGCCGGAGGCGACAAACGCCGAAAAGCCCGCACCCGAGCAAGCCCAGACCGGGGGCAGCGGCAAGGCCGGGCCGACACCTTTGATCGGGCCGGCGGAGCGCCACCGCGTTGTGTTCGTGCTGAGCGTGAAGGACGCAACCCCGCCCGACGCTCCGCAATAAGCGGGCGGGTTTGGGCCGTTCTCCATGCGACTTGACCGCAACGGTAAACTTGAGCGGAAGTTCTCAACGCGCCGTTTTCTCCCAGAGCGAGTCAGCCCATGTCGGACGTCACCACGATCAAGATCCGTCCCAACGGCCCTTACTTGGTTGAAGGCCCGTTCCGCTTGATTGACAGCCAAGGCAACGCTTACACGGTGAACCCGGGCAAGCCGACGGCATTGTGCCGTTGCGGCCAATCAGCCAAGAAACCGTTTTGCGACGGGACGCACCGCACGTGCGGCTTTGCTGCCGAAGAGTTGGCGCCCGTTGAATAACCGCCGTGACGGGTCCGGCGGCATCAACAGCTTTTCCCCAAGCCGATCCGCCCAGCGCGGATCCTTTCCGGGCGCGGGAGGGGCGTTTCTCTCGAAGATTTCGCGGTCGAGCGGCCCATACGCCGGCTGACGCTGCCGGCCGGCGATTGTCGGCCGGCGGTCCGTGCTACAATCGAGGCTTTCCATCGACAGGCGGACCTCGCCCAGGTTCGGCACGGACTGCACATCGACACCCGGAGGATTTTCCCAATGCACGAAACCCCAAGCGGAGACACCCTCGGACAGATCGCACTCGATGAGGCCATGCTCGCGGAGGCATCGGCGGAGTATATCGGGCGATGGAACCATCTGGTCAGTACGACGAATTGGGAAAAGGGGCGGATTATTCTGGAGTGGCGGGAACGACTGATCCTGTCCGGCGCTCCGGTCCAGGCGTACAGCGACGACGCCTGGAGCCGTCGGGTGGGGAACGTGAGCGGGCAGCACGTCGGCCGGCTGCGCCGCGTCTGGGAGCGGTTTGGCAGCAGCTACCGGGATTACCGCGGGCTCTACTGGAGCCACTTCCAGGCCGCGCTGGACTGGGACGACGCGGAGATGTGGCTGGAAGGCGCCGTGCAGAGCGACTGGTCGGTGGCCGAGATGCGGGCCCAGCGATGGGAGACCATGGGCTTCCCGCCGGACCAGCAGCCCCACGATGAAGACGTGGTGACGGCGGAACTGGACGAAGATGCCGATGTGGCGGATGAACCGGACGGACCGGCAACGCCCCAGGTGAGCGAGACGACGGGCGTGGTCCGGCAGCCCGAGGGTGAGCCGGAAGACGACGGTGAAGGCGAGGCGGTCGACGCGGCGTCGTTCGACGTTCTCGAGTCCTCGTCCGACGCCGCGGGGCGTGTTGAGCCGGTCCGCCCCTTCGAGAATCTACCCAGGCTGCCGGACGATCTCCATGAGGCCTTCGAGTCGTTTAAGCTGGCCATCCTCGCGCACAAGCTCACCGGCTGGCAGGAGATTTCGTGCGGCGACGTGCTGGCGGTATTGGATGCGTTGAAGCAGCTTGCGTTGGCGCCGAGCGAGGCAGCGTGAGCTGACGCGAGCGGCAGAAAATGACTTCGATCGGAACCTGCCGTTCGCCTAACACCGGATCGGCCCAGGACTAGGGTCCGAGAGGTCTTCGACTCGCCACTGTTCCCTCCGGTACCAGCGGACGTCGGTGACGCCTGGCTGCGATTTCAGCCAGTCGTCCAAGGCGGAGAGCAACTGGCGGAGTTCTCGGCTGTCGGGCGGAGCGAAAACCTCGTAGGTGAGCGCCAAATGGCGCCGCTCCGCGTGGGAGACAGGGAGCCATTCCACGCTCACCAGCCAGGTCTGATCGATCCATTCCAACACCAGCAGGTAGCGCTCGTTGCCCAGCACGCATTCCACGCACTGGGCGTACTGCACGGTGCCGCGATTCTCGACGCCGATGCGGCGTGCCGAGAGCCCTCCGCAGAGCATCTGGAACAAGCGGACGCCCACATACGGCTCGTCGTCCCGGTCGTCCGCCAGGAAGGCGGCATTCTGGCCGGAAAACGTGACGATGGTCCGCAGCCCCGGCGGATCCCGCTCCGTAACGCTTGCCGGCCTTCGGATGAGAAGGCGGAAGACGATGACGACGGCGGCCATCATGCCGAGGACCAGTCCGGTCGAGAGCAGGGCTTCGAATGCGCCGCCGTTCACCGCTGGTGAGGATCCTCCAGATAGGTGTACCCTTCCAGGCCGGCTTCGTAGAACCGCAGGAGCTGTCCGGCCTGGCGGTCGTCGATCTTCGATTCACGGATGGCCCGTTCGACCGCGGCCCGGAGCTGGCCGAAAAGGGTCTTGGGATCGAACTGGACGTACTGGAGCACCTCGCTGACCGAGTCGCCCTTGATAAGGGCGTCGACGATCACTTCGCCCTCGGCGTCCACGCTGACGTGGACGGCGTTGGTGTCGCCGAAGAGGTTGTGCAGGTCGCCGAGGATTTCCTGGTAGGCCCCGACCAGGAAGACGCCCAGGTAGTACGGTTGGCCGTCGAAGGTGTGCAGGGGTAGGGTCCGCTTCACGTCGCGGCGGTCGATGAATCGCTCGATCTTGCCGTCGGAGTCGCAGGTGATGTCTCCCAGGACCGCATGGTGCGTGGGTCGTTCGTTGAGCCGGTGGATCGGCATCAGGGGGAACAACTGCTTGATCGCCCAACTGTCGGGCATCGACTGGAAGAGCGAGAAGTTGCAGAAATAGGTGTCGCTCAGCAGTGCGTCGAGCCCCTCGAGGTCCTCGGGGACGTATTCCAACTGGCGCAGCATTCGCTGGGTTTTCTTGCAGATCGCCCAGAAAAGGCTTTCGGCCTGGCTCCGCTGCTCCAGCGGCAGATAGCCGGCGCCGAAAAGATTGATCGCCATGTCGAGCGCTTGCTGGGCGTCGTGGTAGCTTTCCAGGATATTGCGGACGGTGAGCCCCTGGTATGTGTCGCGGAGGTCTTCGAGCGGCTTTTCGGCGTTGTCCGGGAGTTCGAGGATGGCCGGGTCCTCCTCGCGGCCCGAAACGCCCAGCACGTTGAACACCAGCACGCTATGATAGGCCACGATCGCCCGTCCGCTTTCCGAGAAGATGGTCGGATGGGGCACGTCCGCCTCGTCGCAGACGCTCTGGATGTGGAACACGACGTCGTTGGCATACTCTTGGAGTGTGTAATTCGCGCTGGAGTCGAAGTTGGTCTGGGAGCCGTCGTAGTCAACGCCCAGTCCACCGCCGACGTCCATGTACTGCAGGCCGGCGCCGTGCCGCACCAGCTCGACGTAGATCCGCGCGGCCTCGTTCAGGGCCCCCTTGATGAAGCGGATGTTGGTAATCTGGCTGCCCAGGTGGAAGTGGAGCAGCTTGAAGCAGTCCTGCAAGCCCGCCGCTCCGAGCTCCTCCAGCGCGCACAGGACCTCGCTGACGGTCAGCCCGAACTTGGAGCGGTGGCCGCCGGAGGCCTGCCAGCGGCCCGCGCCCGGCGCGGCCAGTTTCACCCGAATGCCGATGTTGGGGCGGACGCCGACCTTCTCGGCGTAGCGGAGGATCAGCTTCAGGTCGGTGTACTTCTCGACCACCAGGAAGATCTTGCGGCCGATCTTCTGGGCGAGCATGGCGGTCTCGATGAATTTGTCGTCCTTGAACCCGTTGCAGACGATCGGGACCTCGTTCGTGGCGATGGCCATGACGGCCAGAAGCTCCGGCTTGCTGCCGGCCTCCAGGCCGAACTCGAAGGGGCGGCCGAAACGGAGGACCTCCTCCACGACTTGGCGCTGTTGGTTCACTTTGATGGGGTAGATGCACTGGTAGCGCCCGCGGTAGTCGTGCTCCTTGATCGCCTGGTCGAAGGCCGCCTTGATCTCGCCGAGACGGTACTGGATCAAGTCGCGGAAGCGGATCAGCACGGGCGGCTGGATTCCTCGGATTGCGAGCCGATCCACGAGGTGCTTCAGATCGATGGCGCGCTGCGAGTCTTTTTCCGGGTGGACGCAGACGTGTCCTTCGGCATTGATCGAGAAGTAACCCTTGCCCCAACCCGCCACTTCGTAAAGGTCGGCGGCATCCGCGACCGTCCAGCGGCGGGTTTCCTGTTCGAGTTCAAGCATCCAGGGCGTTCTCCGTTTGGCAAGTGGTGAAGGGCTAATCGCAAACCCCACTCCCGGTATGTTAACCGTTAGGGCCGCGAGGAAAAGGGGGTGGCGACGTCAAAACAGTCCTACGCACTCAGCGGTCTGGTTCCCAAGGCAATGGCCCAGCTCACGGCAACGCGTGCGAGATGGACTGTAGCTATCACCCTCTAGCCGGTCTTCCTATCGCCCGCTCCCGGGAAGCACCGACAAGGCTAAGTGCAGCAGAAGGCGAAGAATGCCAGGATTTTCTGTGACTGAGCTCGGCAATGGACGAGCAGATAGGCTATGCCCACCATGATGGCTTAGTAATTCAATCCATTGTAGTGCTCAACAACAGCTCACGTGTTCAATTCTGCTGTATTAAAATAAAACAGGCGAGCTGAGGAGGGTTCGCACGACTCCTCCTCAACTCGCCTTTCGCTCTTCGGAAGCGGCCGCTTCCGACCCCGTTGGGCTGCCTAAGTCTCTGCTCCGAACGCTAGCCTACTTCTCGAATTGACGCGTATGGAAGCAAGTTTTCCCAACGGTTTCTCGCGAGCAACGCACCTCTTCCGTTAACCGGCCCCCGACAAGCCTCTGCTCTGTTCCATAAGACCCCCTGCGGCTCAAGAACGAGCCGCCAGGGGGTTCTGGGGGGGGTGACTGCTCTGCATGTTGCAGATGCGGCGGGATCTGTATGCAAAGAGTGTGCCAATTGGCGGTCCAAATCGCCACCGGCGTGGGTGCCGGGGATGGGCAGAGGGAATGTTGGAGCGTCAGCTTCCGCTCGTGCCTTACTCCACCACTCCAATATTCCACTGCTCCTCACGGCCCCACTCGGCCCCGGCTCAGCCGCGTCATGCGCTCTCCTTGAGGTCTTCGTACTGAATCTGGTGAAGCCGTTGGTAGAGCGGGCACCTCGCCAAGAGCTGATCGTGGGTCCCGAAGTCGAGAATGCGGCCGTCTTGCATGACCACAACCCGGTCGGCCATGGCAATGAGGCTCATCCGATGGGTGACCATGATCGTCGTGCGGCCCTGGATGAACCGTTCCAAGACCTTCTGGATAATCTGCTCACTTTGGAGGTCGATTTGGCTGGTGGCCTCGTCGAGGATGAGAATCGCCGGATCCCGGAGAATTGCCCTTGCCAGGGCGATCCGCTGTCGCTGCCCTCCGGAGAGCCGGCCGCCCATTGGTCCTACCACGGTCTCGTAGCCCTCGGACAATTCCCGCTCGATGAACTGGTGGGCGTAGGCTTGCCGGGCCGCCTCCTTGACTTGCTCCACGGTGGCATGGGGCGACCCATAGCGGATGTTGTTCAGGACGGTATCGTCGAACAGAAGCGGATCTTGTGTTACCAGCCCGACCTGCTTCCGTAGATCGCGAATCCGCAGCTCCTTCAACGGGATTCCATCAAGGCGAATCTCGCCGGTCGTTGGATCGGCGAAACGTGGGACGAGGCTGGCCAGAGTCGTCTTTCCGCCGCCGCTCGGGCCGACAATGGCGATGGATTCTCCGAAGGCAATCTTCAAGTCCACGTTGTGGAGCACCGGCGCCCGGCCGGGACCGTAGGCAAACCCGACCCGTTCGAAGACGAGGTCGCGCGTGTGGCGGGCAAGGGGGCGCGGGCACTGTGGATCGCGGACCTCCGGCTCGCGGTCGAGCATGGCGTAAATCCGGTCGGCGGCCGCCGAGCCGGCCTGGATCCGCGTGTAGACGTCGGACAGCTTCCGCGACGGATCGGCGACTCCGGCCAGGAGCCCGAAGAAAACCAACAGCGAGCCGATGTCCAGCGGCCGGTTGCTCATGCGGATTCCCAGCAAGTGCGTCTCGCCCTCGAGCACGAGCCAGGCCCCGGCCAGCACGGCCAGGCAGATCGTAATGATCCCCATGATTTCCGTGAGCGGACTGGTGAGCGAGTCATACCGTGCGATCTTCATCGCCTTGCGGTAGTACTCCTTGCTGTTCTTGTGGAACCGCTTCCGTTCCTGCCGCTCCATGGTGAAGGCTTTGACAATCTTGATCCCGCGGAAGCTTTCGTCAAGAGTATTGTAGAGCTGCGCCATTTCTTCCATGGCGCGGCGGTTTGCCCGCTTGAGGGTCTTGGCCAGGCGGCGGATCGCCCACGCCGCCACCGGGGCAACGACCAAGGAAAGAACGAGCAGGCGCCAGCAGATTAGCGCGGCCCCGATCAGGCAGGCCGCCATTTTCAAAGGTTCGCGGACGAGCTTCCCGAACAGCGCGTTCATGCCCCAGGAAAGAGCCGCCATGTCGTGCGTGAATCGGCTCATCAGTTGGCTGGTTCCCTCGGCGCTGAAGGTGTTGACGTCCATATCGAGCGTCCGCCGGAAGAACTCTTTGCGCAACTCGAACGTCCCCAGTTCGGCCAGCCTTGCCACAAGCACCGTGTGGCCGACGAGAAAGACCTCCTTAACCGCCGTCGCCACGAGAAGCCCGAGCAGGATCAAGGCCAAAGTGAGAAAGGGGTCATTGGGCAGATAGCGTTCGATATACGGCTTGAGCGATTGATACCACCCGAGGGCCTCTTGCTCGGCAGCGACTCGCGACTGGGCCAGGCTCAACTGGGTCTCGATCTTACCGCGGTCTTTCTCGGCAGCTTCGGCCAGTTGCTTCTCCAGCCGGCGGGTTTCCTCCGTCTTCTCGGCAATCGAGCGGTTCGCCTCGCCGATTTTCCCGTCGACCCAGTGCTGGAGCGATTTGCCCTGGAAGGCGATCTCCACGAGCGGATACACCGCACTGATGTTGCCTCCCCACAAGACCCCGACCAGCAGCGCACAGACGACCGAGGCCATGAAGGTGAAACGATATTGGAGAGCCAGCCGCAGAGCACGTCCGAAGTTGCCCATTCGCGATCCATCCTTGTCGAGCCGGCACGCAGGCCGTTCGAGGCTGCCAAGAAAAAGGGACGGGCACCGCAACATCTTGTACCTGGACTCATGCCAAACCGAGGTAGGTCGCGGAGCCGGTCTCCCTTTTCAGCCGCCTCTTCCAGCAGACGCGCGTATCCCGTCCTTTGGTTAGCGGGTCTTTTACCACACCCTGGGAAATCCGCCAAGATCGTTGCACGGATGACAGCCGGGTTGCGTCGATCCGTATTCCCTGCATACAACGACTTCCCGGCATGCGGAAACCATTGCGAATGATTCCGCAAAACCCGACCTGGTTGCCGCAGACTACCGAAACTAACAATCTACCTGGCGGCGGCAAAGCAGGCCACCTGGCCGTCCTGAAGGGTGACGACGGTGCGGCCATCGCGGTCGACGAGGACTCCCCAGGGCGCAGGCGTCGCGGCGAGCGGTTGGCTCCAGACGGTTGAGCCGTCTTTGGTGCTCAAGGCAACCACCTGCGGCAGGGGCGGGTCCGTGGCGGCCGCTGCGTCGCGAAGCCCAGCGGCCACGACGGTTTCTGGTGTGACGGCGACTCCGGCGATGCGGCTGAGCGGCTGGCTTTCCCAGCGGGGTTTCGCACCGCTTTGCCGGTTGGCTGATGGGTCGAACCGTGCCAGGCGAGCGTCGTGGGGACCGTAGGCGAAGACGAGATCGCCTAGGGGGGTCTGAAGCGTCGCTTGGTTGACCATCCGGTAGTCCCCACGCGTCGAATACAGCGGCGGGCCGCCCGCAATGACCTGCTCGCCGACGACGAAGAGGTCCGATCCGGCCGTGAACTGGGTATGGGACTTGGGAGCAAAGGGGTTCGACAGACACTTGCCGTCGGCAAGGTCGTAGCCGGCAACCTGGACGATGTTTCCGCCGGCCATGTGAAGCCTCTTGGCGTTGAGCAGGAGATGGCCGCTGACGCTCACGCCGCCGGCAGTCTGCGGATCGAGCGAGCCGGAGCTGTGGTTGTGCCAGCGGAGTTTGCCGGTCCGGGCATCGAGAGCGTAAACGTGAGTGCCATCGTAATTGGCGATGCCTGCCGCTGCGTAGGCCACGCCGTCTTCCACCAACACGCCGCTGGCGACGGGCCAGGTGGAGCGGAGCGAGCCGTAGACCGGGATGATCCGGTCGGCCGGTGCGGCGCGGAACCGCCACAACCGCTTGCCCGTGGCCGCTTCGAGGCAGTAGATCCAACCGTCGCCTGAACCCACGAAGGCCCGCCCCTCCCACAACGAGGGCGGATAGCTGACCGGTCCGCCCGTGTAGACGGTCCAGCGGACATCGCCGGCGGCGGCATCGAAGGCGCGGACCGCGCCGTCGTGCCAGCCGACAAACACCAGTCCGCCGGCGGCCGTGGGCGCCGTGGCCGGGAGCTTGCCTTGGGATTGAAACGTCCACTGCATTCGGACCTGATCCGCAGGAGCGGCTTGCGATGCGGCGGTGCGTGCGTTGTTCGCGCGGAGCGTCGGCCAGTCTTTCGGACCGATCTCGAAGGGAGCCGACGGCTTCGAAGGCGACGCCACTTCCGTGCGGTCGGTTTCCGCGGCGCCGCCGGTGAAGTCAAACTCGCCGGCCGGAGCGACGCAGACCACGCCGACAAGCGTGAGATTGCAGTCGCACATCCACGGTCCCCAGTAGAGATGGCCGTGGGCGACGAGCACTCCGTCTTGGCACGAGGGCCGCATGGGGCCGATATGCTGTTGCCGATGGTTGAGCAGGTCGTACCGCATGGTTCCGTCGCGTCCGCCGCGGACGAAGATGCTGTCGGCGCTGCCGGTGGCGCGCGTGCAATTGACGCGAGGCCCCAGGGACTCCACGGCTTCGCCGGTCAGGTAGTCGTACCTGGTGCTTTGGCCGGGGCCCATGGCGTAGAGGCCGTCGTCACGGAGGACGAGTTGGCTGTTGCCGGCCTGGGCTTTCCGCCAGAGGAGCTTGCCGTCCGAGGCGGAAACCGCCACCAGGTCGGTGCGTGTGGGACCGGCAAAGTACAGGGCCATGTCGTTGCACTTGAGGTACGTCGACGTGGAGAAGCCCTCGGTCGGATTCTGGGCGAAGCGATGCTCGCCGATCGCTTCCAGGATCCCGGGCTCGCTCGTTCGCCAGAGGACTTCGCCCGTCTTGGCGTTGAGTGCTCCAAGAAAACTGGCGTGGCTGTAAAAGAAGATGCGGCCGGCGGCCATGGCCATGGCCCGAGCGTCGAGAGGGTCGGTCTCACGGTGCCGCCAAAGGACTTTTTTCGACGCCGGGTCGATGGCGAGAATTGTCTGGCCGAAGCCCCAGGGGTACCGCTTGCTGTTGTAGCCCTGTCCCAGCGGCGGCCCCCACGGCCAGCCGCGGGCCTTGCGGTCGCCGCGGACGGTGGGATCGGGCGTTTCGTCCTTGCCGACCAAAGCGTAGAGCACGCCCTCGGAAAGCGCAATCCACTTCCAGACGGCCCCGTCCTCCGCATTGGAGACGATTTCGTCTCGGAGCTCGCCGGTGGCCGCGTCGAGCAGCTTGCAGGATGTATCGTCCGCGAGGAAGAGCGTGTCCGGGGTGGCGATCATCGCACTGCGATGGATCATGAATTTGGGGCTGAGTTTCCGCTGCCAGAGAACCGTGCCGTTGAAGGCATTCTGGGCGACGAGCGTATTCAAAAGCGGCCATTCGCGCTGCTTGATGGCGATGTGGCCGAATGCCTTGAACAGCCGGCCGCCCGAGGCCACGGTGACCAGCGGCATGGGACTGTACCACGGTTCGGCCAGGAAGTGCGTCAGGTACGGCGCACGCGCGAGCCGGTCTTTCGACTGCGGATTGTTGTCCGGACCGTGGTAGGGATGGCTCCAGTCGTCGGTCCCTTCGGGAAGCGGTTTGACAATCTCTTTCGGGCCGAGCACCGCCTTGCCCCCGGGCCGCAACACGCGGAGGATTTCCTCGGTCGGCGCGCTCTGGGAGGCTTGTTCCGCTGGGGCAACCACCGTGTCTGCCAGATTGTCCGCCAGGTGCAGACGCCGAGAGGCGCCTTGCTCGACGAAAATGCGGCTTCCCAGCAGCCCTTCCTGGTCGGCAAGCCTGCGTGCGGGCTCAACCTTGTCCGCCGGCAATTGGACATAGACCAACAGTTCGCTTGCGCGGGCCAGTTCGATCGCCAACGGCATGGGGTTATCGCCCAGCACGGCGCAGATGCCGCGCCGGACCCCCGTCTGTTTCAGCACCGTGCCGGCTTCCGCCGAGAGGTTTTCGGCCGATGCGGCGGCGATCGGCAGGACTACAGTCAAGCAACTCCACACCACCAGGGGCCAAGATCGTTTCACGGTTGTATCCTCGGAGGCATATGCCGGTTTGGGACGCTTGGCAGTACCAACAGCAGCCCGATTGGCAGTTGGCGGCAGCCGGATTGCCGATACGCGATTTCCTGCGGGTTGTCCTGGGAACCAAAGCCCGGTCCGCGATCGCCCATTATGGCCCATCCGCCCGCATGATTTCAACACTCCGCCCAAGACCCTATGCGTCGAAGGGCAAGCTGCTGCTGCACCTGGTTCGCCGTGAGCCGGTCGCAACCGTTCACGGGCCGCTGCTGGCTTCTCGGGA
>JABWBD010000119.1 GCA_013360685.1 Pirellulales bacterium
GGCGGCCGACCCGCGGGTCTTTGTGCCGGCCGATCTGGCCGGGCAGGTCGGCCACACCGCCACGATTCCCGTGAATCTCACGGTGACCGAAGCGGCAGGGATCACGATCAGCAGCGTCGACCTGGTCCTCCGATACGATCCTGCGGCCTTCGTGGTGGGCAACTTCCGGCTCGGGTCGCTCCTGGACGGTTCCGGCTTGGGCTTCGGGGCCCCCGTCGTCAATACAAGCGCGCCGGGCCTCATCCGATCCACGGTGTCCAGCGCGGGCAGCACGCTCTTGCTGCCGCTGGGCACGACGGGGTCGCTCTTGACGTTCGACGTGACCGTCAAGCCCGATGCACCTCTTGGTCCGTCCCGGATCAACCTCCTTGCGGACTACGCGGACGGGATGACCCAGACCACGACCAATCTCGCCGACGCAGATGTCCGGCAGTTGCTCCTCAATCCCGCCCCGACCAACGGCAACACGGACCCCGTGGACGGGCTGTTCACCATCCTTGTCCGCGACGATCCGCCCACGGTGGAGCTGAACCCGATCGTCACGAGTCTGGCGGAAGACACAAACACCGCCACCCGATTGAAGGTAGCCGATATCGTGGTCAGCGACGATGCCTTGGGAAGCCACGTGCTCGCGCTCTCTGGCGCGGATGCTGGACGGTTCGAGATTGTCGGCGCCGCGCTGTTTCTCAAAGCCGCGGCGCTGCTGGATTACGAGACGAATCCGGTGCTGGACGTGACCGTCGAGGTGGACGACGTCGCTTTGGGCGCCAGCCCGGACGACGCAAAGGCTTTGGCCATCCTCGTCACCGAGGTCAACGAACCGCCCGCCGTGAGCGCGGCCGACGTCGTGACGGTGATCTCGGAGCATATCAACACCGCCGCCCGGATCGAGGTCGCCCGCATTACCGTGAGCGACGATGCCTTGGGGGCCAACGGGCTGCGTTTGTCCGGGGTGGATGCGTCGTTGTTCGAGGTGGTGCCGGCAAGCGGTATCGGCCCCTTCTCTGCGAAGCTCTTCCTGAAAGCCGGGACGATCTTGGACTTCGAGACGAATCCGGTGCTGGACGTGACCGTCGAAGTGGATGATCCCGCGTTGGGCAGCGGCCCGGACGATTCGGAGCCCCTGGCCATCGCCGTCGGCAATGAGAACGACGCGCCGACGATCAGCAACCTCGCCGACCAGACCACGGCGGAAGACACGGCCAAGGGGCCCCTGTCGTTTACCGTGGGAGACCCGGAGACGGCGGCCGGCCTGCTGACCGTGACCGCCCGCTCCGACAACCAGATGCTCATACCGGATGCCAACCTGGTACTGGGCGGCAGCGGAGCCGACCGGACGCTCCTGCTCAATCCGGCGGCCAACGCGTCCGGGACCGCCATCGTCACGGTGACGGCGTCCGACGGCATGGCGACGACGAGCGCGGATTTCCTGCTCTCCGTGATCTCCGTCAACGATGCCCCTTCCTTCACCAAGGGCCACAACCCGGCGGTGAACGAAGACGCGGGACCCCAAACGCTCGCAGGCTGGGCCGGCGGCATTTCCGCGGGCCCGCAGAACGAATCCACTCAGACGCTGAGCTTCCTGGTGACGACCGACAACGATGCCCTCTTCGCCTCCCGCCCGGCCTTGGATCCGGCAACCGGCACACTCCGCTACACGCCGGCGGCCAACGACTTCGGCTCCGCAACAGTAACCGTTTACCTGAAGGATAACGGAGGGATTGACCGGAACGGCGCCGACACATCGTCCCCGCAAACGTTCACGGTCACGGTCCAATCGGTCAACGATGCCCCCTCGTTCACCAAGGGCGCCGATCAGACGGTCCTCGAGGATGCCGGTCCGCAGACGGTCGCGGGCTGGGCCACGGACATTTCCGCAGGGCCCGGGAACGAATCCGCTCAGAGGTTGAGCTTCCTCGTGGCAACCGACAACGATGCCCTCTTTGCCTCCCGCCCGGCCCTGGATCCGGCAACCGGCGCGCTCAGCTACACGACGGCGGACAATGCCGTCGGATCGGCGACAGTTACGGTTTATCTGAAGGATAACGCGGGCATCGACCGGGGCGGGGTCGATACCTCGCTCCCACAGACGTTCACGATCACGGTCCAGCCGGTCAACGATGCGCCATCGTTCACCAAGGGCGCCGATCCGGCGGTGAACGAAGACGCGGGACCCCAAACGCTAGCAGGCTGGGCCGGCGGCATTTCCGCGGGCCCGCAGAACGAATCCGCTCAGAGGTTGACCTTCCTGGTGACGACCGACAACGATGCCCTCTTCGCCTCCCGCCCGGCCCTGGATCCGGCAACCGGCACACTGCGCTACACGCCCGCGGACAACGTTTTCGGCTCCGCAACCGTAACGGTTCATCTGAAGGATAACGGAGGGATTGACCGGAACGGCGCCGACACATCGCCCCCGCAGACGTTCACGATCACGGTCCAATCGGTGAACAATGTCCCCTCGTTCACCAAGGGCGCCGATCAGACGGTCCTCGAGGATGCCGGTCCGCAGACGGTCGCGGGCTGGGCCACGGGCATTTTCGCAGGGCCCGGGAACGAATCCGCTCAGATGTTGAGCTTCCTGGTGACGACCGACAACGATGCCCTCTTCGCCTCCCGCCCGGCGATGGATCCGGCAACCGGCGCGCTCAGCTACACGACGGCGGACAACGCCGCCGGATCCGCAACAGTGACGGTTCATCTGAAGGATAACGGGGGCATCGACCGGAGCGGCGTCGACACCTCGCCCCCGCAGACGTTCACGATCACGGTCCAACCGGTCAACGATGCTCCCTCGTTTACCAAAGATTCCGACCAGACGGTCCTCGAGGATGCTGGGCCACGGACGGTCGCGGGTTGGGCCGCGGGCATTTCTGCCGGACCCGGGAACGAATCCACTCAGATGTTGAGCTTCCTCGTGGCAACCGACAACGATGCCCTCTTCGCCTCCCGCCCGGCCCTGGATCCGGCAACCGGAACACTGAGCTACACGCCCGCGGACAATGTCTTCGGATCCGCGACGGTAACCGTTCATCTCAAGGATAACGGGGGGATCGACCGGGGCGGGGTCGATACCTCGCCCCCGCAGACGTTCACGATCACGGTCCAATCGGTCAACGATGTCCCCTCCTTCACCAAGGGCCCGAACCTGACGGTGAACGAGGACGCGGGACCCCAGACGCTTGTCGGCTGGATCGGCGACCTTTCCGCGGGCCCGGAAAACGAATCCGCGCAGGCGCTTGGCTTCGAGGTGACGACCGACCGCGATGCCCTCTTCGCCTCCGGTCCGGCCCTGGACCCGGCAACCGGCACGCTGAGCTACACTCCGGCGGACGATGTCTTCGGCTCCGCCACGGTAACGGTTCGCCTGAAAGACGACGGCGGGACCGACCAGGGCGGCGTCGACATCTCGCCCCCGCAGACGTTCACGATCACGGTCCAACCGGTCAACGATGTCCCCACTTTCGCCAAGGGTTCCGACCAGACGGTCCTCGAGGATGCCGGGCCGCAAACGGTCGCGGGCTGGGCGACGGGCGTTTCTCCGGGGCCGGCCAACGAGGCGGGCCAGAAGTTGGCCTTCCTGGCGACCACCGACAACGATCCGCTCTTCAGTGTGCTGCCGGCCGTCGATCCGGCCACGGGCAAACTGAGCTACAATCCCGCGGCCCACGCCTTCGGCTCCGCAGTGGTCACGGTTCGCCTCAAGGACGACGGCGAGACCGACCGGGGCAGCGCCGACACCTCGGCCCCGCAGACCTTCACGATCACGATCGGCCCGGTCAACGACCCGCCGCGGTTCACCCCGGGGCCCTCCCAGCAGACCCATGACCGGGCCGGCCTCCAGTCGGTCGCCGGCTGGGCGAGCGGCATCGCGGCGGGGCCGGCCAACGAAGTCGGACAGTCGCTCGCATTCCAGGTGAGCACCGACAAGCCCGCGCTGTTTTCCGCCGTGCCGACGATCTCCCCGGACGGCACGCTCCGCTACGCCCCGGCGCCGGACGCCCTGGGCATTTCCACGGTCAGCGTGCAACTGGCCGACGACGGCGGCACGGACCACGGCGGCGCAAACGTATCCGCCGTCCGTGAGTTTGTCATCATGATCAGCAGCGTCCGCGCTTGGCCGGTCTCGGATCCGGGCGGGCCCTATCGTGTCGTCGTCGGCGCCTGCCTCTTCCTGGACGGCAGCCGTTCCTACCACCCCGACTCGGCCTACGGCGATTCGATCGTCAGCTACCAGTGGGACTTGGGCAACGACGGCCGCTGGGACGCGAGCGGGATGGTCGCCACGGTGCGGTGGGAGGACCTTGCGGGGCTGCCGCGCGAAGTCGCCGTCCCGGTACGCTTGCAGGTGACCGACAACTCAGGGAGGACCGACAGCGAGACGACCGAACTGGTGATCCGCAGCGATTTCCCCAGCTCGCCGATCGACCTTGGAGAAGTCGAGTCCCTGCTCTTGGAGTCGCAGGATCTTTCGCCAGCAGGCCGGTGGTATCGGCTTTCGACGTCGCTGGCCGGCCTGCTGACCGTGGAGGCCTCGCGGCCGGACGCCGCCATCGCGCTGTTCGATCCGTCGTTCACGCCTCTGGGCACTTCGACGCCGTCCGGCGGCGGCCAGCGCGCTCAGCATGCCGCGACGCTCGGCCAGGTGTTTTACGTCTGGCTCGGTGGGCCGTCCGGCAGCGCGGACCTGGCGATCGCCGTGACCAGCCTCAACGCCGCGCCGACCGTCGCTCACCCGGTCCCCGACCAGACTGCATGGCAAGGCGTATCGCTGGCTTTCGCGTTCCCCGCCGACACGTTCGAGGACGCCGACGGCGATCCGCTCGCCTACACCGCGGCGCTGGCCGACGGCTCGCCGCTTCCCGCCTGGCTTACCTTTGACCCCGCCGCGAGGATCTTCCGCGGCACGCCCGGCGAGCAGGACGCGGGACCGGTCGCCGTCCGGCTCACGGCCAGTGATCCGATGGGCGAATCGGCCGCGGACGAGTTCCAGATCACCGTCAGATCACCGGTGGCCCTCGGCCCGGTCGATTTCGCCCAACTCCTCTCGCAAGACCTCTCGGCCGGCGAACTCTGGTACCAATTGTTGGTGAGCCGCGACGGCTGGCTCACGGTGGAGGCGCTCCGCGAGGACGTGGAGGCCGCCCTGTTCACCGATCCGTCGCTCGCGCCGCTGGCGACCTCGTCGCCGGCTGCCGGCGCCCAGCGGCTGGACGAATCCGTTCTGGCCGGAGAGGTTTTCTATCTCCGGCTCAGCGGCAGCGCGACCGTCGACCTGCGAATGGCCAATCTCGTCCGGCACGAAGGCACGGCCGTCTCCGTCTACGGCACGGCCGAGGACGATGCCTTCACGTTCGATGCTTCTGCCGGCCGCAAGATTACCATCCGGGGCATTACCTACCAGTTCGCTCCCTCCCAGGCAACTGCCTTCTCCTTCGATGGTCTTGACGGCAGCGACGGCGTCTGGTTCGTCGGCGCAGACGGCCCGGACGACGTCACGCTCTTCCCGGCCTCGGGCACATTCACCGGCCAGGATTACACGCTGGCCACCGCCAACATCGATTCCACCGACTGCAACGGTGGCGAAGGCGAAGACACGGTCTGGATCTGGGGCTCCAGCGCCGGCAACACCTACACGGCGCACCCCGGCTCAGCCGAAATGACCGGCGGCGGCGTCTCGATTACCGCCACGGCCGACCGCATCTACGCCCGCGGCGGAGGCGGGGCCGATACGGCCACGATCTGGGACTCCCCCGGCAATGACTTTTTCGAATTTTTCCCGATCTGGGCCCGCGCGACCGGCGAGGGTTATTTCCATAACCTTCAGGGATTCACGACGATGATCGGCAAGGCCGAACTCGGCGTGAACGGTACGGATGAGGCGGTCTTCCGCGGTTCGCCCCAGGGCGACTGGCTGAAGTCCACCACGATCACCACCCGTATGCTCACGCTCGGCGCCTGGCGCCACGCCGAGGGCTTCGACACGATCACCGCCTACTCGCGCGGCGGCAAGGGCAAGCCCGACACGCTCTTTCTGCACGACACACCCGGCGCCGACACGCTCAAGCTGAAGCCGTTGGAGTCCACGCTGATCACTCCGGCCTACAGAGTCACCGCCTACGGCTTCGGCAGCGTCGACGCTACCCGAATCAACATCGGCTCCACCGAGGACAAACTGACCTTGGAGGATTCTTCCGGCGACGACACGTTCGTCGGCAATCCCGCTTGGGTCCAGATCTCAAGCGCCAATCCGGCCTACATGAACAAGGCAACCGGCTTCCCATCGGTGATGGCCTACAGCACCGGCGAGGGCCTGGACAAGGCGTTCTTTTCCGACTTTAGTGGACCGGCGGATACCCGGGCCCAGGACGACACGTTCACTGCGGGCAGCATCATCGGCGAACTAGCGGGCCCGGGCTACCGCCTCTGGGCCCGCTTCTTCGACGAAGTGCACGCGGACGCCAAGCTGGGCCGGGACCTTGCCAATCTCGTCGGCACTGCGGAGATCGACGAGCTCCACGGCACGGCGGCGGACGTGAGTCTCTCCGGCTCCAATGCCAAGGGTACCTTCGCCAACTTTGCCGGAGGTTTTGATGAGTTGAGCGTCTCCGGCGGAGCCGGCCACGACAAAGCGGCGCTCACGGATGCCGTAGTAGACCTGGCCACCTATGGCCCGCCGACCGATGTTTCGCTGGAGGAACTGGCCCAAATCCTCTGGATGAACCAGTTCGAGAAAATCGAACTGTGGAAGACCGGCACAAGTGAAAGGACCGAAATCGACAACATCGACGCGGTGTTCGCCTGGTGGGAGTAGTCCAGCGTTGCGGAAAACATCAGGGATTCAGTGGATGATCAGGTACGCGTTGTCTTTGTGCCCCCAAGCAGTTTGAGAAACTCCTGTCGACCGACCATTGGCAGACTGGCGCGTGATACAGCACGTTCCGGAATCACCTTACCCCCTTGATTGAGGGGTTGATTGGGTAGACGTGGTGTGGTATCCCAAGGTCGGGTTCGGCTGCGCTTCGGGACAAAAGGGCTGCCGGATGCGTGATCACCTGAACAACCTCACCGGGACGAGCCTGCAAGAGCCTCGCTGCGCGATTTCTGAGCGATGCGCTCCGGCGGGGGTGTCAGGTAGTTTGCCTCTTTGCTCTTTATCCGTTGTGATTCGATCTGCGTCTGCTCCTTAGTCCTTTCGTGTGCCTGAGCCTTCGTGGAAATTGCGGCCGGCCGGATCGGTGGCAGCCGCATCCTGGTTTGCACGGGGGGGACGAGCATGAAGAGTCTTTCGGGCATCTTGCGGCGGTTCCGCAGGCGGCGCCGTGATTCACAGCGGAAACGGAGTTCGACCGTCCAGCCAGCAGCGAACCAAGCGCTCCTCTTGCGGATCGAGGAACTCGAGGACCGCCGACTGCTGAGCATGGGCAAAGTGGACAAGCACCCTGCCGATGGCGTGCTCTCCATTCGGCCCGGCGGCGCCAAGACGGTTTATCTCGATTCCGGCAGCCATTCCTATTCGAACAGCGCTACGCTTCTTGCCGACACCCAGCCGCCAGTGGTCAGCAGCGTCACGCGGCTGGACCCCAGTCCCACCGCGCTTGCATCCGTCCGCTTCGGAGTAGTCGTCAGTGAACCGGTCACCGGCGTAACCCCAGATGACTTTGAGGTGTTTGCCGTGGGGCCGGGCGGCTCCGCCGTGAGCGGCGTCAGCGGCAGCGGCGCAGAGTACACGGTCATCGTCGAGACCGGCACGGGCGAGGGCACCTTGCGGCTGGATGTAATCGACGACGGCTCGATTCGTGATCTGGCCAACAACAAACTTGGAGGCCCGCAGGGCGGCGACGACTTTACCAGCGGAGAGGTCTACGCGGTCGACAAGACGGCTCCCTCGGCCACGTCGATCCTCCGGGCCGACGCCGATCCAACCAGTGCATCCTCCGTCCGCTTCACGGTCAGCTTTAGCGAGAGCGTCAACGGCGTCGACGCCGGCGACTTTCAAGTCGCCACGAGCGGCCTCTCCGGCGCTGCCATCAGCGGCATTTCCGGCAGCGGCAGCAGCTATACCGTGACGGTCAGCACCGGCGCCGGGGAAGGCACGTTGCGGCTGGATCTGGTCGACGACGACACGATCGTGGACACGGCCGGCAATCCGCTGGGCGGCCCAGGGGTGGGCAACGGCAGCCGCATCGGAGATCAATTCTACACGGTCGATACGCTGCCGCCGCAAGTCGTCTGGGTAGTCCGCGCAGACGCCAACCCAACGGCATCTGCCACCGCCCGTTTCAACGTTGCTTTCAGCGAAAGCGTCTCCAACGTGGATGTCGCCGATTTTGCGCTCACCACGACCGGCACGTTCACCGGCGCTGCGGTGACGGGCGTCTCCGGCAGCGCCAGCAACTATACGGTCACGATCGGCACAGGCGCGGGCGAAGGAACGTTGCGGCTGGATGTGGTCGACAACGACACGATCCAGGATGCGCGGGGAAATCCCCTGGGCGGAAGCGGAGCCGGCAACGGAAATTATCCGGGCGGCCAGTTCTACACCGTCGACACACTGCCGCCGCAAGTCGTCTCGATCTTCCGCGCCGACGCGAATCCTGCCACTGTCGGTCTCATGCATTTCACCGTCACCTTCCGCGAAAGTGTTACGGGAGTCAACCAGGGCGACTTCCAGCTTGTCGCGTCGGGATTGAGCGGTGCAACGATTTCGAGCGTGACCGGCAGCGGCACGACCTACACGGTGACGGCAGCGACCGGCACCGGCAACGGCACGCTCGGGCTCAACCTGGCCGACAACGACTCGATTGTCGACGCGATGGGAAACCGGCTGGGCGGTACTGGTTCAAACAACGGCAGCGCGTCCGGCGAAGTCTACACGATCCTTCCGACGGTGCAGTTCACCTCAACCGGCCAATACGCGCATGAGGGCGGCGGCGCCATCAGCATCGCGGTCCAGCTCTCCGGCGCGTCCGCGGCAGACGTTGTCGTGCCGTTCACCTTGGCGGGCACGGCCGCCAGCCCGGCGGATTACACCATTTCTCCCAATCCGCTTACGATCCCTGCCGGCCAGACAACGGCAACGGCCGCGCTCAGCCTTGCCGACGATCTACTGGACGAGGGCGCCGAAACCGCAATCGTGACGCTGGGAGATCCCTTTGGGGCAATCGCTTCCGGAACAACCCAGCACACCGTGACCATTGTGGACAACGACGCGGCTGCGGACGGAACGGTGGACGTCTACGCGCTGTTGATAAGCGGCACTTCGGGATCTTCCCTGGATCCGATCGTCGCCTTCCACGACATCCTCACCGACCAGCACGGGATTGCTCCCTCGCAAATCACCTATCTCGTCGTCGGCTATGGAATTCCGCCCGGCTACGAAGGCGTCGTCGACGGCACGGCCACTGCGGAGATGTTTTTCGACGCGCTGTTCGAGCTGGCCCGGCAGGTCGACGGCGACGATGTCCTCCTGGTCAACATCGAGGCCCACGGATCGGGATACCTGGGCCTGGGGCCGGAGCATCCCTACAACGCCGCCTACCACGGCTACAGCGGTGTCGGGCCGCAACTCAACCAGGTTGGAAACCCCGACGAGTTCGACTTCCTCGAGTCCGGCTACGAGTTCTCCGTGTTCTGCGGCAGCGGCGTAAAAAGCGGGTCGCCACCGTTCTTTGATTTGCATGCGGGACTGGGCCAATGGGTAACGGATTGGCACCCCGATACCGACATCAGCCGCTGGATGCCCGCCAGCCATTACGAGAACGTCTACGTCGATGGGCTTGGCCTGCTCAGCGATAACGACGAAGACATCGACCGCTTCATCGACTACACGTTGGGGGACCTCAATCACAACGGCCTTATCGACACGGGTGCCGGAGAGGTGTGGGACTACGACGGCGACGGCGTTCCCCCATACAATCGCTTCACAGGCGCCTTTGACGAAGACGACTGGGGGCCGATCGACGCGTTCGAGAATGACGATCGCGACACGCACTCTCCGCTGATCGGCATCCCCTTCCGGATTTTCGACGCGGGGCTCGACGATCACCTCGATATCGACGTCTACCCCGCCGCAACCGGGCCGCTGGAAGTCGACGGCACCGATTTGGACAACAGCGGCACTATCGACGGCATCGACCTGAACGACGACGGAGACATGATCGACTGGGTGGCCATCAACGAGACGATCAGCCTCTGGTCCCGAGCGGTCACGGATGACGAGGTGGCGGCGATCTTCAATCCGATCTCCGCAGGCGCCAAGGTGTTCATCAACAACACGTGCCATAGCGGCGGCTTCGTCAACGATCTCAGCGGTCCGAAGACGATCGTGATGACGGGATCGATGGAGCTGAGCGACGCAACTGCCGGCGTCTTTCCGCGAGAGCTCAACCAGGCATTCGGGCAATACCGCGGCGAGGCCGACGCCGATGGCAGCGGCCGCGTCAGCATGGCCGAGGCGTTCAACTATGCCGAACGCCACCCTCACAAGCACCTGAGCCCCGGTCTCGACCTCTTCCAGTACGACGACAACGGCGATCGCCTGCCGCACGACTACCCGCTGCCGAACCAGGGCGACGGTGCCTTCGGCGCCACGGTGTTCCTGCCGGAGCGCCCCGTGCTGGACCTCGACGCCGACGACAATTCCTCGACCGGCAGCGGCTACCAGGCCACGCTGGTCGTCGGCCGCAGCAGTGTCCCCGCCGCGGATGCCGACGCCGCCTTAAGCGATCTGGACGGCGCGAACCTGGTGTCGCTGACGGCGACGATCACGAACCTCCAGGATGCTCCCGCGGAATGGCTGGATGCCGACGTCGCCGGAACGCTCATCAGCAAGTCCTTCAACCCCGCCACGGGCGTTCTGGCCCTCACCGGCCTCGACACGGTCGCCAACTACCAGAAAGTGTTGCGGACCGTTATCTACGGCAACTCGGCGGCGATTCCCACGACGGATCCCTCGCGCGAAATCCGCTTCGTCGTCAACGACGGCCGCGCCGACAGCCATCCGGTCGCCGCCACGATCGCCCTGATTCCCCCCGCGGAAATCCACGGCACGAAGTACAACGACCTCGACGGCGACGGCGTCCGCGACACCGGCGAACCGGGGCTGCCCGGCTGGACCGTCTACGCGGACCTCAGTGCCAACGGCCTCCTCGACAACGGCGAACCCGCAAGCACGACCGACGTCGATGGCCGCTACGCCCTGACGATACTCGGTCCCGGTGCCTATCTTGTCGCCGAGCAGATGCAGGACGGCTGGCGGCAGACCTTTCCGGGCAAGCCTGGGGCGACCGTCAAGGCGAGCATCGCCCTCGGCGGCGCCTTGGCCAACCAGCCGAGCTATCGTCCCGCCATCAGCGACGACGGCCGCTTCGTCACCTTCGAGTCGTTTGCCGGCAACCTCGTCCCGGGCGACACCAACGGCGAGCTCGACATCTTCGTCTTTGATCGCCAGGCGGGCACGGTGGAGCGGGTCAGCGTTTCCTCGACCGGCGCCCAGGCCGAAACGAGTTGCTACTTCCCGGCCATCAGCGCCGACGGCCGCTATGTCACGTTCTCCACGTCGGCCTCGCTCGCGTCCGACGATACGGACGGCGTCAACGACACCTATATCCACGACCGCGTCACGCATACGACCGAGCGGGTCAGCGTGAGCTCCGACGGCACGGCCACCGGCGGCTACGCGACGTCGTCGGTGAGCGCCGACGGCCGCTACGTCGCATTCTTGAGCAGGATCGCACTGGTCGCCGGCGACACCAACGACAGGGACGACGTCTATGTCCGCGATCGCGTCGCCGGCACCACCGAGCGCGTGAGCATTGCCTCCGACGGCACCCCGCCCCTCGACTACAGTTCGGAACCCGCCATCAGCGCCGACGGCCGTTATGTTGTCTTCTCCTCTCCCGACGGGAAGCTCGTGCCGGGCGACACCGGCGGCCACTCCGATATTTTCCTCCACGATCGGGAGAGCCACACGACGGGGCGCGTGAGCGTCTCTTCCGAGGGATCGCAAGGCGATAACCGCAGCATTCGCCCCAGAATCAGCGCCGACGGCCGCAACATACTCTTCTTGTCCGACGCGACGAACCTTGTGCCGGAAGACACCAACGCCTCGACCGACGTCTTCCTCTACGATCGCGAGACCCGCACCACGACCCGCCTGAGCGTCGCTTCCGACGGCAGCCAGATCTCCGGCTTCGTCGACGCGCCCGTCGTCAGCGCCACCGGCCGATACGTCGCTTTCGTCACTGAATCGGCCAATCTCGTGCCCGGCGACACGAACAACCAGCGCGATCTGTTCGTCCTGGATCGCTCGACGAACCGGCTCGCGCGGGTGAATCTTGCGCCCGATGGAAGTCAGGCCAACAACCGGTCCGACCGCGCGGCCGTCAGCGCCGACGGCCGCTACATTGCCTTCGATTCGCTGGCGACCAATCTCGCTGCCGGCGACACGGGTATCAGCGACGTCTTTGTCACTCCCAACCCGCTGGCCGATCCGGCGGGGCCGCAGGTCGTCTACGCTGCCGTTGGCGAGACGGTGGCCGGCATCGACCTCGGCAACATCAACCTCCTGCCCGTGGTCGTATCGATCCGCCGCGCGGACGCCACCCCGACGCGCGCCGCGACGGTCGATTTCCTCGTCACGTTCAGCGAACCGGTCAGCGGCGTTGACGCGGCCGATTTCGCCGTCATCGCCGGCGGCCTGACGGGCCTAGGGATCGGTGGTATTGCCGGCAACGGGACAAGCTACACGGTCACGGTCACTACGGGCAGCGGCGAGGGAATGCTGCGTCTGGACCTGGTCGATAACGACACCATTGTTGACAGCGTTGGGGAGCCCCTGGGCGGTGCCGGCCTCGGCAACGGCAACCTCGCCGGCGACGAAGTCTACACCGTCGACACCCTGCCGCCGCAAGCCGTCTCGGTCGTTCGCCTCGATGCCAATCCCACCGGCGTCGCCGCCGTGCGTTTCGCCGTTGTGTTCAGTGAGAGCGTCATGGGCGTGGACGCTGCCGATTTCGCCTTGGCCGCCACGGGCACGCTCTCGGGCGCCGCGATCACGGGTGTATCCGGCGCCGGCGGCAGCTACACCGTCACGGTCGCCACCGGCACGGGCGACGGCACGCTGCGGCTGGATGTCATCGACGACGACACGATCCACGATGGAGTCCAGAATGTGTTAGGAGGCCCGGGGACAGGCAACGGCAGCCGCACGGGCGACGAGCTCTACACGATCAATTCCCTGCCGACCGTCGCGACGCCGATTCCCGACCTGACGGTCGACGAGGACGCGGCCGACTGGTCGATCAACTTGGGCGACGTCTTCACCGATCCCGGTCTGCCCGACGATGCGCTTACCTACACGGTCGCCGTGAATACGCCGGTCTCCGGACTCGTCAACCAGATCACCGTCGCCAGCTACACCCACCTCCACCAGGACCTGATCTACACGCATACCGGAGACAACCGCGGCTTCGGACCGCAGCACGATCTCGCTCGCGACAACATCTTCAGCTACTTCGCGGGGCTCGGGCTCCAAACGTCGCTCGATCCGTTCACCTACAGCAGCCAGACCTACTACAACGTGGTGGGCGCCAAGCCGGGCGCAGCGCGTCCCAACGACATCTACATCGTCGGCGCCCACTACGACTCGCTGAACAACCCCGGCGCCGATGACAACGCCAGCGGCACCGCGGGCGTGATGGAAATCGCCCGCGTCCTCGCACAGCAGGATTTCGAAGCCACGCTGGTCTTCATCGCCTTCGACCGCGAGGAGCAGGGGCTGTTCGGTTCGACTGCCTACGCGGCTGCGGCCCAGAATGCCGGCAAGACCATCCGCGGCATGGTCAGCCTCGACATGATCGCCTACAATCCCGCCGGCGCGAATCACGATAAGGTTCGGCTCTACGACGCCGCCAGCGGCGGCCGGGTCAAGGGAGACCTTGCCGTGGCCTTCGCAGCGTATGGGAGCGGGCTGGCCACCGTCGATTCGGGCCTCATCAGCGCCAGCGACCATGCTCCCTTCGACCAGCGGGGCTTCGACGCGGCCCTGGTGATCGAGCACGAAGTGTGGAGCAATCCCTATTACCATCAGGCAACCGATGCCGTCGAAACCGCCGGCTATATTGACTACGCCTTCGCGACGAAGGTCACCCGCGCCGTGGCGGGCTATCTGGCCGGCGCCGCGGGCGTGGTCTCCACGACGATTCTCGATCCAACCATCGCCGGCGAGCTGCTCACGCTCGATTTCGCTGCCAATGCCGGCGGCGTGGCCGAGTTGACCGTTCGGGCGACCGACCTGTCCGGCTCCTTCGCCGAGGACACATTCCGCGTGACGGTCAATCCGGCCAACGACGCGCCAGCCATCGCCCATGCGATTCCCAACCAGTCCGCCACGGAAGACGCTCCCTTCAGCTTCACCTTCGCCGCGGATGCCTTTTCCGAAATCGATTCCGGCGACTGGCTGAAGTACACCGCCACGTTGGCCGACGGCTCCCCGCTACCCGTTTGGCTGAGCTTCGCTCCCGCCGCCCGCGCCTTCAGCGGCATACCCGCCAATGCCGACGTGGGGACGCTCAACGTGCGAATCACCGCCGCCGACCAGAACGCCGCGTCAGCCGCCGACGACTTCGCCATCACCATCGCCAACGTCAACGACGCTCCGCAGTTGGATCCGGCGGGAGTCATGACGTTGGCGGGAATCGATCAGGACGTGCCCGACTCGTCCAATCCCGGCACCCTCGTCTCCCAGATCATCGCCAGCGCGGGCGGGGACAGGATCACCGACGTGGATGCAGGCGCCCTGGAGGGGATCGCCGTCGTCGCCGTGGACAATACCCACGGCGCGTGGCAGTTCACCACCGGCGGCAGCGCCTGGACCGCCTTCGGCACGCCTTCGCCCACCGCGGCGCGGCTACTGGTTTCCGACAGTACGACTCGCGTCCGCTTCGTGCCTGCCGGCGGCTTCTTTGGCACAGTCGATCCGGGCGTCACGTTCCTGGCCTGGGACCAGACCGCAGGCAGCAACGGCGGCACGGCTAACGTCTCAGCGACGGGCGGCACGACAGCCTTCAGCACGGCTACGGAAACCGCGGCCATCGCGGTCCGCACCGTGTCGAGCACGCTGACCCTTGCAATCAACCCCACGACCATAGCCGAGACCACCGGACCCGCCGCGGCGGTGGCCACGCTGACCCGTACCGGCGACCTCTCGCAACCGCTTCTGGTCATGCTCACCAGCAGTGACCTCAGCGAGGCCACGGTTCCCGTCACCGTCACTGTCCCGGCCGATCAGGCCTCGATGACGTTCAATATCGATGCCGTCGACGACTTGTTTATCGACGGCACGCAGACGGTGACCATCACTGCGTCTGCGGGCATGGGACCGTCCGTAAAGCTCGATGCCGCGTTTGGAAGTGCGGGCGTTGCGGCGACACCGCTGTCGCTCTATTCCGGCAACGTTCGTATCCCCATCGCGGTGCAATCGGACGGCAAAATCGTCACCGCCGCCGGCCAAGACACCACGACGTGGAAAGTCACGCGGCTGAATCCGGATGGCTCGCTCGATACGGGTTTCGGCACCGCCGGCGTCGTCACGACGCAACTGCCCTGCACCACCGGCGATACTCCCGACCCCCACTCCATCACGGTGCAACCCGATGGAAGAATCCTGGTCGGTGGCAGGTATGACGGCGGAACAGGATGGCCGGTGATCGCGCGCTACAATCCGGACGGTTCGCTCGACGCAACCTTCGCTAGCGGAGGAATTCACGAACTGTCTGTCTCAGGATGGATCGAAGACATAACCCTTCGCTCGGACGGCAAGATCCTCTTGGCAATCGCCTACAACGGGTCGGCCGCGCTTCGTGTTGCGCAACTGAACGGCGATGGCAGCATGGATACGGCCTTTGGTCTTTCGTCAGGCGTTACGACCGTGGATACGGCCGGTGGCCTGACTTACGCGATCATCTTGAAGGATGACGGTCGAATTGTGTTGGCTGGCACCGGGGCGGGTGTGGGACGCGTAGCGGTCTTGGCGCCTGATGGCAAGACGCTGGACTCCACGTTCGGATCGGGCGGCGTGCAAACCGTAACCCTTGATGGAGCCAACCTCACCATCCTCGATGCGGCCATCGACAGCCAAGGTAGGATTGTGCTGGGAGGATACCGTTGGACCGGAACCAATAACCAGTCAGACATGGCTGCCGTGCGCCTGAACGCCGACGGCAGCTTGGACACATCCTTCAGCGACGACGGCAAGATCGTGACCGACCTTGTCGGGCTGGACGACGTTGCCTACGCGATGGTTCTGCAGAGCGACGATAAAATCGTTCTAGCCGGCTATGGGGAAGTGGCCGACAATATTAAAGACATGGCGCTCGTCCGTTATGACGTCAACGGGGTTCTCGATCTGAGTTTCGACGACGACGGGCGCTTCCTCGAGCCGGTGATCCCGTCGTACGACTACGAGCGGATTGGGGGCGTTGCCCTTCAGGAAGACGGCAAACTCCTGGCGGTCACACCTTCCCCCGACGTCTACAGCGTCGTACGGTTCGACATGGGGCAGGCGACGGTGGTGCAGGCGAGCGACACGATCGACGTGACCGATAACGATGTGCTCCCCACGGTGACGCTCTCGCTGACCGGCTCCCCGATGGCAGAAGCGGGCGGCACGGCCACGGTGACGGCCACGCTGTCGTCGGTCTGGGGGCAGACGGTAACGGTGGACCTCGGCTTCTCGGGCGCGGCGACGCTGACCAGCGACTACACGCGCAGCGGCACGCAGATCGTGATCCCTGCCGGCAGCACCACAGGCTCGATCACGCTTACCGCGGTGCAGGACACGTTGGATGAACCAAACGAGACGATCGTGGTGGACGTTGCAAGCGTGACCAACGCCACCGAGTCGGGCACTCAGCAGGTGACGGCCACGATCACCGACGACGATTCGCCGCCGACCGTGAGACTCTCCCCAACGAACCAATCGATCGCGGAAGCGGCTGGGACGGCCACGGTGACGGCAACGCTCTCGGCAGCTTCCGGCTACACAGTAACGGTAACTCTGGGCTTCTCGGGCACGGCGACGAATAGCAGCGATTACACGCGCAGCAGCACGCAGATCGTAATCCCAGCCGGCAGCACCAGCGGCTCGATCACACTCACCGCGGTGCAGGACACGCGCGACGAGACGGACGAGACGATCGTGGTCGACATTACGGGTGTGACCAACGGGAGCGAGTACCTCACGCAAACCGCAACGGTGACGATCCTCGACGACGACCCGCCGCCAACGGTGACCTTGTCGCTTTCGGGCTCGCCGATGGCGGAGGCGGGAGGCGTGGCCACGGTCACGGCAACCCTGTCGGCGGCTTCCGGCCGGTCTGTAACGGTGAACTTGGGCTTCTTGGGCACGGCGACGTACAGCAGCGACTATACGCGCAGCAGCACGCAGATCGTGATCCCCTCCGGGAGCACCACCGGCTCGATCACGCTCACCGCGGTGCAGGATACCTTGGATGAAGCGAACGAGACCATCGTGGTTGACATTACGAGCGTGACCAACGCTACCGAATCGGGTGTGCAGCAGGTGACCGCGACGATCGCCGACGACGACCCGCCGCCCATGGTCGGTCTGTCGCTTTCCGGCTCGCCGATGGCGGAAGCGGCGGGCGCGGCCACGGTGACGGCAACGATGTCGGTGATCTCGGGACAGGCGGTGACCGTCTTCCTGGGCTTCTCGGGCACGGCGACCTTGACCAGCGATTACACGCGCAGCGGCGGCACCCAAATTACAATCGCGGCCGGCAACACCACCGGTTCCATCACACTCACCGCGGTGCAGGACACGGCGGACGAGCCGAACGAGACCATCGTGGTGGATATGACGAGTGTAACGAACGGCACCGAGTGGGGCACGCAACAGGTGACGGCCTTGATCATCGACGACGACGGGCCGCCAACCGTGGTCGCAACGACGCCCACCATTTCCGGAGGCGTGCTGGCGCCCGGAACGACCTCGATTCAGGTCCAGTTCAGCGAGGCTGTCAACGGCGGCGCCGTCAGCGGCAACTATCAGCTTCAAACCCTTGGCCCCGACGCCCTCTTGGGCACGCTCGACGATGTGGTTATCCCAGTATCCGCCGCTTATGCCGCCAAGACGGCGACGCTGACTTTCGCCGCGATCTCCCAAGGCGTTTACCGGCTGACGGTCAAGGACACGATCACCGACCTCGAGGGCAACGCTCTGGACGGCGACGCGATTGCCGGCGCCGGCGGCAATTGGGTCGGCGATTTTGCGGCCAACCAGCTTCCCGGCGTGCTCGATCCGTCGTTCGACGGCGACGGCAAGGCCGCTACCGCCGTCGTCGCCTCCTCGGATGCAGGCGCTCAAAGCGTGGCGGTGCAGCCCGACGGCAAGATCGTGGTCGCGGGTTACTCGTACGTGAGCGGCAGCGGCAATGATTTCGCCGTAGTGCGTTACAACGCCGATGGGAGTCTCGACACGAGTTTCGACGGCGATGGCAAGGTGACGACGGCCGTCGGCAGCGGCACATCCGACGATTTCGTGTACGGCGTCGCGATTCAGTCCGACGGGAAGATCGTGGTGGCGGGCTATTCCTGGAACACGAGCGTCCTCAAGTATGACATTGCGCTGGTGCGATATAACTCAAACGGCACCTTGGACACCAGCTTCAGCGGCGATGGCAAAGCGACCACGGGCAGTGACGCATCAACCATTTTTGGCTTGAGCATGGCCATTCAGCCGGACGGCAAGATCGTCGTGGCGGCCAATTCCTACCCGAATGGCACTACCCAGTACGACTTCGCAGTCGTGCGTTTCAACACAAGCGGGAACCTCGACACCACCTTCAGCGGCGACGGAAAGCTGACCACGGACATCGCCGGGTGGGATCTGGCCTATGGTGTGGCGGTGCAGGCGGATGGCAAGATCCTGGTTGCGGGTTCTTCCACCACGAGCAGCTACACCGACTTTTCGATCGTGCGGTACAGCGCCAGCGGAACCTTAGACACCAGCTTCGACGGCGATGGCAAGCTGACCACGCAACTCGACGTAGGGAATGACGATGCTCGTGCCATCGTAGTGCAGCCTGATGGCAAAATCGTGGTTGCGGGCTTTTCGAACGAAGGCCTCGGCGGCCCCTCCGATTTTGCGGTCGCACGCTACGACGCCAATGGGACCTTGGACACCAGCTTCGACGGCGATGGCAAGCTGACCACCATCATGAGTTTGAAGGGGGATCTCGGCACGGCCATGGCGCTGCAGCCGGACGGCAAGATCGTGGTGGCGGGCTATTCGCAAAACGGGACCGGCTATGATTTCGCAGTGGCGCGTTACAACCCCGATGGCAGCCTCGACAGCACCTTCGACAGCGACGGCAAGTTGACCACAACCATGGCAACGTCCGACGCACGTGCCACGAGCGTGGCGATTCAGCCTGACGGAAAGATTGTGGTCGCGGGCCCTTCTTACAGCGGATCGTACGATCTTGTCGCCGTGGCCCGCTATTTCGGCTCGGGTGCGATGGATCTCCGTTCCAGCCATGGACTTCTCGTTACGGTCGACGCGGGGGAGTGGGGAGCAGGCCAATTGATCAGCGCCGGCGCGGGCGCCAACGGCCTCGATCGGCTCCAGGTCGGCGGGTCCGACTTCGCTCCATCGACGAGCTACTCGATGGACGACGGTGGGCGCACGGTGGTAACCGCTGCGGCGACACTGTCCGGCCTGAACGTTCATCGCGAAATCACCGTGCCCGGCATCGGCAACGAGGATTTCGCCCGCTATGTCGACGTGTTTGAAAACCCCACCGCCAGCCCGATTACTACCACCGTC
>JABWBD010000537.1 GCA_013360685.1 Pirellulales bacterium
GGGCCAACATCGTCTATGCTGATGCCGAGAGCACCTTGTTGTTCTCGACTGATGCGGCCACGAGCGTCGTGCGGACCTGTGCCGCTTCAAATGCACTTGTCCTTTCGGATGCCGCCGGGCGCAACGACTTCTTGAGTGGGGTAGCCGATTCGGCGGTCAGCATGGACGTGGCGGCCGACTTCACGATCGCGCGGGCGGCCGAGGCCGAGAGCACGCTGGCGCTGGTCGATGCCGCCGGGCGCAACAATCTGCTCGGCGGAGCGGCTGAATCCCCGATCAGCCTGGGTGTGGCGGCCGAGGTCGCCGTCGCGCGGGCGGTGGCGGGCGAAAGTACGCTTGTCCTGACGGATGCGGCGGCCAATATCGGCGGTCAGCTTATCGAGGCGGCGGCAGAATCTACGCTGGTCCTGGACGTGACAGCCGACTTCACGGTCGTGCGGGCGTTGGCGGCCGAGAACACGTTGGCGCTGGTCGATGCCGCCGGGCGCAACAATCTGCTCAGCGGAGCGGCCGAATCCCCGATCAGCCTGGATGTGGCGGCCGACTTCGCCGTCGCGCGGGCGGTGGCGGCTGAGAGCACGCTGGCCTCGGCCGCTATGGCGGGCCGGAACAATCTGCCCAGCGCCAGTGCGGAGTCGGTGATCAGCTTGACCGTCGAAGCGGCCCGCGTGCTGCCGGCTGTCATCGACGTGGCGGCTGAGTCCACGATCAACCTGAGCGTGGCGGCCGGGCGGAACAACATCGTCGCCGCCGCTGCCATGAGCGCCCTGGACCTGACCAGTGCGGCAACGTGTATTCATATCGTCCCCACGCCGGTCAGCGCGGAATCGACGCTCAGCCTGGACACGGCTGCGGCCAACACGGTCGTGCGAACCGGATGGGCTTGGGACGAGCTTTGGGGGCTGTGGCACGAGGCATCTGTCGTTGTCGTGCGGAAGCTGGCTGCCGAAAGTCCGCTGGCGTTGGCGCAGAGCGAAGTAACCGCCCGACCGTGGTACTTGTCGGCCGAGACCCCGCTTCAGACCGTCACGGTGGAGTACGATCCGCAACTCGACGAAATGGTCGAGCGGATCGAGGGCCTGCAAGATGCCGCGAGCGTGGCCTTGCCGCGATCTCTGGCGGTCAATCAGCCGATTCCGTTGGGGCAGGTGGCGTCAGTAGTCAAGGTCAAGGCGACGGCGATTGACGTGTCGGCGGAAAGCGTCCTGGATTTGTTGGGTGAAATCCGCACCAACCAGTTGGGAAACGCTGGCACCTGGTTGGCGTTCACGCAATCGGCTGCCGTCGATAGGTGCAAGCTCGTTCGGTCGGCGTTGGCATTGACCGTCGAGGCCGCCGTGGCGCGGAGTGGTCAGCGGGGTGCAGTCTCGTCGCTCGGATTGCATCAGTCGGCGACGTACTATCTGGTCTCGGCGGGCGTCCTTCAGCGGTATCACCCGTTTGTCGGCGCGGGGGAAGTGGGGGCTTTGACAACCCCGCCGCTTTCCCTTGAGGGTCCGCGCCCCGGCGTCACGGCCTCGTTCCAATTGGTCTACCCGGCAAGCGGCCCCACTACCGACTCGGTGACGCTCCGGGCACCCAACTTCGGCAACAAGGACCGGCTCGGCTTCAACCGAGTGCTCCGCGAGACGCGCGGCGGCACGCTGATCGTCTTCGCCGATCCGATCTGGCCGAAGATACAGACCCTCGTGCTGAACTTCTCCGGCCTCACGAGCGATCAGACCCAGCAGTTGCTTGCCTTCCTGGACGCCCATCTTGGCGAAGAAGTGGGCGTCTACGACTGGGAGCACCGCTACTGGACCGGGGTGATTACTACGCCGGCCGACCCGGTGGTCCAGGACGGCCGCGATAGCTTCTCGGCCAGCTTCGAGTTTGAGGGCGAGTTGGTCCCGGCATAACCTTATCGAGAAGAGGCCCATGTTTACGCTTGCCGCCCCCTATCCGCTCTTGCAGACCACGACGCTCTTGCCCAACCCGCAGTTCAGCGACCAGGAGGGCTTGACGGCGACCGTGACCCGCAAGCTGGCGATGGACGGCACCCGCTACACCTACGTCAAGCGCAAGGGCGACCGCCGGAAGCTGAAGTGGACCTTCCGGCTGATGCGCAACAAGGGCCTCGAATTGCGGGCCTTCCTCTTCGCCTACTTCGCCTCGCCGATGAGGATCGTTGACCACAACGGCCGAGTGTGGGTCGGCAACTTCACCAACAACCCATTCGAGTTTGACACGCCGCAGAAGGCCGGGCCGGCGATCAGCCCGATGCCGCGCGGCGAGGCCCAGATGATCGAACTCGAATTCGAGGGGGTCGAGCAGTGAGAAATATATCACCAGCCGGATTGGCGAAACTGGCGAACCGCTACGGCAACGAACCCATCACCATCATTGAGGTGGACTGGGTGGCTGGGAGCACCGCGTGCTATGCCGACCGCACCGTGGGGACGATTCCCGGCCGGATCGTGGAGGTCGGCGACCTGGATAACGTGGTCAACGTGAGCAACAGCAGCGGGTCGCAGTCGCTTGCTGTTACGCTGGACGACACGGATGGTTCGATCAAGGCCATCATGGACGCCCACGACGTTCACAAGCGGACCTGCCGGGTCTACCAGTATTTCTCGGGCCTTGATCTGGCCGACAAGTTTCTGCTCTTCAGCGGCAAGGTGAGTTCGCCGATCAGTTGGAGCGAGCGGGACCGGACGGTGAAGTTTACGATCCTCTCGCAACTGGAAGACAAGGAGATCGGCTTCTCTGCCGAGGAAGGCCAGTTCCCTTACCTGCCGGCCGACATGGTGGGCAAGGCGTGGCCGATGATCTTCGGCAAGGTGGTCAACTGTCCGGCGCTCCAGGTCAACAAGGCGGTCACGGGCACGACGCTCACCGGCGTAGGTATCCTCAGCGGCATGGACTTGTGGGCCTCGTTGTCGGACGGTGCCGACGACTCGGAATTCACCATGAGCCTCATGCAAATGGTGGTTGAGCGGAATCACTATGCTGAGGTGAAGGATTGTTGGGCACCCGCGTTTCACCCGCCGGTAGACGCCCAGAAGGCGGCAGAGCTTCAGCAGCGCGTTGACTCGCTCAATCAGCAGATCAACGCCGCCGTGGCCCGCCGCGACAAACAGCGGGCTTGCGCTTTAGCCCGCCGGCAGCAACAGATCGACGAGGCTTTCGCCCAAGGGGAAGGCGAGAATCCCATTCGCATCCTGGGCGGCGAGGACTTTCCCCAGGGGCAGACTTTGACCATCAACATCAACGGCGGTCTGTTTACCGGGCACTTTGAGGGCGAGTTGTTCCGTGTCCAGAGCCGGCAGCACCCGGCGGACGATGCCACGGCCGCCGATGCCTATGCGGAAAAGACCCAGGAGCCGGCTGTCTGCCTGGAGCCGACACAGACCCGGTACTATCGGTACGAGGATGAAATTCCGCCAGGCTGCGGTGCGCGGCCGTCTTGGCAGAAGACGATTCTTCACTACGGCGTGATAACGACGATCAGCCAGGCCACCACGCACCAGATGGACACCGAACCGGTGGCCCAACATTTCTGGGTCGATCCCGGCGCGTCGGTGAAGATCGCCAGCGACGAGCCGATTACCTACATCGTCTCCATCGTGCCCGGCACTGTCTTGGCGGTGAAAGCCTACAAGCAACTCACCGGGGAACGGCGGCTGGTGGACGTGCCCACCGATCTCTACAGGGTCGAAAGCCATGCCTACGGGTCGGTGACCGCCGTGCAGATCGTCGTCAACAAGCCCCTCTCGTCCATCACGGATCAGGGATGGAGCGATGATCTCTACGTGACCTTTCAGTCGAGCGTCGGCCCGGACACCGTGAACATCCTCAAGTACCTGATCGCCAACTACACCGATCTGACGTGGGATGCCACGTCGTTCAACCATGTCCAGGAGAAGCTCCAGCCGTTCCCGGCCAACTTCCCTGTTTTGGACCGCAAGAACGCCATCCAGGTATTGCAGGAGATCGCCTTCCAAGCCCGCT
>JABWBD010000120.1 GCA_013360685.1 Pirellulales bacterium
CGCCACGAGCGGCCGGTTCGTCCATGAGCCGCATCAGGGCGCCGACCGCGTCGCCGACGTGGCAGAAACAGCGGGTCTGGGTGCCGTCGCCGTACACGCCCAAAGGCTCATCGGCCAGGGCCTGGCGGACCAGGCGCGGGATTACCATGCCATAGCGTCCCGTCTGGCGCGGTCCAACCGTGTTGAAAAGCCGCACGATTACCACGGGCAGTCGGGAGTGGTGCCAGTGGGCCAGGGCGAGGAACTCGTCCAGGGCCTTGCTGGCGGCATAGCTCCAGCGGCGGAACTTCGGCGCCCCGATCACCGTGTCGTCGTCCTCGGCCAAGGGCATCTTTTTCGACTTGCCGTAGACCTCCGAAGTCGAGGTCAACAGGACCGGCTTGCGGTAGCGGGCTGCCGCTGCAAGGACCGTGGCAGTTCCCTCGACGATCGTCTCGATCGTCTTGACGGGTTCGTCGATGATCAGTTGCACGCCCACGGCCGAGGCGAGGTGGAAGACGCGATCGGCCTCGCGGACGCAGTCGCGCGTGACGTCGCTCTCCAGGACGCTGGCGTAGATTACCTTCAGCCGCGGATTGTCCTCGAGGTGGCGGATGTTCTGGTGCCGGCCGGTGGAAAAATCGTCGAGGATCAGCACCTCGTGATCGGCTCGAAGCAGGGCCTCGCTCAAGTGGGATCCGATAAAACCCGCTCCGCCGGTGATAAGATAGCGCATCAGTATGCAATGGTGGGGGTCTGGCTTGATGGGTCGGCCAACGCGCGTGGCCGATTGTCCTCTCCCAAGTATACCCCCTTCTCGACAGTCTCCGGCGGGATCTCGATCGGCGGATGGGCAGTAGGGCATTGGGGCGAAGGTCTGTGCACGGCGTGAACCCCATCCGTGGGGGTGTCTTGTCTTGGAACGCGGAGCGCCAACGTGGGACGGCCTTTCCAGCCCGTCGAGATCGTGAGAAGAAGACGGCCTGGGAAGGCCGTCCCACAGGCAAGAACGGAAGAGCTTTCTTCCAGGCTCGGGCCAGGAATCACGCGTCTGCACGATGCGGGCGGCCGGTGTGGCCAAGCGGCAACCGCGTACTCCGCTGGAGTACGTGGTACAATCGAGGGAATCCCAACACGACGAGGCGGCGAGTTGCCAGGAAAGGGTTGCCGTGGATCTGGAGCAGGCCAAGCGGGATCTGTTCGACGCGTCCTTGTGGTTCCAGGGATCGCGCCACCGCAAGGCGCTCTCCTATCTGGTGCAGTCGGCCGAACCAGGGGCGATCGATGTGCTGGCCGACGCGCTGGTGAAGGGCCATCGGCCGCAGGAAATCCGCAAAGCGTTGCTGGGGCTGGCAACGCCGCAGGACCAGGGGAGAATCGACCGGCTGTGGCGGTTGTGGTTCGATACGCGGCAGAACGAACTTGCGGACTTGCTCGTCGAACTGGGGCATCCGGCGCAGGCGCCGGAGTTGCGTCTGGCCAGCCTCTGGAAACTCGGACGCGGGGTGAAGATCGCTCCGAACCCAGCGAGCGTGCGCCAGGCGCTCACGTGGCTGGGGGATCCGGACTGCGACGTCCATGCCCATGTCTTCGCGGCGCTCGCCCGGCTGCCGAACGCCGCCGTCTTGAACGAGCCGATCGTTGAATGCTGGCTGCAGAACCAGTCGGAGGAAATGGAGGCGTTCATCACCAGGCACGGGCGCAAGCCGACCCAAACGACGACCGACCAACTCTGGAAGCAGTGGCTCAGAAAGCGCGAAGCGAGACTGCTCGGGGTGCTGGCGGCCTTGGGCGAACCGGCGGGTTCACCGGAGGTCCGCCTGGCCAGCGAGTGGAAACTGGGGCGCGCGGTCCGACTTGCACCGGAACCGCAGGCGGTCCGCAGGGCGCTGGAGTGGCTGCCGGATCCCGACGAGGATATCCGGCGCGGCTTGCTGGCGGCCTTGGAGCAGTTGCCGAACGACGAGCGATTGAACGACGAAATCGTCGAGGCCTGGTGGCGATGGGAATCGCCCGAGTTGGAGGCGTTTGTCAAGACGCAAGGGCGGAAGCCGGGCCGGCGGCAACTGGCGGCGATGTTCTACCTGGTCACCGGCCAGCCGAAACGCTACCAGGCGCTCCGTGACGACCGGGGCGAGTGTTTTCTCCAGGCGTTTCTCATGGCGCCGCAGACCTTCCGCCGGCGGATCAACAACACGGTCGTCAAGAGCAGGAATGCGGCCGTGGTTGCGGCCTACCGGAAGGCGATGGGGGGACGGGAGGGGTTCGACCGCCCGCTATACCTCGATGCCCTGAAGGCCGCCGGGGACGAGGACGGCCTGTTCGACTCGCTGCGGGAGACGACGTTGCTCGATGCCTTGGAACTCTGCAGGCATTGGTCGGAAAGCGGCCGGCTGCCCAAGGACCGGCGGCGGCGCCAGGCGGCCGTCCGCGCGGTCAACGCGTATCGGAGCCTGGGGAAAGTGACGTTCGAGGAAGGCCCCGCGCCGCCGGTCGGCCTGCGCGATCTGCTCGCGGTCTGGCAGGGGCCTTGCACACCAGACCAAGACGTGCATGAAAAGGATCCGTTGCGCCGGGCGGAGGCGATATTTCGGGCGCAGCAACTCGGCGCCGACCAGGATCCGCAAATCCAGCAGGCGGCCAAGAGCTCCGAGTGGCCCTTGCGGCTGGCGGCGCGCCTGCTGGATCCGGCGTTGGCGGCCATGCACGACCACGTCCACTGGATCGGGACGCTCAGCGGGGTGGACGCCGACGTTCTGGCCGCGCCGCTGGCGGTTGCGCCCGAGGTGCATGCTCGCTGGAACCAACGCCTGGCGAGAATGCGCAGTGCCGGGGAGCCGGCGCGGCGGGGCTCGCTTTTTCTGGAGATCCTATGCTCGCTGCAGGAGGCATTCGTCTCCGGCGGGGATGAAACAACGCAGCTCGCCGCGGCGACAGGAGACGCGGCTCATGATACGGTGCTCAAGTTTTGGGAGGGAAGCGAACTAGTCTACGTGCCGCCGGGCGAATTCGAGATGGGAGACGGGGAGGACGCGGATTGTCCCAAGCACCGGGTATGGCTGGACGGGTACTATATCGCGATCTATCCGGTCACCAATGCCCAGTACGGGCGGTTCGTGGAGGCGACCGGTTACCCTGGCCCGGCCAATCCGAGATGGCAGGAGAGCCCATGGGCCGATCATCCGGTGACGGATGTGAGCTGGGACGACGCGCAGGCCTACGCGGAGTGGGCCGGCTTGAGTCTGCCGACGGAGGCGCAGTGGGAGAAGGCGGCGAGGGGCCCGGAAAACCGGAAGTATCCGTGGGGCGATGCCTGGGACCCGGAGCGGTGCCGCCACGCAGGGAACCGTGGAACCGAGACGACCTGTGCCGTGCACGAGTACCCACAAGGCGCAAGCGGGTACGGATGTTTCCATATGAGCGGCAACGCAGGGGAGTGGTGCGAGGACTGGTATGACGAGGCTTATTACCGAACCGGACCGGTGCGAAACCCGGGCGGGTCCGAAGAGGGCTCCCAGCGGGTGTTGCGGGGCGGGAGCTGCTATTACGTCACCACCCGCTGCCGGCCCGCAAGCCGTTACGCACGCAGCCCGGACTACCGTGGCGAAGATCTGGGTTTCCGCCTCGCCCGGTCGGCTTCGGTGTGAAGGGGGAATGGGAAAGAGACACTCCCATCGTTCAACAGTCATGCACTTCCGCCTTCCCCCTTAATCGTCAGAGGAGCATGCGATGCCTGTCCTTCGAGAGATATCGCCCAACCGGTTCCTGATCGAGTCCCCGCTGGTGCTCAACGAGCGGGACGGGAGCGTGTTGGTGTACGTACCGCCCGGTGAGTTCGAGATGGGAGACGGCGAGAACGGCAACTGTCCCAAGCACCCGGTGTGGCTGGATGGGTACTATATCGGGATCTACGCGGTGACAAACGGTCAGTACCGGCGGTTTGTGGAGGCGACCGGGCAGCCCGCGCCGGGCTATGCGAGATGGCAGGAGCCGCAGTGGACCGACCATCCGGTGACGGACATAAGCTGGCTCGATGCGCAGTCCTATGCGCACTGGGCCGGATTGAGTTTGCCGACCGAGGCGCAATGGGAGAAGGCGGCGCGGGGCCCGGCGAACCGGAAGTATCCCTGGGGAGACACGTGGGACGGGGAGCGGTGCCGCAATTTGGGAAATTTCGGGAATGAGACGACCTGCCCCGTGTACGGCTATCCGCGGGGCGTGAGCGGCTACGGGTGCTACAACATGAACGGTAATGTGTGGGAGTGGTGCGAAGACTGGTACGAGGAGGATTACTACAAAGCGGGAGCCATGCAGAACCCCCGCGGACCGGCAACGGGTTTGCTGCGGGTGAAACGGGGCGGCTGCTGGGGCGATACCGCATCGGTCTGCCGGGCGGCGTATCGCGACGGGATCAAGCCCGACCGCCGCATCGACGACCTGGGCTTCCGCCTCGCAAAATCGTCTTGACCGGGGATGGAGTTGCGCTACGGCTCGACAACGAAGAAACAGTTGAAGACATCGTGCGGCAGGCGGTGGGTCTGGATCTCGGAGAAGCCGGCCTCCCGGAGCATCTTCTGGGCCAGTTCGACGCCCCAGCAGGTCCCCAACCCCGCGCCGCCTTGGGCCAGCGAGACGGTCATGCAGTGCATGCAGGAGATCGTGTAGAGAAAGGTCCCCAGCGGGTGGCGGCAGTTTTTCTCGAGGTGACTCGAGCTGTCGATGTCTTGCATGAGGAACAGGCCGTCCGGCTGGAGCGACCGGTGGATGGCACGAAGCACGGCGGCGGGATCGGCCTGGTCGTGGATGGCGTCGAACGCGGTAATGAGGTGGTAGCGCGACGGCTCATCCAGTTCGGCCACGTTGCGGACCTCGAACCGGACATTCTGGAGGCCGGCCTTGGCGGCGTCGGCGCGGGCCATAGCGACGGCGTCCGCGCAAAGGTCGTATCCGGCGAACCGGCTTCGCGGAAATGCTTCCGCCAGGCGCATCACGGCGCGGCCGGCGCCGCAGCCGATATCGAGCACCTCGACCCCCTCGTGCAACCGGTCTTCCAGCCTGGGCTCCAGCGGCAAGATATGCTCCAGAAGCGTGGCGACCACGGTCTGGGCGCTTTCTTCGCGCATGACTTCGTGGAAGCGGTGGAACGCCTCATAGGGGACTCCGCCGCCGCGTTGGAATGCCTCGACGATCTCGTCTTCGACGCGGCCGAGCACGGCGATCCACTGCATCGTCACCGCGAAGTTTTCCGGCGTGGACGCGCGCGTCAGGAGCGAGGCGTGGACGCGCGGCAGCAGGTACGTCTTTTTGTCGGGATCGAACTCGACGACCCCGCCGGTGACCATTGCGCCGAGCCATTCGCGAACGTACCGTTCCTTGAGCTCGGCGCGCTGGGCGATTTCGTGGCTGGAAGCGGGTTCGATGCCCGCCATGACGTCGAATAGCCTGGTCCTGTGGCCGATCGAGATCATCATCGCCAGACCGGCGGAGTTGAGGGTTGCCATCAGCTTTTGCGCGAATTGATCGCGCGGATCGACAGCGGTCTGTTCTGGAGATATCGTGGAAGTTGCCCCGTTCATTTCGTGCCTCCTTGAGAATAGGACGAAAAGAGTCGTTGTCCGTACGTCCAGGGACGCGAGAAAAATGCTATGCACGTCGCAGACGGCCGGCAAGACGCGCCGGGGAGGGGCCCCTTTGAGATATCGTCGCCGTCTCGCACAAGGCCCACGGATGGCAGCGCCGGACCACGGATCATTGGAGAGGAAATCCGTGGCGAGGCCATCCGTGGGCCTCTGATGGCATTCAAAGACGAACTCCGGCTACTGCTGCCCCTGCGTCCAGTGCGGCTTCATCTGGCGGACCCACTCGCGAAACGAGCGGACCCAGGCCGTCTCGCCCATCTCGTTGCGCCGGGCAAAGAAGCGGTTCACTTCCTCCAACGGCAGGAATGGGAAACTCGGGCTCTGGTCGGCCTCGTGGTACTTGCCATCGTCGCCAAGAACGAAGACTCGCAGACCATCGGCCGCGCAGCGCCAGATCTCTCGCACCCCGAGGGCCGCGTAGATGCCTAATCGATCCACAATGCGGCGGGTAACCTCGACTTCGATCACCAGATCGGGCGGCGGATCGACGGCCGGATCGATCGTCTCGCGACCGCGGACAAGCGGTTCATGCTCGACATAGTAAGCCTCGTCCGGCTCCAGCCCTCGCCTCAGCCGCTTCTTCCGCCACGTCGTCGACCCCTCGCTGCGGATCTCAATGCCCAATTCCTCGGTAAGCGCCTCAATCAGCCGCCCCAGAAGCCTCTTGGATCGGTTGTGCGTCTCGGAAGGGGACATGAACTCCAACGTGCCGCGGTCGTAGGTTAAGCGAATGTTCCGGTCGCCCAGTTCGTTCAGACAGGCCTCGTAGAACTCCCAACTGACGTCGTGCAAGACGTACAAGTCGGGTTCAATGATTTGCTCGGTGATCGTTGCCATAAGAAACCTCGCTTGCCCCTTCTTTCGTAGTATGCCAGGTACGAGTAGAATAGGCAAACCGTAGGAGACAACCCGCCGAGGTCGTCCGGCAGGAGAAGGCATTTCCCAATCGTCGCGCAAAAGGGACTGGTACATGAATCCCATCGTCCAGCAGTTCATCGGCCTGGCGGCTTTGTTGCTTTTGACGCCATTTGCCAGCGTCCATGCAGAAGACTGGCCGCAGTTTCGCGGGCCAGGGGGCCAGGGGTATGCGGCGGTGAGTGAAACGCCGCTGGTTTGGAGCGAGACGGAGAACGTGATATGGAAAGTCACGATCCCGGGCCGTGGATGGTCCTCGCCCGTGGTGGCCGGCGGGCGGGTTTGGCTGACGACGGCGGTGGAGACACCGGCCCTGCCGGGAGATCTCGAGAAGGCGCTGGCGCGAACCGGCCATCCGGACTCGAATACCTACGTGGCACATCACGTGGCCCTGAAGGCGATCGCGATCGATCTGGACAGCGGACGGCTGGTGCACGATACAACGCTTTTCGAGTTCGACCAGCCGATCTTGCTGAACAAGACCAACAGCTACGCTTCGCCCACACCCGTTGCCGACGAGGGGCGCGTCTACTGTGATTTCGGCGCGATGGGCACGGTTTGCGTCGACGCGGCCACCGGCAAGATGCTCTGGTCGCGCCGGCTGGCGGTGGAGCACCAGGTCGGACCGGGCAGTTCGCCGACGGTTTATCGCAACCTGTTGATCCTGGTTCGCGATGGATGCGACGAGCAATATGTTGCCGCGCTCGATACCAGAACCGGCGAGACGGTCTGGAAAACGCCTCGCCCGCCGATTACCGCGACCACCCCCTCGTTTCGCAAGGCGTTCAGCACACCGCTGATCTTCGTGGCGAACGGCAAGGAACAGATGGTGGCGCCCGGCGCGCAGTGGATCGTTTCCTACCGCCCGACAACCGGCGAGGAACTCTGGCGTGTGGACACCGGCGATACGTTTTCCAACACGTCCCGCCCGGTGTACGGGCACGGCATGGTTTACGTCTGCACAGCCTACGGCGGATCGCGGATGCTGGCGATCCGCACCGACGGCACGGGGGACGTCACCGAGTCGCACGTGGCCTGGCAACTGCAGCAAGGCACGCCGCAACGGCCGTCGCCGCTTCTGGTCGCAGGCCGATTGTATTTTGTCTCGGACCGGGGGGTCGCCAGTTGTGTCGACGCCGTCACCGGGGAGGTCCAATGGAGCGAACGGCTCGGGGGCGCGTATGCCGCATCTGGCTCGTTCGCCGCGGGGCGGATCTATTTCTTCAGCGAAAACGGCGTTTCCACCGCGATCCGGCCCGGCGATCGGTTCGAACGGCTTGCCGAGAACCGCCTCGACGGCCGCATCATGGCGTCGCCGGCATTTGTTGAACGGGGCATGCTCGTCCGCACGGACACGCACCTCTATCGAATCGGGCGGCAATCGCGTACCGCGGAAGCAGCCGGGCGGTGAAGGGGCGCAACGGTTTTACCGCTGGAGGTCGAGGGCGACCACGGTCGCAATCTTGTCGGGCGATTCCGACGGCAGTGCGATGACCACGCCTCCGTCCTGGACTGTCAAGGAAAGCGCCTTGCCGCCGGCGAGCAAGCGTGCGCCGGCCGGAGCGCCGGGCAGACCCGGCACCGGCAACTTGCCGTCCTTCGGCCACTCGAAGACATGCAGATAGATGCGGGTCTTGCCGTCGATCCGTTTCTGCGTGGAACGGCCCCAGGGAGATTTTTCGAACGGGCTGGCCTGAGCGCCGTAGATCGACTCGCTGTTGGCTTGCATCCACCGGCCGACCGCCGCAAGCCGCTCGACCGAAGGGGCGGGGATCTCGCCTTCCGCGGTCGGGCCGACGTTGAGCAGATAGTTGCCCCCCTTGGAAGCGATGTCGATCAGGTTGCGGATCAGGGTCTCGGCAGACTTCCAGTTCCGGTCCTGGCCCTTGTATCCCCAGGTGTCGTTCATCGTCATGCACGACTCCCAGTCGACGCCGGCAAGCCCCGTGGCGGGGATCTGCTGCTCGGGCGTGCCGAAGTCGCCCACGTAGTCCTGGTCCGCCTTGTTCAGCCCCTCCATGCCCTGGCGGCCTTTGCCGACGCGGTTGTTGACGATGATCTCGGGCTTGAGCTCGCGGAGATAGGCGTAGATCTCGCGGCCGTCTTGTTCGGTGTACCAGTCGGGCCATTCGCCGTCGAACCAGAGGACCTCCGGATTGCAGCTCTCCAACAGGTCTTTAAGCTGCTCCTTCATGTACGTCATGTATTGCTGCTTGCGGCCTTCGCGGATCCGGGTGGGGTTGTATTGCTTCTCGTTCGCACGGTCCTGGGCCGGATGGTGCCAGTCCATGATCGAGTAGTACGTGCAGAACTTGATCCCCTGCTTGCGGCACTCCTCGGCGAGCGGCTTGAGAAGGTCTTCGCCGTAGGGAGTGGCGTCCACCACGTCGTACTTGGTTGTGTCGGTGGCGAAGAGGCAGAAGCCGTCGTGGTGTTTCGAGGTGATCACGAGGTACTTCATTCCGGCGTCTTTGGCGATGCGGGCCCACTGGGCCGGATCGTACTTCACCGGGTTGAACTTTCCGGCCAGCTTCTCGTACTCGTCGACCGGGATGTTCGCCGAGTTCATGATCCATTCGCCGATACCGGGCACTTCTTTGCCGTTCCAGGCGCCGGCCGGCACGGCGTAAAGGCCCCAGTGGATGAACATGCCGAAGCGGGCGTCGCGCCACCACTCCATGCGAGCGTTGCGCTCGGCCTTCGTCTCCCGGTTCCAACCCGACTCGGCCGCGCGCGAGGGCAGGACCAAGGACAGCGCCAACACCAAAGCAACGGCGATCACGGGCAAACGCATGGTTGTTGTCTCCTCAAGAGTCTCCAATGCGGGAAAACGGCAGCCCATCAGTATACACCGCGGGAGTACGAGTTGCACGCGGGTAAAAGGGAATTTACAACACATTCGCCATGCCTGCCTTCTTTTATCTCGCAACGGAATGAATTCCGTTTTACCCGGCGAAGCGCAGCTTCAGCACGCAGGTTTCCCACTCCTCTTCAAAGGCGTCGATATCCTGTCGGCCGAGGATGGCTTTCAGCGTTTCGAAGCCGGAGGGGTCTTTCTCGCAGTCGGCGCGGAAGCGTTGGTAGAACTGCTCCAGGAGGCCGTGCTCCTGGAGGTAGTAGCAGAGATAGCGGGCCTGGGCGTAGTTTGTGCCCTTGTCCTCGAGGTAGAACTGGTCATCGCTCGTCGAGCAGAGTTCGCGGAACGAGGGGAGCGCGTGGCCGCGGATTGCCTGCTGGAGGCCGGCCAGTCGCCAGTTCGTCCGGCCTCGTATCTTGCCGTCCGCCTCGCCGCACTGCTCGTAGAGCGACCCAAGCCCTTCGTTGAGCCATGCGGGGCAGCGGGGGAAGTTCGCCGCCATAAGCGGATGGACGATCTCGTGGACGAGCGTGCCGCCGCCCGTGGCGATGTTCATCACCAGGGCGCGGTCGGCGGCCGAGTAGTAGCCGTAGGGAGTTGTGGGCGCGTGGCCGAAGATCTGCCGGGTGTGGCTGTTGTAGCTTTCCGCATCCTTGAAAAGCCAGATATCGAGGATCTCGAGCGGATCCTGCTTGAAGTACGAGGCCTTGAGCTTGTCCACGGCCCACTGGACGGTGCCGACGGCCCAGCCGCGCACCGACTCGGGCGAATCGTCGCCGATCACGACGAACGGCGGCTGGATAACGACCGTGAAACCCTCGCCGGGGAGCTTTTTGCGTAGCTCCATCATGTGCTGCGCGTAATCCGCGGCGGTGAAGCTTGCCGCGGGCTTGGGCTTCCGGATTTGCCCGGGCTTCATCCGGAAGCGGATTACGGTCCACTCGCGAGGATCGTACTTGAGCGGCCACAGGGCGAGCAGGCCGGGGCGGGACACGCGGAGATAGCTGCCTTGAGCGACGGCCGGTTCGTGGTAGAGGACTTCGTCGGTGCGGGCGTCGTAGCCGAGGACCAGCCGGAAGTGCTCGGTCGTGTTGGGACGAGCGTCGTAGCGGGTACAGAGGATCGAGGGCACTCCGGCCGCGAGATCGGCGTGGACCGCCTTCCAAAGCGCCTCCAACTCCGCGTCGGCACGGTCGGCGGATACCTTGTGCCAGACGGGACCAACGTCGAAACCGATGTTCCGCAAGGCGACAGCCAGGTCCTTGGTCCAGCATCCCCGCCCGGCCAGAGGATCCAGGCCGGACTGGTCGAAGACGCAGTCCTGGTCGGCCGCCACCCCGAGCTTCTGGAGGACCATCGCCGCACAGGCCTCTCCGCAGAAGTCGGGTTTCTGGTGGATGTGGGGAACGTCGCGGATGAGAACGCTCGTGTAGCTGGAAGCCGGAGAGGCTGGGGCGCCAGTGGCCGCTTCGGTCCGGGGACCCGCCAGTTCTTCCGGCTGCCGCGTGGTGGACGAGCGGTCGGCAGATGCCAGAAACCCACCCGTTAGGACTGCTGTGGCAACGGTTGCGACTACGACCGAGAGAATCCAGTTTCGCCGCCACATGAACCGTTTCCTCACACGTCGCTGACTTTCTGCCCGCATAGCCGGACGATCACGGCCCCGCGCGACAAGCAGATCGGCCCACTTCCCCATCGTGATTCTGCCAAGAACAGGACGAAACCGGCTCGGGAACGGTTTCCCCGGGTCCGCAATTCTCCACGGCCGAACCCCACCATTTGGTGGACAAAACGGCGTGGGATGGCAATGGTGCGCCGGGGGCGTAGAATTGCGTGGAAACCCGTGCAGGGATGAGCCAACCATGAGAGTCAAACAACTGATCGACCTGCTGAAGCGATTCGACCCGGAGTCCACCGTCCGCCTTTGCGTCAGCCTGCCCAACCGCGTGCTGGAGACCCACGAACGGCTTTGGGTAGGCGACTATGGGGGCGGGCCGCTGATCAACGCGACTTCGGACTTCCGGGGCTTCCAGGTGTACGTGGGCTGCGGCCTGGAACAATTCGTCACCCCGGTGGCCGAGCACGACTACGGACCTCCTCACGAGCACCCGGCCGGCCCGTACTTCGACCTGGGCGAGTACGACGACGAAGCGACGTCGCGGCGCGTGCGGGACTTCTATCTCTTTCACCGCAGCCCGCACGAAAAACTGAGCGATCCGGATTTCGATTACGAGAAGTGGATTCCTCCGCGCACCCGTTCCGGGAAGTACAACGAGCACATCGCCAAGATTCTCGAGGAGAAGCTGCTGGAAGAGTAAGGCATGTCCGGGCGAACTCTTACGAGTTCCGCTACGTGCGAGGCAGCGGCGGAGGACTACGCGCGGACGACTTCCGACGTGATCAGCCCGGGCGGCCGCTGCACGCGTTCGTGGGCCGTGATATTTGCGAGCGTCTCTTGCGCGATGGCCTCCAGGGCGTTGCGGGTGAAGAAGGCCTGATGGCCGGTGATGATCACGTTGGGAAACGTGAGCATGCGGGAGAAGACGTCGTCCTGGATGACGCGGGTGGAGAGGTCCTCGAAAAACAAGCCGGCCTCTTCCTCGTAGACGTCGAGTCCCAGGTAGCCGATCTTTCCCGACTTGAGCGCCCGGACCACGGCCTGGGTGTCGATCAGCGCTCCGCGGCTCGTGTTGATGAGCATCACGCCCCGCTTCATGCGAGCGATCGCCTCCTCATTGACGACGTGATACGTGGCGGGGACCAGGGGACAGTGGAGCGTGATGATGTCGGACTGGGCGAACAGTTCTTCGGTCGAGACGTACTTCCCGCCGATCGCTTCCACGTCCGGATTGGCGCCCACGTCGTAGGCCAGCACCCGGCAACCGAAGCCGGCCAGGATTCTGGCCACGACCGCGCCGATCTTGCCGGTGCCGATGATGCCGACGGTCCGGCCGCAGAAGTCGAACCCCAGCAGGCCGTCCAGCGCGAAATTGCCCTCCCGCACCCGGTTGTAGGCCCGCGGGATCTTGCGGTTCAGCGCCAACATCAGCGCGACGGTGTGTTCTGCCACACCGTGCGGGGAGTAGGCCGGCACGCGCGTCACGGTCATGCCGAGTTGCTCGGCGGCCTGGAGGTCGACGTGATTGAAGCCGGCGGAACGCAACGCAATGAGTTTGACTCCCTGGCGCGAGAGCGGCAGGAGCACCGAGGCGTCGAGCTGGTCGTTGACGAAAGCACAGACCGCCGGGAAGTCGTCGACGAGGCGGCAGGTCTGGGGCGTCAGTCGAGGTTCGAAGAAGACCAGCTCATGACCGGCGGTCGCATTCGCGGCGGCGAGGAATTCGCGGTCGTACGGCTTCGTGCTGAAGACGGCGACTTTCATGCTTTCTCCTACTGGTTTGAGCGGGTGAGTTGTCGGGTGACAACCAGGCGCTGTGTCACCGTACGAGGCATTTTAGGCGCGCGGGGCCTGACCGGAAACCTCGTGGTCGCCCCAGTGTGGGCAGGTTTCTTGTGGCATGGATTGCCGAGGGGAGGCGGGAGTGGATGTGTGAAAAGCTCCAGGTGGTCCTTGGGATCGGACCCCGCCTGGTGGTATAATTGCGACGGCTTGGCGGCTGCAAACGTGCCTGGTGATGTTTGTGGAGAAGGACGATGCGACGACCGTTTACGTTGGAATACTGGATCGACGACGGCTGGTTCGTGGGGCGTCTGAAAGAGGTTCCCGGCGTATTCAGCCAAGGTGAAACGCTTGAAGAATTGGAATCCAACATCGAGGACGCGTATGCCTTGATGCGAAAGGGTGAGGAGGCGCCGATTCCAGCCGGCTCGCATTCGAAGCAAGTGGAACTCGGGGTATGAAACGCCAGGAGTCCATCCGTGAGCTGGTGCAGGATGGGTGTCACCTCTTGCGCCAACGGCAAGAGGCACGACATCTACCGCAATCCGGCAAACGGACGGCGAGCTCCAGTGCCTCGGCATAGGGAAATCAGGGACAGCCTTTGCCAATTGATTCGCCACCAATTGGGGTTATCCTGAGAACACCACGCCGAAGTAATGGATGCATTTGACCGGGGACCGCGGTCAACGGTTTTCGAGACGGTGCGATAGGATGCCGCGGTCCCCCGCAACGGATCCTGGTCGTTCGGCGGGAGGGTACGGATGGGGATGGCGCTAGGCCGCGATAATGGCGGCTTGACTTTGAACGAATTCCCGGCTTGAGGTCCGTGTTCCACGCCACTGCTATCGCAGCGACATTGCGTCGGACTTTCCGGCCAACGCGTTGAGGCAGCCAATCATTTCCTGCTCGAATCGCTCGGCTGCGAATTGCTCCGCGTGACGGCGCGCGAGGTGCGGATCACAGTATTCGGGGCCGCACTCGAACTGCTCGATCGCATGGCACAGCGATTCCACGGTCTGATGTGGAAAGAAGGTGCCTGTGCCCGGCCGATTCCGATCGGCCGGCACTACCGTTTCGGTGGCCCCTCCCTCGCCGAACGCAATGACGGGCGCCCCGCAAGCCTGGGCCTCCACCGGCACGATGCCGAAGTCTTCATGCCCGGGGAACAGCAGGGCGCGGCACCGCCGGAAATGCTCGCGGATCTGCTCGTCGGAAAGCCATCCGCAAAGCTTGACCGTCGAGCCCGCCCGCCTTGCGAGCCGGCCCTGTTCCGGCCCCGCTCCGACCACCACCAGGGGCCTGCCGAGCCGGTTGCATGCTTCGATTGCCAGATCGACCCGTTTGTAGGGCACAAGGGCGGAGACGCAGAGGTACGCGTTGCCACGAGGGACCTCGGCGGGCGTGTAGAACCGCACGTCGACCGGCGGATAGATGACCCGACTTGTCCTGCCGTAGCTTTCCGTAATCCTGGCCGCGACCGTGCGGCTGGCGGCCAGGAAGTGCGTCACGCGTCCGCTCGTTTCCCGGTCCCACTGCTGGAGCCAATCCAGCAGCAAAGCGCGAGCGGCGCGGATCGGGGTCCGGAAGAAACGCGCGGAGGCTGTGAAGTAGTCGTCGCGACGGTGCCAGGCGTAGCGCATCGGCGTGAAACAGTAGCAGACGTGGGGCACGCCAGGGGGCGGCTTGATGCTTTTCGCTACGGCGTGGCTGAAACTGACGACCAGGTCCACGTCTGCCGGGATTTGCAGGCGTTCGACCGCGGAAGGCATCAGCGGCAAGAGATAGCGGTAATGCCGGGCCACGCCGGGAAACCGCTGCAAGAAGCTCGTCGTAATCTGCATCCGCTCGATGGCCGGCGATGTCCGCCCCCGAGCGTGGACCAGGGTGAAAAGCCGCGCATCGGGGAAGCGGCGACAAAGCACCTCCAGGCACTTCTCGCCACCCCGCATCCCCGTCAGCCAGTCGTGAACCAGGGCGATTCGCACGGATCGTCAGGTCTTCTCGGACATCGATCATTCGCACGGAAAAAGGCGGCCGAATCGTCGCACAGTTGCGCGCCCTGGGTCAAGAGGACTTCATTCCCAGCGGGCCGGCTGGGCGGCTGCTGTCAAGCCGTCCGAAGGCCCAACACCGGACTGAAGACGAACGGCCGAGCTGCTTCTGCACATCACCCAATCGCTCAAATCGCCCTTGGGATCGGAACTGCCTTCATGTTAGAATTCCCAAACCGATACGCGGCCAGGGACGGCTGGAGGTGCCATGCCGGCGCTGGCGCACCCCGCATTCCCGGTGCGGAACTCCATTCATGAGGGGAGCCTTTCCATGAGGGCACGGACAGGCCTAATGGCGGCGGTCGTCGTTCTGATTTCAGCGGCCCATCTCGCGGCCCAGGTAAATTCGCCGCCAATGGCGCCGCCAGGGAACTCGGCTCCGCGGCCCTATCCGCCGACCACGCAGAACTTCGCTCCCCAGCTACCGGCCCAGCAAATCGGACCGCAGCAGCCCCTGCCTCCCCGGCAGCCGATTGCCCAACAGCCGGGACCGCAGGCCGGCAATGTCCAACCGTCCCCCCCACAGCCGCCGGCCCGCTTCCAGCTTACCCCCCACCAGGTGGCAGAGCTGAATCGAGCTTTGAAGCTGTGGGAGCAATCGAGCGCTCAGGTGAGGACGTTTGAATGCGATTTCAATCGCTTCACTTACGATGCGACGTTTGGGAACCCGAACAAGCCGATGTTTGTGGACAGCGGGCAACTCAAGTACTCTGCCCCGGACAAGGGGATGTTCAAAGTGGAAGGTCCACGGCCGGAGCACTGGATTTGCGACGGCAAATCGATCTTCGAATACAAGTTCGGGACGAAGCAATTGATCGAGCACAAGCTGCCTCCGGAACTCCAAGGCAAGGCGATTTCCGACGGGCCAATCCCTTTCCTGTTCGGCGCCAACGCGGAAAAACTCAAACAGCGCTACTACCTTCGCATCACCACCGATCCGGCGCGAGCGAAAGAGGAGGTCTGGTTGGAAGCGTTTCCACGTTTCCAGCAGGATGCCGCCAATTTCGAGCGGGCCGACTTGATTCTCAAGATCGAGAATATGCAGCCCTTTGCCGTGCGGGTTTATGAGCCGGGCGGCAGGCAGCACAAGGTTTACGAATTCAAGAATATCCTGGTCAACCAGAACAACCTGTTCAGTTTTCTCAAGGGGGATCCCTTCACAGCCAAGCTTCCTGGGCTGGACTGGAAACGTATTGTCGAAGAAGCGCCCGCGCCGGCCGAAGCCCGGCGGCGGTAAGCGGAGACTGTCCGGCCCATCCGTGGTTGGAGGCGGATCACAGCGGCATCCCAACACCCAACGCCCTGGGGTTCTGCGGTGATCCGCCCCGACCGCATCGGTCGGTGAGCACGCATTTCCTTCGGCCTGGACCATTCACCGGGATTACTTGGGACCCCACACTGACCCGAAACGCAAGCGAGGGCTGGGCAACGAGTTGTCCTCGCTTGCGCTTCGGGTTACTATCTGGCACTCTGCGGCGAACGCGACGGGGCCCGCGAACAATCCGGGTTCAGGCTTCGCAGCCGTTTCTTGCCTCTCCACAATACGGCTCTCTACAGCTCGAATACCATTCCGAGGGTATTCGTGTTTCTACAAGTCCGCTTGCCTGAGAGGCCCAACAATTGACGGCTCTCTGGCCGACGCGCTATAATTCATCGCCCGGAAAACCAAATGGGATACGGACTTAATGACGTTGGAATCATTCGCCGGGGCAATTCCGCAATGACCGATGTAGTCGGGAGACAAGACACAAGACACGTCAACGGTGCGCGTGGAACCGCCGCGCTTGTCGTATTGGCGGCCTGGTGCTCGATGGCCGCCGTTTCCGACGCCGCACAGGAGAAGGCGGCGGCGCCGAAGCCGGAGGCCGCGGCCGAGAACCGTGCCGGACGGTTGATCCAGATTGCGCTGCCTATTACGGGCGAAACGACGAATCACGTCCGCCGGTCCGTCGGGCGGGTCCTTGAACAGGCCCAAGCGAAGGGCAAACGGCCCGTCTTGATCTTCGAGTTCAACGTCCCGCCCGGCCAGGACGATTTCGGCCGCGGGAGCGAATTCGGGCCTTCGTACGATCTGGCCAATTTCCTCTCGGGCGAGCAACTGAACCAGGCGACCACGGTTGCTTTTCTGCCGCGGTCGGTCCAGGGACATGCCGTGCTCGTGGCGCTGGCGTGCGACGAGATCATCATGGCGCCCGACGCGGAGATCGGCAATGCCGGCGTCGACACTCCGAACATTACTCCTCCAATGCACGCCGCCTACCGGGAAATCGCCAACCGCCGCAAGACGATCCCGGCGGACGTGGCCCTGGGCCTGCTCGATCCGGCCCAGGAGATTTGGAAGGTCGAGACCGAGGTGAGCCGCGAGTATGTAACCCGCGAGGGGCTGGAAGAGCTGCGGAAAAAGCGGACCGTGAAGGTCGACGAGAAACCGCTCTTCGCCGCCGGGCAACCGGGGCGGCTGTCCGGACGTGAAGCTCGCGAGTTGGACTTCGTCAGCTACCTGGCCAGCGACCGGATCGAGATGGCCAAGGCATTGGAGCTGCCGCCTGAAGACGTTCGCGACGACCCTTCGCTGGGCGGCGAGTGGCGGGCGGTGCGGATCGACATCAAAGGCCCGGTCGATGCGGAGATGGTCAACCAGGCCCAGCGGCTGATCCGCGACGCTGTCAGCCGTCGCGAGGTAAACTTCATCTGCCTGTGGATCGACAGCGCGGGCGGTTCTCCGGTGGACAGCGTGCGCATGGCCACGTTCCTGGCCGACTTGGATCCGGGCGAGGTCCGGACGGTGGCCTACATCGCCAAGGAGGCCCGATCCGATGCCGCGCTGGTGGCGATGGCCTGCGATCAGGTCGTGATGCAGCCGGGGGCCGAATTGGGCGGGCCGGGCGATGCCAGCTTCGACGCCGAGGAGATCGCGCAGATCCGCGAGACGATCCGGGAGGAGATCGCCCCGCGCAAGAGCCGCTCGTGGTCGTTGATCGCCGCGATGATCGATCCCGAACTGGAAGTGTTCCAGTACAAGCGTCCAGGCGAAGCCGGCTTCTTTTCGGAGGAGGAATTCGAGGAGCAGGCGGAGCCCGAGAAGTGGACGAAGGACCAACCGCCGATCACCAGCAAAGGGAAAGTCCTGTCGGTCACCGCGGAAAAAGCCGCCAATTACCGACTCGCCGATCACGTCGTGGATAGCTTCGCGGGGTTCAAGCGGCTCTACGGCCTGGAAAACGACCCGGCACTGTTGGAGCCGGGCTGGGCCGATTTCGTGATCACCGCGCTGGCCTCGCCGGGGATCGCGGTGTTCTTGCTGGTGATCGGGTTCGTGGCCCTCTATGCCGAGTTGCAGTTGCCCGGCATCGGCTTAGGCGGGTTCATCGCGGCCCTCTGTTTCCTCCTGTTTTTCTGGAGCCGGTTCCTGGGAGGCACCGCCGAGTGGCTGGAGGTGATGTTGTTCCTCGCCGGCGTGGTCTGCCTGCTGTTGGAGGTCTTCGTGCTGCCTGGATTCGGGATTTTCGGGCTGGGGGGCGGCCTGCTGGTGATCGCATCGCTCATCCTGGCGAGCCAGACGTTCGTATTCCCGCACAATGAGTATCAATTCGCCGCGCTGCGGCGTTCACTCTTGATGATCGCAGGCGTTACCGTAGGGACATTCGTGCTGGCGGTGTTCTTGAACCGCTGGCTGCCCCGTTCGCCGATGCTGGGCGGGGTTGTGTTGGAACCGCCCTCGGACGAGGAAGTGGAGACGATCAGCCGCCGCGAGTCGCTCGTGGATTACGATGCCGAGTTGGTCGGCCGCCGAGGGACGACTACCACGCGGCTCATTCCCAGCGGCAAAGCCATGATCGACAACCGGCTCTTGGACGTCATCGCCGAATCGAGCGAGGCGATTCCGCGGGGAACCGAAATCGAGGTCGTGGAAGTCCTTGGGAACCGGATCCTGGTGCGTGTGCGTGAATGAGCCGGCATAGGTTGAGGTGAGCCATGGATTTTTGGGCGTGGGCGGTCTTGCTGCTCTTGTTGGGGCTGGGATTGGTGATCCTGGAGGTGTTTATCCCTTCGGGCGGCATCCTCGGTTTCCTGGCATTTTGCTCCCTGGCGGCCTCCGTGGTCACCGGATTTCTCGCTGGTCCCGGGACCGGATTGGCCGTTCTCGGGGTGACGATCCTGGGCCTGCCCGTGATCGTGATCTCGGCACTGCACTACTGGCCGCACACTCCCATCGGCCGAAGAATTCTCCTGGACGCCCCTGAAAGCGACGAAGTCCTTCCCGACAGCCCGAAACGCCAGCAATTGAAAGCCCTGATCGGTCGCGTCGGCCACGCCAAGACCAAGATGCTGCCCAGCGGCGTGGTCGCCATCCACGGCCGAACGGTCGATGCGCTGAGCGACGGCCCGCCGATCGAAGCGGGCCAAAAGGTGCGGGTGGTCGATGTCCGCGGGAACCGGGTGCTCGTGCACTGCGTCGACGACGAAACGCCCTCGGAAGCCGATATCGATCCGTTGGCCCGCCCCATCGATTCCATCAGTGGAGACCCTTTCCAGGACTCATCGGCTTGACATTTCCCTTGCAGGCCGCTAAACCGGTAGCAGGGGTGGGATAGCCGTGGCAGGCAGGCTGCCGTTGCCGTCCTCCGCCGGTCCTACAACCGAACGACCTCGCCGAGGAAACGTACCATGCCACTATTCGCGCAAAACGCCGGAGAGATCCTTACCATCGTCGCCGTCTTCGCCGTGCTCGTTTTCGGCGTGGTCGTGCTGGCGGTCTTCACCCGTTACTTCCGGCTCTGGATCCAGTCGAAGACCACCGGCGCCGGGATCGGCATCCTGGATCTCTTGGGGATGACCTTCCGCAAGGTCAACCCCCAGGTGATCGTCCGCAGCAAGATCATGGCCGTGCA
>JABWBD010000121.1 GCA_013360685.1 Pirellulales bacterium
TTGAAGCCGAACTCCCTTGCTATGAATTGCTATGATGCTTGACTTGCGACCCCGCGGAAATTCGGAGAAAATGCAAACGCAACCTGCGGAAAAGAAGAAGAAGCGGAACCAGTGAGTCGGATTCCAGTCGCGTCACGCCAAGGGCGAGCAGGCCAAGGGTCGCAGCCAGGCTGGTAAGGATCAGGTAGCTCTTGCGCCGATACCCCGCGATCGGGACGAAGTCGGTGAGGATGCCGTACAACGGCTTGAGAGACCAGGGCAACGCCAGCACGGCGCTGAAGGCGGCGATCTGGGAAGCACTGTGCCCCCACGACTTGAGCAGGGAACGCACAGGCTGGGCGATCAACCCTTCGGTCGGCTCTCCGATCCCTTGCACAAAGTACATTGCCCCGAAAAGAAGGCCGAGCCCGGCGACTTCCCACCGAGGGCCGCGACGGTCCGCTTCTTGCATCCACGACGGAAGTTGCATTGGTAAAAGGACTTTCGTCAAGACGAGCCTTATAGGCATTGTGATGGGTGTGTTGCGTGGGTTGTGGTTCGCAGGATGGAGTCTGGCTCGAACTTGGGGCCAGGAAAATGCGAGACAATTGTAGGCGCAAACGCGTACGTCCGCACTACTCCCACCGTGCAAAGACCGAGTCGATGTTGTCGATGTCGGTCTTCTCGCCCGTGCCGGTTTTCCACAGTTCAATCTTCTCGAACCCCTTCATCCGGAGGATCTGGGCAAGTTCCTCGATCAGAACGTGGGCTGGCGGGCCGTAGGTTGTCTGATCGATCAAGGCGTCGATAAGCACCGCATTATCCTGGCCAGCTCCGCCGAAGGCTTGGATCTCGACGAATCCCTTCGCGGAATTGGCGAAGGTACTCTTGGCATTCGGTCCGGAACGGCGCACTCCCGTAGCCATGCCATCGAGTTCGTCAACGTCGCGCGTGCCGGACAGATTGGCAATGTCACGGCCTAGTCTGGCCTCCGCGTGCACTTCGTCAAAGAACCTGGCCCACAGCCGGTAACCCGGACCTGCCAACTCGCCGAAAACGCTGCTGGCCGTGAACGTGTCATCCCGAACTCGCGTATCCACCTCTCCGTCGAAATCGCTGGTTTCCCAACCGCTCATCGCTCTAGGCACGACCGGGATAATCGCTACGGAGGAGAGGTTGGCGGTCGAGTCTCGGGAGGTAGTAGCAACGAGGCGAGCAGCGTCGTCGTCGACGATCGCCACAATCCCCGTACCGTCGGCGATCATCGCATTCTTGGAATTGGTCAATTGCGTGAAGAATTGCTCATTGCCTTCCGCCAGGTTATCTCCCTTAATGATGAAGCTATAAGTCTTTTTCGTCACACCAGGATTGAAAGTGATCGTGGCGCCGGCAACCGCCGCGTAATCCACGCGGCCCGTGGCCGTGTCGTCGAGAGTCTTCAGGGTCACAGTGACGCGCTGCGTGGATGGGGCGGAAAGACTGATGGTGACCTCCGCCTTGGTGTTCTTATTGAGTTTCCCCTCCACAACCGATACATCCGAGACGGCTAGCGCCGGCAACGCTGGAGAATCATTATCCGCGACTGCGACACTGGCGTTTCCCGGGCTCCTGATCTCGTAGGCACGGTCTGAAAGGATTGTAAGAACCGCGTTCTCGGACCCTTCTATCAGCGAGTCATCAACGGGAGTCATCGTGAGGGCAGCAGACCCCGAACCATCATGCAGAGTGAGCGTAGCTGAAGCTGCATTCCAATCACCGCCGCTTACCGAGATGCTGAAATCACTACCGGCGGTGGCGGACCCGGACCAGCCGAGTTTAACAGCGAAATCGCCGCCGGTAAGGCTGCGGGTCACCACAAACATGCCCGGATCCGGCCCGGCTTCTGAAGCGCGCGCGTCTGTGGCGGTCACGGTCACTGTCGGAAGGGCGTCGTCATAAGTGGAATTGGTCCCCGGCCCGCCATCGAGCAAGTCATTTCCGGGACCGCCCATAAGCACGTCATCCCCATTCCCGCCGTACATTTTGTCATTCCCGCCATCGCCGGACAGGTAATCATTCCCGTCCCCTGCGGAGAGCGTGTCGTCTCCTGCACCGCCGTAAAGCGTATCGCTGCCGCTCCCGCTTTTCAGAGCATCCTTGCCGTCTCCACCGAAGAGCGTTATATTGAAGGAAGCCGCGGAAGCATCGATGGTGTCGTTTCCTGCACCACCGTCCACGGTCACGACAAAGGTCACCGGGATCTTCGGGTCAAGCGGTTTCAGAATCACCTTATCCTTGCCGGCGCCGGCGTTGACTGTCCATGAGGACGTGGGGTTGCTGAAGTCAACCGCATTGCCCAAACCGGTGATTCGGGAGATACCGTTGCCGAGGATTCCGTCGTCACCCACGCTGATGGTGTCGTTGGCGCTGCCGAAGACAAAGGAACGGTTTGCGATATTGATTGTGTCGGTCACACTACTGACGTCTGCGTACGAAAGCGGCGAACCGTCAAACACCACCATCCCGGAACGCGAACCGGTGAACGTGTAGGTCTCCGAGGAAACGGAGCCGCCCGTAAGCACCAGGCGATCAGCCTTCTTGACGGTCTTCCCGTCATAGGTGATGCCCGGGGAGAAGATCGGGCTGCCCGCGCTGAAGTCGACGATGAGCGTGTCCGCGTCTTTTGAACCGGTAAATTGCAGTAACGGGGCGATGGCAAAGGGCGTAGTGAATACCACTTCATCGTTTACCGTGACCTCGATGCCATCCCCCTTGTTCACGAGGCGGAATGTATCCGCGGAACCGTCGCCTGCCTGGGTGCCGGCGCTGATAATGAGTTGGAGCGGCATGACCGTTACCGCCACGCCGGCTTGACCTGTCCCTCCCTTGCCGTCGCTCACTGTGTAGCGGAAGCTGTCGTCACCGATGAAACCAGCGCCCGGGGTGTAGAGGAGCGTGCCGTTACCGTTGTCGGTCACAGTCCCATGGCCAGGCTGCGTGAAGGCAGAAATGCTCAAAGTGTCGCCGTCAACATCGGAATCGTTGGAGAGAACGGAGAGCGTCACCGGCATGCCCGACAGCGTCCCTGCTTCATCGTCCACAGCCACGGGCGGACGGTTGACCGGAGCCACGTTCACTGTCATCTTCCTGGCGATTGGATCGAGATCCACGCCGCCATTCCCGGTTCCCCCGTCATCCTGGACCTGGAAAGTGAAGCTCGCGTAGGGGCACCCGAAGGCGTCGGCGGCCGGTGTGAAGATGAGGTTGCCGGCTTCGAGGTCGGCGAGGCTGACATCTTGGCCGGCTGTCACACCGACGCCGTTGACATTCAGGGCGCCTGCACCCGGAAGAGAGACGATTCTTACGGCCAGCAGGCTATTGGCTGGACTATCCTTGGGATCGGTAAAGCCGAAATCCAATTCGGCAAAGATGTAGGGCGTGTCCTCCAACGTCGTCACGGTCGTGCTGGTGCCGAACGGGGCATCGCTGACTGGGGTGATGGTGAGGCTCACCGTGGCCGCATTGGAGTCCGTCTTTCCATCGTTCGCCTTGAACGTGAAACGGTCGGAACCGTTGAAGTCGGCGACAGGCGTGTAGGTGAACGTCCCGTCGGGGTTGAAGCTCAGTGTCCCATGGGTTGGCCCACCGCCCTGGGCAACCGAGAGGGTAATGTTATCGCCGTTGGCATCGGTGGCGATCGCCGAGGCGGACAACACGGCGTCCTCGGCCAGGTTGAACGAAGCACTCCGAGCCACGGGAATAGCGTTGGCCGCATTGATGGTGAGGTTCACCGTGGCCCCATTGGAGTCGGCCTGCCCGTCATTCGCCTGATAAGTGAAGCTGTCGGCACCATGGAAGCCGGTCACAGGGGTGTAGGCGAACCTCCCGTCGGGGCTGAGGCTCAGCGTGCCGTGTGCCGGATTGCTTACCAGGTGGGCTGTGAGGATGCCGCTATCCACGTCCGTATCGTTGACGAGCACACCCCTGCCCGCCGGGACAACCAGTGGGGTGTCTTCCTTGATCGTGTAACCGTCGTCGGTCACCGCCGGGGCATCATTGACCGGGGTAACATTCACGGTCATCGTCTTCGGGGTCGGATCGAGATCCAGCCCGCCGTTGGCGGTGCCGCCGTCATCCTGGACCTGGAAGGTAAAGTTTGTGTAACCCGTCCCATTGGCATTGAGAGCCGGGGTGAAAACGAGATTTCCGGCAGTGAGGTCAGCCACGCTGATTGGTTGGCCTGCTGTCACCTCCATGCTGCTGCCGCTTTCGCTGAGGGCCAGAGTGCCCGCCCAGGGAAGCGTGGTGATCTTCACGGAAAGCAGGGCGTTGGCCCCATTATCCTTGGGATCGGTGAAGCCGAAGTCCGATGCGGCAAAGATGTAGGGCGTGTCCTCCAGGGTCGTCACGGTCGTGCCGGTGCCGACCGGAGCGTCGTTGACCGGGGTGAAGGTGAGGCTCACCGTGGCCACGTTGGATTCGGCCGTCCCGTCGTTCGCCTTGTAAGTAAAGCGGTCGCTGCCGTTGAAATCGGCGGCGGGGGTGTAGGTGAAGGCGCCGTCGGTGCTCATGATCAGCGTGCCGTGGGTCGGATTGCTCACCAGTGCGGCCGTAATGTTGTTTCCGTCTGCATCGGAGTCGTTGGCGAGAAAGCCAGCGGCCGCAATCGTAAGCGGAGTGTCCTCGGCCGTGGTGTACGCATCGTCCACAGCCACCGGCACAGTATTGGGCTCCGTGACCGTGATCGTTACCGTGGCCTCATTGGAGCACGAACCCGCGTCGTCATAGAACTGGTAGGTGAAACGGACCAGGCCCTGATAATCGGCCTGGGGCGTGAAGACGAATGAGCCGTCCGAGTTCAACTCGACCTGTCCGTAATAGGGGTCGTAGTACATCAGGACCGGATACGGGCTATTGGAATAGGGATCGATGTCGTTGGCGAGCACGCCCGGCGCATCGACGGTCAGTGTCTCGTTCATCGCCACCGTATACCAGTCGTCCCCGGCAAAGGGCGCAATCGTGGAGAAGGCGCCGAGATCCAAAAGGCCGTCGCGGATGCGCGCGTTCCCGTCCAAGTCCAGTGGCAAGCGCTCGACCACGTTGCCGTCGCCGTCCAGGTCGTCCACGTCTTGCGGCAGCAGGGAAATATCCCCGGCACTCGCGGCCGGGCTGCCCGCGTTGAGATGAAACGCGTCATCCATGCCCGCGGAGATGGGGGCTTCAGGGGTGCCGACGTGGTTTCCGTTGACACCGTTGACCAGGCCGGTTGTTCCTCCCGCGGCGACGCCGATCAGGTTGGCCGTGCTGGAAGAGGAGAAGACGCCCGTGGCATCCTCGTTGCCGAACGAGCCGTCCCAGTTCTCATCGACCACGGCGTTGATGAGTGTGGTCGTCGAACCAGGGCTGGAGAATATGCCCCCGCTCGACACGTTGCGGGCGATGGTGGAGTTCTGCAAGGTCAGGGTGCCTCCGTCGTTGCAGACGCCGCCGTACATGTTGTCGGCAACAAGGGCGTTGGCCAGCACCACGTTTGCCCCCGTGCCGGTCAAGTAAAGGCCGCCGCCTTCGTTTCCCGGGCCGTCGGCTTCGTTTCCCCGGACGATAACATTCGTTCCACGCACGGAAATCGGCCCCACCACTTTAATGCCGCCGCCTGCTTCTCCACTGTAGTTGCCTCCACCGCCGCCTTCTTCGCTGGAGTCGCCTTCCACTGCCGGCTGCACGCCGGAGCCGCCGCCCACGGTGACGTTGACCAGCGTCGCCATCCCTCCCGTCAGGTACATGCCGCCGCCACCCAGCGGTCCCTCCTCGCTCGCCGTGGCTTTGTTGGACTGGAAGACGGAATCGGTAATGATGACGTCCCCGCCAAGGTGCTGCAGCCCCCCGCCGGCACCCCAACCGCTGTTGCCCTCCACCGTGACGTGATCCAGCCGCAGCACACCGCCCTCCTGATAGATGCCTGCGCCGCCGCCGGCCGCGAAGTTGTCCTTGACCCGGACGTTGCGCAAGGTGACCGCCGACGATGTGAGGTGAAGACCGCCGCCCAGCCAGCGGTCCACTTGATCGAAGGAGATGCCGTCCCAGCCGTACGCGCCGGTGATCGTCAGCGAATCCAGGGCGGCATCCTCAACACCGTGGGCATGGACAACAGTCCAGGAGTTGTTGAACTCATGAACCCCGGCGTCAGGATCGTCAAACTGGAAGTCTCCGCTCAGGACCGTCTCGTAGACAAAGGCGCCCGTGTATTCGTCCACGGGCCGCTCGCCGGGCAACGACTCGACGCCTTCGAAACCGCCGACGATGGTCACATGCGAGATCAGGGAAAACGTAGTGGATTGGACCTGATTGACGTCGAGAGGGCGCGACGGGGCGTAGGTGGCCCCGGTGACCCAGATTGTCGAGATGTCATTGTTCGCATACGCGTCCGTGTTCAACATCTCCGCCCGGTCCAGGGCGTCCTGGAGCGATCTGTAGGCATAAGCCCAGCTCCGCCCGGCCAGCGAACCCCGAGGGGAGGACATCTCCGAGTTGACGGCCAGCGTGTGGGCCGGCAGCAGATCAGCCACTCGAATCGAAACCATGGCGGCTTCCGACTCCTTCATGCCGTCTGTGGCGGCATAGCCAAATGAATCGACGCCGACAAAGCCCGCATCGGGCAAGTAAACCCACGAGCCGTTCCCATCCGGGCTGAGCGTGCCGTGCTCCGGTTGGCCCTTGATGATCACCTGCATCGCGTCGCCGTCTGCGTCGGCATCGTTCGCCGTCAGCTCGATCGCGGTGATGACACGAGCCGTATCGGTCACCGTCCCGATGAAATCGTCGTTCGCCGCCGGCCGCTCGTCGTACAGCGGTTCCAGGGTTACCGTGGCGGGTGCGGAGTAGGCCAACCCGTCGAACGCAGAGTAGGTGAAATGAACACTCAATGCCTCATGATAAAGGGCAGGTACATAGTGGAAGGTGCCGTCGCCGTTCGGGATCAGTTCGCCATATTCGGGCTGCGAGAGGATCGCGACTGTCAGGGGGGCACCATCGGCATCCGAGTCGTTGGCCAGCAGTTCCTGGGAAGTGATCGACAGGAATAGCCGCTTCTCCAGAGTGTCGTCCTGGGCGATTGGCGCCTGGTTGGCGGTCACGTGGATCGTCACCGTGGCCACTTCGGAGTCCACCAGTCCGTCATTAACCTGATAGGTGAATGTATCGTCGCCGAGGAAACCCGCCACCGAAATATAGCTAAACGAGCCGTCGGGCTGGAACGTCAGTGTGCCGTGCCCGCAAGAGGCGACCAGCCGTGCGGCCGGCTGTGGGGCCAGGCAAGTATCATTCTCCAGCACATTTCCCAGCAGCATCTTCTGCTCACGGATGGAGTAGGCGTCATCGGCGGCGACTGGAGGTTCGTTTTGAGCCTCGAGATCGAAGAGCTTTTGCACGCGGATGCCAGCGCTGTCGACGGCTGTGAACGCGATCGTCTCGAGGCGGGCAGCCCGGTACTGCCACGTGTACGCACCGGCGTTCTCGATCAGGCTGCCGTGATCTGTCGTCAGGCTCGCGAGGCTGTGGCCGGCAGACAAGTTGAGGATCGAGACGGGCACGTTCAGGATAGAGCCTTCCGTCGCCGTCATGCTGCCGCTGCCGGCAACGGTGGGCATGCCGAAAACAGGATACACCCCGCTGACGGTGACCTGCGAGGAGCCGACAGTCTGGCCAAGGACCGCCAGGTCCGTGGACTGAATGTCCACCAGTTCCACAATAGAATCGGGATGTTTCTGCAGGGACTGGATGGTGATCGTATCGGCTCCATCCGTCGGAGTAATCCGGATGTCTCCGGTACCTTGATAGTTTATCCCGCCGAGCCAGCGGCTCGTGATGTACCCCCCGACGCCGAGGTCCCCGCTCCACGACACGGTCAACGTGTCCGCGCCGTCGTTGACGCCCGCTTCACTGATTTCGCACAGGGAATTGCCTCCCTTGAGCGACAACTGCCCGTGTATGGCGGAGAGCGGTATGTTGAGATTCGCACCCACATGGAAGTGCTTGTATGTACCACCCTCACGCTGCACCTGGAGCAACTGCGTGCTGGGACTCGTTGCATCGATGTACACGTCGGTCGTATCGGTCGAGGTGTAGGTGTTTCCCATGTTCATGCTGACGAAATCGGCGTCGTACCACACCCCATGGTCCATTCCCATGTACGAGGAATCCGGACTGCCGAGATTCATGTCCAGGCCGAAGTGGGCCATTTCATCGCCGTTCGGTGTCGTGGATCGATCGAACTGGGCGACCACGTTGCCGTTGATGGTCTGCTTCAACTCCAAGGTGTCGTATCCGTCGCCCCCGTAAAAGCACACGGCTCCGTCGAGCAAGCCCAGCATGCATTTCGTGGGGTCGGTGCCGGGCGCCTGCACGATCCCAGCCTCCAGCGTGTCATCGCCGCCTTCACCATAGAAGTTGAACAGTGCCTCCGACGGCGACCGGTACGCGTAGGCCGCGTCATTGCCGGCCCCACCCCGGAACTCCACAGTCCCCGACGGCGCCGTAGGGACTACGCCTCCCTGATTGCCGGCCAGTCCGTTGCCCATGTATAGGGCATCGTTGCCCAAGCCGCCAAGGAGCTGCACGTGCCGCTCGGGTGCCTCTTCATTAACGGTTATCCGATCATCGCCGCCGCCAGTGTCCACCCGCAGGTCCCACCCCGGATCCGTAATGGTCAGGTAGTCTTTGGCTGTGCCCAGGTAAGCGTTGATCTGTTCCACGTAGCCCAGTTGAACGCCGAGACCCGTCGGCAGCAGCCCGCTGATCGTCAGACCCGAGAACGCCACGGAGCGCGTGCCGGAATTGTCCGCGTCGTAGAAGGCCACGGTGTCGCGCCCGCCTTCCCCGTAAACGATCACGTCGGACCGGATGGCCGAGAGACGCGACAGAGCACCCTCACGGCCCAACTCAAGCAAGTCGCTTCCTCCGCCCAGGCTGAAGACGACCGGGCTTGCATAGGCGGACAAGGAGCCCACCGTTAACTCGTCGGAAGCATCGCCCAGCGACACGTCCATTCCGTCGAAGCCGGTGTATATGATATTCGCCTGGGGTACACCCGACGCATCCAGTATTTGGAACCGAGAGTCGTTCAACTGCGCCCGGAGCGGGTTGGCCGACGCGCGGTTGTCGATGTGGAATGTGTCGTTATATTCAGGGTCGATCAGGGTGATGTCGCCGTGGAGGTCGTCCAACGTGGTTGAGCCCTGCGCTTCGAGGTAGAAGTCGCTGTCTCCGTATGCAGCGATGTCGAGCGTCGCGCACTCCGGTGCGGTCGCCTGTACGTGGACCGAGTTGCTGGTTCCGCCCAGGGTCATCGTGCCGTGTTCGGCAGTCCAGAACAGCCCGCCTGCTGCCGTATCCCAACTCGCCCAGGCCATCGCCTCACTGCCGGCATTAGGAACGGCCTTGGTCAGCGTGACAATGCCGGTGCCTGATCCTCCGGATCTTCCATCGATGTCGAAGCTATCCTCGCCTGCACCGCCCTTGAAGATCACCGGGCCGTCGAGGAACTCCAGCCTGGCGGCTTCGCCATCGGTCCGTCCCAGCGCCAGCTCATCGTCACCGGCGCCGGCGTCGAACAGCAGCGAGCCGTCGCTGCTCAATTGGTAGACCGCGCCCCGATCGTCGCCCGCTTGGCCGTAGAAGCCGATGTCACCGGCGATATTGTGGAATTCGGCCGTCCAGCCAACTTGCAGCACATCGGCCCCGTCGCCACCGTCGAAGATTACCTGACCGCCGGACATGTGATCCACATAGTAGGAATCCGAGCCTTCCTCGCCATAGGCTTCCAGCCGGCCGCCGTCGTTCAGGTCGTACACACTCACCTGCTCGTTTCCGGCGCCACCATAGAAAAAAATCGGGGCGTCGATCGTGTGATGGCCGGGACTCGAGTCGCCCAGGTTCAGCCGGTCATTGCCGCTGCCGGCTTGGATCACCAGCGGCCATTCGGGAACGGCCGCCATGCTGTGGATGTTGAACGTATCATCGCCCGCGCCTGATTCGATCGTGACCGGCCGGGCCATCTTCCAGACGGTAACCTCGTTGCCGAGATCGTTGAGCCGTACTTTCAGCGACTCGAAGTCATTTGTCGTGGCCTCGGCCAGACCGATGTTCTGCACACTGAGATCGGCTATCAACACCCCACGGCGCGCAACGGTCGAGTGGTAATCGTCCAGCACCAGCACATCGTTGCCTTCGCCGCCGGTTATGCCCAACGTGAAGCCCGCCAGGCGGCTCAAGTCGGCTCCCCACACGTCTTCGGCGCCTCCCAGGGTCAACCTGTCGTCGCCCGCCCCCATGTTGATTTGCGCCAGGCTGTTCGTTAAGTCGGGCAGCGAAGTGACGATGAGGCGCTCATCTGCGGCACCCAGGAATACTCCGAGCTGGCCAAGCTTGTCGAACAAGATGCTCCCATCGAGCCCGAGGCCCGTCAGCGCGGTGCGGTTGAGCCGGCCTTCGAACACCGTGCCTGCCTGGTTGCCGGAGTAAATGGCGAGGGCGTCCTCTGCATCCGCCCCGCTGACATCCACCAGGCCGTGGATCGCACTGAGCAGCGTTTCGGCGGACCCGACCCGGATCTTATCCTGGCCCGTATCGGATCGGATGAAGACCTTTTCGGTGGCCGCCGCCGTGGCGGCAACCTGGACGGTGTCGTCGCCATCGCCCGCGTCGATCCAGATCTCCCGGGCGCCGCCCGCCGTTGCGGCGATCTCGATGGTGTCCGCGCCCGCACCGGTGTCGATCTCAAGCACGTCCGTTGTGGAGGCGGTCGCCATGACGGTATAGATGTCATCGCCGCTGCCGCCGTAGATCTCCACCTGCTCGGCATCATAGACGATCCCGCCCGAGGAACCGGGCTTGCTGATCCGGGCGTCGGCAGCCAGGACTCCCGGCACCGTCAGCGGCGGCCCATCCAGAGACAGAGCCCGATCTTCGGTCCGGTCCCGGTTATCGATTACGACATGGTCGGTAGCCCCGGCTCCGTGGAACAAGATATGACCCGATGGCACCTCCCGTGCCAGGAGCCAATCCGATCCCGGACCGCCGAGCAGGGCCACGTCGGTGTTTCCCTGAATGCTAGACCATACATTCGATCCGCCTTGGCCAAGATGGAGGACAACTTGGTCGAACCTGCCGGTGACCTCGGCGATGAGGGATTCTGCCGGCGGAAGCGCGTACGTGATCTTGGTATCGTCCATCCCCCATTGGGCGGCAGCCGTACCCGCGGTGTCGTACAATTCGACTACGTTATTTCCCTCTCCGCACTCCACGCCCAACCCCCTTTCGAAGGCGGTCGCGAACGGGACGTCGGGCGTGCCCAGCGTCAAGTGGTTGTCGCCGGCGCCCAGGTCCACGTCTGCGGGAGTCGTCAGGCCGGTGATGGTGAGGCTCTTATCCTGGGAACCGAGTTCCAATTTCAGGGACTCGAATTCGGTATAGTGCAGGCCGTCCAATCCCTCGCCGACAAACAGGTCCGGTGTCAGTTGCGCGCTGAAATAGCGGACGCCGGGATCGGAATTGTTCTCCACGATATTCAGAACATCCCAATCTTCGGTGTTGGTACCTCCGGTGAACCGCAGTTGGCCGTGAATGTCGGAGAGGAGGAATTCCGTTCCACTACCCACTTCAAACCGGTCGCTGCCGGCCCTGCCGTCGATCAGCACCTGCTGAACGTCGGTGCCCGACGCGTCGATTCCGACGAAGTCGCCGCCGCTGCCCAGCCGCAGATCGAGGGTCTCGACATTTTCATACCATGCCCCGTATTGGGTGCCGCGCTCGGTGACGGCCGGACCCCAGAGGCCCAACGCGTCTGATGTGAGCTGCGACAGATCAAATCCGCGGCCGGCAGTGTCCGAACTGTCATCCAGCAGCAACAGGTCTTGTCCCGCGCCGCCGTCGTAAGCGATCGCTCCCCAGAAGTCAACGATCGAGCCCTCGACGCCCAGAGTCAGGGTGTCGTTGCCCGCACCGGTGTGGATGTGCAGGGGCTGGTACGACATCGTAGAAGCAACCGCCAGGGAATCATTGTCTACGCCTGTGTTGACGACGACATTAACCTTGGTGCCGTGAGACACCTGCGGTACGAAGTTAAGGGGCTGGAAGGTCCATTCCACTCCACGTCCGGGATCCGGATCCACCGCTGCGGCATCCAGGTTGAGAACAACTTCTCCGGCTATGGCGCGAGCCGTTGAATCCAGGAGAAGATGATCGCCGGCAGTTAAGGTCGCCACGGTCGCAACCGTCATCGTAGCGTCGATACCGAAAACGATGTCGTCATCATCGCGCCCGGTATCGGCCACTTCCAATCGGGCGCCGCCTTCGCCGCATCCAACATAGGCCACAGTCATCGGGCCTCCGACGCCGCGGATACCGATGTCCGTTTGAGCGACGGCGGTCAGGGCGCCGCCGGTCAGGTCGATCTTCAAAGTGGCATCGCCCACGCCGCCCACCGCAATGCCATTCAGGTCGATGTCGTGTGCCGTGATTCGCTGGTAGGGGCTGCCTCCGATTTCATTCGTGGCATGAACGGTCGCGGCGAGCCCGGCGGTGATCCGTTCGTGCAAGTAGATGCCGCCGTTTGACTCCAGCGTCACGTTGCCTTCCGCCGTGACCGGTTGGTAGACCTGAAGCACGCCGCCGCTCCACTGAGTGAGGTTGAAATCGCCACCCGCCTGAGCCGGGCCGGACAATTGGATCGCCGTGTCGATCGCCTCCCACGCGCCGGCGCCCGTTGGGCGCTGCGCGCCGACATAGTCCAGGTTCATGACGCCGCCCGCGCTAAGATCCCCCAAGTACAGCAGGACGCTGTTGGTCGAAGGATCGGAGAACTGCGCGGACACGCTGAGCCAGGCGTCCTGACCGGCGCTTGCCTCGAGCAGGAAGAAGCTGTGATCCTTCGATGCGACATGAATAGGTTTGGCCTCGCTGCCGATACCACCTCCGGCACTCAGGTGGGTATACCAGGCCTCCATCATCATGCTGCCGACATCGAGGACATCCTCGATATCGCCTGCTGTCCGAATGTCGACAATCCCATGCGGCAGAGAGATCGCCCCGTCCAACCGCACGTCGCCCACCGAGTCGACGTGTAGTTGGATCGCGCCGCTCGAGTCCGACGCTCCGTTGGTGTAATGGAACTCGCTGATGTCGTCGGCCGCCTCCACGAACCAGTTGATGGGATCCAGCGCGGCGCCCGCGAAGACCGAGCCGAGGCGCAAGGCGTAGTCGGACTCGTTGACGATTCGGCAATCCCCTGCGGCGCCGCTCAGGAACCGTCCGGTGCCCACGACGGCTCCGCCCACGGCCGCCAGGTGCGCAGCCGGCTGGGCCCCGCCCGAGTAGAGGAAGCCGTCCACTTCGATCTCGCCAGCGTCATTCATGTGTGCAGCAATCCCGCCGCTGGTGTCGACATTCCCGACCTGATCCACATGAAGGGACAGGACGGGCACATAGACGGCATCTCCATAGAACTCAATACGGGAGTCGTGCGTCCAGTCGGGAAGCGCGTCATAGGTGACGTTCGATAAAACCCCTGAAGCGTGGATCGCCCCGGCATCTTGATTGTAGGTTTGAGTTCCGAATACAGGGTCGCTGCCGATGATCAGCCTGGGTGTCTTCAACTGGGCGCCGCCGGTCAGATGCACGAGCGTGTTCACGTCCACGTGGTCGTAGCCTTCCACGGTCACGTCAGCGCTGAAGCCGCCGCAGTCGATCGTTGAAGAAGTGACGGCATCCAGGTTTCCCGCCCGGGCAAGAATGTTCACAGCATCCCGGCCCGCCACCGTTGCCTTCCAATCGATCCAGACCGTGTTGGTGACGACGTACCAGACTCGAGTCGTCGACACCACGCCCGCTGCCAAGCCCTTCACGTCGCAATCCGCGGTGGCGTGTCCCCGTATTTTGTCTGCTGACGCGGTGATGGCCACCGTTTGGGCGGATACCATCGCGCCGTCGTCGACCGTGACGGTGGTCAGCATGACGGTACCCACTTCCGCTTGGACACTTGCCCCGGCCGCGACGGCGCCCACGTCCTGGCTCACATAGGCCGAGAGATCCACCAGCGAAGCGGCGCTCAGTTGCACGTCGCCGCCGGCGACCAACGAACTCCAGCCGCTCAGCAGGACCTCGGTGTCCAGCTTGGTGAAATGGAATTCGGCCCAGGCGCCGCCGGCCCCGGCCAAGCCCCCGGCGCCGCCGGTCGCCTCCACGTAGAGGTTTGTGAACTCGGATCGGGCCAGGACGGCGGCATCGTCGCTCGACGTGACCTTTGCCTGCAGTCCGATGGTGGCCAGCGTCTCCAGCGCGGCCTGTCCGCTCACCTCGACTTCGCCGACAGCGATCATCCCGCCGACCGAGCCCTCGGCCACGGCCCACGCGTCATCCAAGACCGTCAAAGCCGAGATTTCCAGCGCGGCGCCGGCGTCAACCATGGCCGAGTCGCCTACGGTTGCTTGGGTGCTCAAATCCAGGTCGACCACGACCCGGGCGGCGCCGACGCCTACCATGGCCGAAGAATCACCCGTCTGCACGTCGAGGGTCAACGCCGGGCTCGACTCGGCTTCAATCGTGACATCGCCCGCGGCGGCCAGGTTGGCGTGATCGCCGACCACGGCCGATACAGGGGCGGATAGGTCGAGGGTGGCCAGGGAGCCGCCCACCGCAACAATGCCCCCCGTGTACTGGCCGCATTGGGACGTGGCCGCCTGTGTGCTCTTTGCCAAAATCGTGATATCGCCGCCGGCTGCGACATGCGCCTGCGCGCCAACCGCCGCGCGCACGGAACCCACAGCGTGAGGGACGGTGGCGATGGTATTGTCGATGCTCAACGAATGCTGCGACAGAATTGACTCGACCCTCTGAGATGTCTCGTCACCGGTCAGGCCGGCAATGCCCCCGGACAAGAAAAGCAGATCGTTAATCGTCCCGCTCGCTTGATCTGCCTGGTCGTGTGCATCTTCGCCCAACCCGCCTCCCAGGCCGATTGCCGAGATGGATCCGCCGATGCCGGTCAACAAGCCGATCGCAAAGCCCTTGGCGTAGGATGAGACTTGTTGGGTCGCCTGGGCGTCCACAGTCACACTGCCGCCGGCCTGGAGCCAGACGCCGTCACCGACCTCGGCCTCGGCCGAGTTGCGGATCACGTTGACATCGATCGATCCGCCCACGCCCACAAGCAGCGAGGCTGCCAGCGACCCGGCACTGCTGGCGATCTCGGCGCGATCTATTGCGCGGAGCGTCACATCCTGGTCGGGAACGGTGGTCTGGTTCAAAGTGCACCCAGAGCCCGCGGCATCCAGATATGCCCTGGTGACTGTCTCGATGAGGTGGATCGAAGCCGCGCCAACGATCGAGGCAATGCCGCCGGCGCCGGCGGTGCCGCTCTGGCCGGTAATCAGCGCGTGGCTGGTGGCCAGGATCGAGGTGTCCCCGGTCACGTCCGCAGCCGTGGCGGACAGGTAGGCTTCGGTGGTGCCGGCAATGGTGACGAAATCCACCGAGCCGCCTGCACCGGCCAGCAGAGAAAGGCTGACGGCTCCGGCCTTCGTCTCGACATCCGCGATCCGTGTGGCTTCGACGGTCAGGCTGCCAGAGGTCGTCAGTTGCACGTGTTTGATGTAGGCCTCTGTATCGGCGACTACGTCGACTGCACTCACCGCTCCTGCCGCACCGATTGCGTTGGCCGCTGCACTGCCGGTCTCGGAGGAGACCAATTGCTGGCTCCACGCGCTGACGTCAACGCCCCCGTTGCCTGCCTGCACTGTGCGGTAGTCGTTAGCCGTGCTCGCAATGAACGCCTGCGTCAAGTTGTTCACGATGGTCGTGTCGAAGCCGCCGACCGCTCCGAGGCCGCTTGCGCCGGCTACCCCGCCGAGGTTTGTCACGTTCGTTGCCTGATGGGCGCGAACGGCTACCCCGGCCGTTCCGTCCGGGCCCTCAGCGATATGCGAATCGGTAATGCCTGCTTCCGTGGTGTCCGCCACCAGGTTCACCGCCTTGTTCACCGCAAGGCCGCCTGCGCCGATGCTGGCAGTTGCAAAAGCCGATCGAAGGGTTTCCACGCTGTCGGCCACGACGGCCACACCGTGGAAGGTCTCATTCGTTCCTACAAGCCGATCGTCCTGCCAGCCCGCCTCGTTCGCCGGCTGGTGCCAGTGGGGGACCGTTCTGCCCGCCCCGTTGCCGCCGGCTGTTACTGCAGAACGGTTGATCAAAGCAGAAACGCCGTTTGCGAGGGTGTTGAGGACGATGGTGCCGCCGATACCGAGACACCCGCCCAGGGATGCAGTGCCGCCATCGGCAGTGATATCGCCGTCCCATCGACCCAGGACGAGGACCGTATCCGCTGCCGCAAGGGTGCTGTTTTCAACCAAGGCTTGTACGGTATTGCCGATCGTCTGGATCGCGATGGTGCCGGCGACCCCCACCGCCAACCCTTCTGCGCCGCTTGCAGCGATGGCCTGGATGGTACCGGACGCATAGGCCTCTACCGAGATGCTCCCCTGGGAAGTGGTCATCGCACTGTTGAGAACACGCGCCTGGACGATATTCGCGATCTCGTTGTAGGCAGCACTGCCACCAAGTCCGGCGCCGGAACTAGCACTTACCGCTCCCGCAAAGGAGCCGATCGTTGCTGTATCGGACGCATCAATGACGATATCTCCCGCACTGCCGAGATCGCTCGTATCGACGTACGCCTGGATGGAGTTGAGGATGGCATTCGTGGCCTCGGCGCCGGCACCCGAAATGGCGATGCCGACGCCCGCGGCCTCACTCGCGGCCGTTGCCGTGGACGTGATGGCGGAGGCCTCGTCGGCGGTGATGATGATGCCGCCGATCCCGGTCGCTTCGAGTCTATCCGCTTGATCGATGTTTCGGATGTACGCCTCGACATTGTTGGCGATCTCGTTCTGGGCCAGCGCGAGGCCCACGGACAGCGAGCTGCCGACCGCCCCGACCACCAGGGCCATCGATGCGGACCCAACGAAGGCGGTGATTGTGGAGTCGTCTTCGGCCGCTAGCGTCAGGCTCGCGGCGGTGATGCCGGCCGTCGAAACGGTGGTCGGCTGGTCGCCGTCGATGAAGGCCTGGACGTCGGCCGACACGCGATTCCTCGCGCTGGCGCCGGCGCCGCTCAGGCCGATTCCTGCAAAGCCGCCGCCGGAGGCGGCCACCGAGCTGGCTTCCACCGTCGCGTCGATGATCTGCGTCGACGTCGCCGTGAGCTTCAATTCTTCGGTCGCACCGATGCTGGAGTTCGTGATCGACGCATGCACCTGGACCGGCGAACTCTCGCCGTTGGGCGCGTGGCCGATGATGTTCCTGGCGATCGCCGCGCCGATGGAGACTCCGACCCCGACGAACGCGCCGCTGCTGGAAGCGGCCGCGCCGGCCGCGACTTCGGCGTCGATCTTGGAGCTGTTCTCCGCCTCGAGGAGCACATTCGCAGCGCTGTCGACCACGCTGTTGTCGATGGAGGCGTTCACGCCGCCGAGGATGATGTTGGTGGCCAGCGCCCCTGCGCCGCTCAGGCTCGCAGCCACGCCGCCCAGCGCCGCCGCCGCGGAAGCCGCACCGGTTGTGGCGTCAATCGTCGCGTCTTCAGAGGCCATCAGGCTCACATCGCCCACAGTGGACGAGGCGCCCGCGTCCACGTCCTTGATGAAGGCGGCAATGTCGTTGTCGACCTGGTTGTAGGCCGCGCCAATGCCGATCGACAGGGACACACCCGCCAGACCGGCCGAGGCGGCAACTGCCACCGCGCCTGTCAGGGCCTTGATTTTCGAAATGTCTTCGGCATTCACGAAGACGCTGAAAGCCTCGACGCCCCTCCCATCCTTGTCGCCCTCGATAGACGCCTGCACAAGCGTCGCGATGCGGTTGGCAGCGCTCGCGCCGGCGCCGGAGACCGCCACGCCGGCGAGCCCGCCCGACACTGCCACCGAGCCGGACACGATGGTCGCATCGATCGACTGGTCGGAGACGGCATCGAGTGTCAAGGCGCCGGTGCTGTCGACGCTCGAGTTCAGCACGTAGGCATGGACCGCGGCGGGATCCTCCTTCAGGCTCACCAGCCGCCACTGAAACAGGTCGGCGTAGTCGAGCCGGGTCAGCCAGTTCGCTTCTTCCTGCTGCCGAGCTGCTTTTTGTTTCGTGGTTTCGCCGTCTGGGGCCGGACCGTCGGGCCGGGATAAGGTGTCGGACCCGATGTACTTGTAGACATTGCCCGCATTCGCGCCCGCGGAGATTCTCACCATGTCGCCGGTGTTGATCTCGGACGGGTTGTCGCCCGTTGCCAAGAGATGAACGAGCCGCCACTTCGAGGCATCGCTGTAGCTCAGCGTCGTCAGCCAGTTGTCCGTCGTCCCGCTGAGGGGGGTAGTCCCGATGTACTCGTAGGTGCCGGCTGAAGTCTTGACGGTATCTCCGGTCTCGATCGACTCGGGGTTGTCGGCGGTTGCGTAGTTGGCGGTGTAGTTGTCGTCGGCATCCCAGCCGATGGCGTTCCGCGCGACGGCAATTCCGATCGAACCGCCAATGCCGGCGATGCCGCCCACGGCAACCGACGCGGCCGCGCTCACGACCGTCGCGTCGACGTGCGCGGTGTTGGCGGCGTCGATGTCGACGAGACCGCCGCTGTCAACGGCGCTGCCCGCAATGTAAGCGTTGGTGTCCGTGAGGATGACGTTGTGTGCATCGGCGCCGGCTCCGCTGATCGAGACGCCGGCAACGCCAGCAAAGCCGCCGCCCAGAGAAGCCGCGGCCGAGACGGCCTGGATCGAGGCATTCTCGGTTGCCCGAATCGTGACGCCGCCGGTTCCTGCGTTGATGCCGTAGTCCGTGGTCGACGACGAGGAACCATCCGCGTTGTTGATGTACGCCTCGACGTCGCTCGTGATGGTGTTGCGCGCCAGGGAAACGCCGATCGAGACCGAGACGCCCGCCGCGCCGCCGGCCGAGGCCGCAAGAGAGGCCGCCGCGGCAAGCGACTTGATGCTCGAATTGTCTTTTGCAGTCAGCGTGACGCTGTCCGCGGCGATACCGCCCTCGCCCTCACCGTCGATGTAGGAACCGACATCCACGCCGATCTTGTTTTCGGCCCAGACACCTGAGCCGGCGCCACCGATCCCCGCTGCTCCGCCGATGGCCACGGCCGCCGAGCCGGACACCACGACAGAGCCGATGGACTGGGTGGCCGTCGAGTTCAGCGCCAGGGCGCCACCGGCGTCGACGCTGGTGCCTTCCAGATAGGCCTGCACCTCGGCCGGCACTTCCCCGCCAACCGGGGTCCAGCCGATGAAGTTCTGTGCCACCGCCACGCCGATTGAGGCGCCCACGCCGGCCGCGCCACCACCGCCCAGGGCCACCGACGCGGCCAGCACGGTGGAGGAGATCTTCGCAGTCGACGCGGACTCCAGCGTCACGTCGTCGTAGCTTTCCAGCACGCTGTCCTCGGCGAAGGCGTTGGTCTTGCTCAGGACCACGTTCTGCGACACGGCCCCCGCGCCGCTGACGGCGATCCCCGCCGCCCCCAGGCCGATTCCGGCCGCCACAGAAGCAGCCGCGGACACGGCATTGATCATATGGCGCGACACATGGATCTTGTTGCCCGCCTCGTTCAGTTCGAGCACATAGCTCTTGCCGTCGGGCGGTGTCAGCTTCCAGCTCTTGCCCTCGACCAGGATCG
>JABWBD010000122.1 GCA_013360685.1 Pirellulales bacterium
CCGATCCTCAAGGAAATCCACGACCGACTCTCCTTCCTGAGGGACGTCGGCCTCGAATACCTGACCCTCGGGCGGGCGGCCGGGTCGCTCTCCGGCGGCGAGTCGCAGCGGATCCGCCTCGCCACCCAGATCGGTTCCCGGCTGGTCGGCGTCCTCTACATCCTCGACGAGCCGAGCATCGGGCTCCACCAGCGCGACAACGAGCGCCTGCTCCGCACCCTGAAGGAATTGCGCGACCTCGGCAACACGGTCCTCGTGGTCGAACACGACGAGGACACCATCCGTGCCGCCGACTACCTCATCGACCTCGGCCCGAGGGCCGGGCGGTTCGGCGGCGAAGTCGTGGCCCAGGGTCCGGTCGCCGAAGTCCTCAGCCATCCCGACTCCCTGACCGGCCGTTACCTCCGCGGCGAACTCCGGATTCCGGTGCCGGCCCTCCGCCGTCCGGTCGACCGGAAGCGGTCCCTGACCGTGGTGGGTGCCAAGGCCAACAACCTCCGCAACCTCACCGTCGAGTTTCCGCTCGGCGTGTTCGTGGCGGTCACCGGCGTGTCGGGATCGGGCAAGTCGACCCTCATCACCGACATCCTCTACCACTCCCTGGCGCGCCATTTCTACCGGGCCAAGGTGGTGCCGGGGGCCCATCGCGCCATCGAAGGTCTCGGTCATCTCGACAAGGTCATCGACATCGACCAGAGCCCGATCGGGCGGACGCCGCGGTCCAACCCGGCCACCTACACCGGTCTCTTTACCCCGATCCGGGAACTGTTCGCGCAGCTGCCCGAGGCCAAGATGCGGGGGTACGGTCCCGGCCGGTTCTCCTTCAACGTGAAGGGGGGCCGCTGTGAGTCGTGCGAGGGCGATGGCCTGGTCAAGATCGAAATGCACTTCCTGCCGGACGTGTGGGTCGAATGCGAAGCCTGCCGCGGCCGGCGGTACAACGAAGAGACGCTCGCCGTGCGGTTTCACGGGCAATCGATCGCCGACGTGCTCGACATGTCGTGCGGCCGCGCGGTGACGCTGTTCGAGCACATCCCGCGGATTCGCAGCACGCTGCAATTGCTCTGCGACGTGGGACTCGACTACGTGAAGCTCGGCCAACCCGCGCCGACGCTCTCCGGCGGCGAGGCCCAGCGCGTCAAGCTCGCCGCGGAGCTCGCCCGGCCGGATACGGGCCGGACGCTCTACCTGCTCGACGAGCCGACGACCGGCTTGCATTTCGAAGACCTCGCCAAGCTGCTCGACGTGCTCAATCGGCTGGTGGACCTCGGCAATACGGTGGTCGTCATCGAGCACAACCTCGACGTGATCAAGACGGCCGACTGGGTGATCGACATGGGACCGGAGGCGGGCGAGGAGGGCGGCTACGTCGTCGTCGCCGGCACGCCGGAGGACGTGGTCGCCCACGCCGCCCGCGCCGGCAACTCGCGAGGCAAAGAGAACGCCTTGCTCCGCTCCTATACGGGCGAAGTGCTCCAGCCCGTCCTGGCCGCCGGGCCGTTTAGCGAACGAAAGAAGCATGACTTCGCCGCCACTCTTGTCAAACGCGATGGCGATCTGGACATCCACGAGGTCGGCGGCGAGGCGAGCATGCCCTGGGAAATCGACGGCCGCCGCTGGCATACCAAGGACCGCGTCGGACGCACGGGCAATCCTTGCCGATGGGACGGTCGAATCCTCGACGAGGTCGTCGAGCGGATCCAGGATTCCGGCCAGTTTGGCGAAACCGACTGGAACTCGCGCAGCATCGTCGAGATCCGTCCGCCGAAGAAATCCGACGGCTGGTTCTTCCATGCAATCACCGGCGAGGAGTGGCTCTTGAAAATGAAGTTCCGCACGGCGAAAAACACGTTCCGCCGGGAGGAACTCGTCGCCCGTCTCGACCTCAAGCCGCTCAACGACACGCCCGACCTTCCGCTTTACGGGACCGAGCCGCGCGCAAAAGTGACCAATCTCCGCGGTCCCTGGCAGGAGGTAGAACTGCGGGTCCACGCGTACAACGAGATCGATCGTCCCGAGTTCTGGAAGTTCGTGGACGAAGCGGTGGCCGGCTTCTGCAAATTCACCGAGCGCGCTCGTCGAAACCCCGAAGACCTGATGCCTTGGAAGGTCCTTGGTCGCAAGTGGCACACGGCCCGCAAGGGCTTTCACAACGGAAGGCAGCCGGTCTGGGACGTCGCCGTCCTCGAAAGGGTATTCGATCTACTTGAGAAGACCGCGCCGCACGTTGAATTCGTCTGGAGCAACAAGCAGGTCGTGCCTGTGCTCGTGGGCGATCAGAAAGAGCCCTGGGCAGCCGTCCAGACCAAGAAAACCGACGCCGTGTACCTCCGCCTGACCGGGCCGAAGGGGCGATTCACATTAGGGCGGATCACCGAACTGGGCCACGAACCGGAGTTCGACGCCCAAAAGCCCCAGTACGATGTAATCCACCTCAAATTCCGTTCCGCCGAGGACCTCGCGCGAGGCGACCTCGCCGCCTTCCTCCAAGAACACCTCGCCACCCTCAACCATACCCCATGACCGAGAAAAGCCGCCATCGAGCCTCCCCTCTCCCGTTTCGCTCATAGGGGCCGGGGGTCAGCTCCCAAACGCCATCGAACACCCACTTAGCACTACCACCAAGCACTAAGCACTCCCCTATGTCCGAATCCCTTCTCCCCAAGCGATTCCTCTTTCGTTTCTCCGTGCCGTGCCGCTACCGGCAGCCGATCTGGACGGCGAAAGGCCCGGGCCTGGACGAGTCTTATCGGCTGGCGAACCTCGCGGAATTGGAGGACACTGCGAGGCTGATCGATTTTCGCATGGCATGGAGCGAAACGGGATTGGCATTTCGGGCGCACGTGATCGGCAAGTCCCAGCCGCCGTGGTGCCGCACCAACCGTCCCGAGGACAGCGACGGCATGCAGATTTGGATCGACACGCGCGACGTGCACAACGTGCACCGCGCCGGTCGCTTCTGCCACCGCTTCCTCTTCATGCCGGTCGGCGGCGGCAGTCGCCTCGATCACGCCGTTGCCCAGTGGCTGCCAATCAACCGGGCAAAAGAGCATCCCAGGGCGATTGTACAGGGACAGATCCGGGTCCGCAGTGAACGCCTGGCCGACGGCTATGCCCTGGAAGCCTTCTTGGCGGCCGAGGCGCTCACCGGCTTCGATCCCCAGGAACACCCCAGGCTCGGCTTCACCTACGCCGTGATCGACCGCGAACTCGGCGAAGTGACCTTCAGCGCGGAAAGTCCCATGCCCTACCAGGAGGACCCGAGCCTCTGGGCAACGTTGGAACTGGCGGCAGAATAATCCGGCACGATTCGGGGAAGACCTGTAGTGAACGCCCTCCGTGGCGTTCCGCGGAGTAGCGCACGGCGTCGGTGATAGTGCGAGGAACGCCACGGAGGGCGTTCCCTACAGTCCGACGCCAAACCATCCTGAATCGTGCAAAGCCATCTGGATCGTAATGCAGCCCGCCGTCTGCCGTCGACGGAAGGTTCGCCACTGCGAAAACACTGCGGAAGTCAGCCGCGATAGGTTGCCTCTTAAGGTCGGCGGATGGCCCAAAGAAAAAGGCCGACGCCTCGGCAAGGCGACGGCCTGGGCGGTGCCGCTGCTGGAATGCCGCAATGCCGTCGAGCATTACTCGGCGGCCAGTGCCTCCCCGGTCTCCTTCGGCTGCTCCACCTGTTTCTGTTCCTGCTTTTTCTGGGACGGGCACCCGCCGCACGCCTTCTCCGACGAGCATGCGCCTTCCTTGCCGGAACATGATTTCTGCTCGGACTTCTGGCTCGCCAGCGTTGCCTCAGTCTTGCCGGGCCCCGGGCATCCGCCGCAGCCCTTCTCTTCCGTGGCGACTGTCGTGGCGGACGGGCACGCACCGCCGCAGCCCTTCTTCTCACCGGCATTGGCAGCCATCTTGCCGGCACAGCACTTGCCGGAAGCCTTCTCGGCCTCCCGACTCGCCAGCGTCGCCTCCGTCTTCTTGCCCAGCGCGCAGCCCTGTGCGCAGTCCTTTTCCGATTCCGCCGAGGCCAAGGCGACATGTTTCTCCATTGGGCAGCCGTCGCTCTCTTCACCCGCGGGCTTTTCCCGGCCCGCCAGCGTTACGTCGGCCTTACTGGAAAAGGGACAGCCGCCGCAGGGCTTTGAGTCCTCGTCTTCACCCGCCAGGACCACGGAAGCAGGCCCGGTCAACGGGCAGGACGATTCACTGCATCCGGTTTCGGATTCCCGGCTCGCCAACGTCGCTTCCGCTTTCTTTTCCAGTGGACAGCAGTCCTCGGATTCGGACACCGCAAGTGCCGCCTCCGAACCGCAGGCTTTCTGGCACCCCGCGCTCTGCTCCGCCGCCACAGCCTCCGCACGTGCCTTCCGGCAGCGACCTCCCGGACCTCCGGCGGCCATCGCTATCGCCGGATCTACCGCCGCTTTGCCCGCGCAGCAACCCGGGGTCTCGACTGCGGCAAATCTCGACTGTGGCTGGCTGTTGTCCGGCGGTGGGGTATAGCTCGTTGCCACAACCCCAACCAATCCGACCATCGCCAGCGCCAATAGAAGCCATCGTAACTGTTTCATCCAGCATCTCCTGTCTTCAAAAGGGGGAACTTCTGAGCGCCACGGGCCGAAGCGAGCGTCCAGCGCGTAGCCTCCCGATAAGTCGGAGAACGATAGGACACCGCCAAACGGCCTTCAACAACAAGGCGCCGCAAGTCCTTGAAACAAAAAGAGTTGCGGCTTGGCGTCCCCGACTGGTCACTTGGGCGGCCAGACGGCGCCGCCTACGCGACCATCTCCCGCGCGTGATAACTCGAACGTACGAACGGTCCGCTGGCCACCTGCCTGAAACCCATCCGGCGTGCGGCCTCCCCCAGTTCGTCGAATTCCTGCGGTTCCGCGTAACGGGCCACGGGGAGATGATCGAGTGATGGCCGCAGGTATTGGCCCAAGGTGAGCATTTCGCAACCGGCGTCCAGCAGGTCGGCCAGCGTGTCGAGAAGCTCTTCCCGCGTTTCACCCAGCCCAAGCATCAGCCCGCTCTTTGTCTTCATCACAGGGCTTCGCCGTTTGATCCGCCGGAACATTTCCAGGGTCCAGCGGTAATCGGCTTTTCGGCCTCGGACCTTGCCGTAAAGCCGCGGTACCGTCTCGGTGTTGTGGTTGTAGACTTCCGGCCGGGCGTCGACAACAAGGTCGACCGCCGCGCCGTTGCCCGCAAAATCGCTGGGAAGCACCTCGATCGCCGCGCCGGTTGCCTCTCGGACTGCATGGATGCAGCGGACATAATGGGCCGCCCCGCCGTCCGGCAAATCGTCCCGGGTAACGCACGTGATCACAACGTGCTTCAACTCCAACCGCCTGGCCGCCTCCGCCAACCGGGCCGGCTCGCTGGGATCGACAGGCTGCGTCTTCCCTTTCGACACGTGACAGAACCCGCAACGCCGGGTGCAAACGTCGCCCAGGATCATGAACGTCGCCGTTTTTTGGGCATAGCACTCCATTCGGTTCGGGCACTTGGCATGGTCGCAGACCGTTGCCAGTCGCAATTGGTCGATCAGTTTCGCCGTGAAGTGGTTTGCATTGCCCTTGGGCACGTTCCGCTTCAGCCAACGCGGCAGGTGCTCGACAGAAGAGTGCGTCATCGGAAAGCGGATCGGGAATAGGATTTCTTTGTAGGGAAGACTACCAGATCGTTTGACGGACGCAGGTCTCGGAATCCCGGCACCGGTCGGCGGTACTCCTCGGCATGGGGGACAGCAGTACCGATCCCGGCGCAATCGCATCGGCAACGTGTCACACAACGTCGGCCCGAATGGAAGTCATTCTAGCCGACCTTGGCGGTTCGGCCACCTCGGACATGCCCGCCCGAAGGCCGTCTGCCATCTGCCGACTTGAGGTTTTGCTGCGTACTTAGTACAAGGAACCAGAGGATGATCTCGGACAAAGTACATCCTCGGAATACGAAAGGAGTTGCTGCCACGGCCAGACAAAAACAGAAGAAATCGAAAGATCAAGACAACGAGCGTCTGATCACACAGAATCGCCGCGCCCATCACAATTACACCGTGCTGGATACCCTCGAATGTGGGGTTATGCTGGTGGGAAGCGAGGTGAAGAGTCTCCGCGAGGGGAAAATATCGCTGGAGGAAGCCTATGGCCGGATGCGGGACGGCGAGGTCTGGCTCATCGGCTGCGACATTCCGGAGTATGTCCAGGCGAACCAATTCAATCACAACCCCAAGCGGCCACGGAAGTTATTGCTCCACCGACGCGAAATCCACAAGTTCGCCAGCCGCGCTTACGAGCAGGGACTCACGCTAGTCCCACTGAAGATGTACTTCAAGGAAGGACGGGCCAAGGTCCTGATGGGCATCTGTCGCGGAAAGCAGAAACACGACAAACGCGAGGCCATCAAGAAAGCCGAGGTCCAGCGCGACCTCCGGCGCGTCATGGCGCGGCGGTCTTAAGCCCATTTCAACTCCCCTCTGCCGCCGCGGGAGAGGGGCAGGGGGCGAGGGCAGTCGAAGTCTATCCAAGCCCTTTCCCGGCCTACCCAACTCTGCTGCAAGCTACGCTTTCTCAGCAGGTTTCACCGCCCGTGGTCTCTCAGGGCGGCGCGAACCGACTCCGGCTCGTGACCGTACAGGGTTACAGCTACCGCTCTATCTGCTACCGGTTTCTTCCCGTCCAAGAAGGGGGTTTGATGTGCCCGTTGCTGAGTGACCGCCCTGACGGCTCCTCTTCTTCCGAGGTCTTGTTTCTCAAAGGTATTCGCAAATCGTTTCGTGAGCCCGATGGTGGGCGACTGCCGATCCTGGCAATCGACGACTATCACGTCGAGGCCGGGGAACAGGTCGTCGTGGTCGGCCGCAGTGGCTGCGGGAAAACGACCCTTCTGCACGTCATTGCCGGGATCAGTCGTCCCGACGCGGGGCGAGTGAAGGTCGACGGCTGGGACATCACCGTCTTTACGGAGTCCGAGTGCGATAAATTCCGCGCGGAACGGATCGGATACGTTTTTCAGACGTTCAATCTCCTGCCCGGCTTCACGGCGCTGGAAAACGTGCTCCTGGCCATGAAATTCGGCCGGCGGCGGCCCGACAAGGCCCGCGCCAGGCATCTCCTGGAACGCGTCGGCCTCGGCCATCGCATGACGCACCGCCCGCCGATGCTCTCCGTCGGCGAGCAGCAGCGCGTGGCGGTGGCCCGCGCCCTGGCGAACCAGCCTCGGCTTCTCCTGGCGGACGAACCCACGGCCAACGTCGATTCGGGGAATCAACAGCAAATCGTTGACCTGCTCCGTGAGACGTGCCGGGAGGAAAACGTAGCCCTGGTGATGGTCACCCACGCTCCCGAAGTGTCGGGGCAGTTCGATCGCGTCGATCATCTGGAACAATTCAATCGTGCAGTGGTAACTCGATGAGCTTGTTGAGAATTGCCTGGCGAAGCATCCAACAGCGCGCGCTGTCGTCGGCGCTGACGGCGTTCACGGTGGCCCTCGGCGTGGCCCTGGTTGTGGCCGTGCTGGTAATTCATGGCGTGATCGACCAGTCGTTCCGCCGCGGATCGCAAGGGTACGACTTGATCGTCGGCGCCAAGGGAAGTCCGCTCCAATTGGTGCTCAACACGGTCTTCCATCTCAGTCAACCGATTGAGAACATCCCCTACCGCTATCTGGAGGAGTTCACTCTCGGCCGGTTTGCCCCGGCCGTGGACGTGGCCATTCCCGTCTGCACGGGCCACGACTACAAGGGATTCGCCGTCGTGGCCACCATCCCCGACGCGTTCCAAAGGCTAAAATATCTCGACGGTCGGGAATACCAGTTTGCCGAGGGCGCTAACTTCAAAGCGGAGCATCCCTTCGAAGCGGTGATCGGATCGACGGTTGCCAAACGGCTCCGGATGAAGCTCGGCGACCAATTCGTTCCGGTCGCCAAAGTCGGCGAGACCGGCGGTGAAGAAGGGCACGAACCGTTCACCGTCGTCGGAATTCTCTCGCACACGGGCACGCCCAACGACCGCGCTCTGTTCGTGAATCTCGAAGGTTTCTACCGCTGCGAAGCCCACCAGCATGACGCGTCCTTTGAGGAAAAAGTGCTTGCGGGCGAGGGCGCCCAAAGCCCGGGCGAGTCTGCCGCGAAAGCCGAGGCCGGCGACAAGCATGGCGAGCATGCTCACGAAGACGCCGATCACGACCACGAGCACGATGAGCACCGTCAATTGTCGGCGATTCTCCTGGTGACCGACATCGAGCGCCAGCCCCAACTGGCCATGTCGCTCCCGACGGTCGTCAACGAGGAAGAAGTGGCCCAGGCCGTAATGCCGTCGCGCGTGATCGCCGAACTGTTCGACGGGATCGTGGGCAACGTGCAGTTGCTCCTTCTGGTGCTGGCCGTGCTGGTCGTCGTCGTGGCGGGAATCGGCATCCTGGTGAGCATCTACAACTCGATGAACGACCGCCGGCACGAGATCGCCGTCATGCGAGCGCTGGGCGCCCGGCGCACGACGGTGATGAGCATCATTCTCGTCGAGTCGATCCTGTTGTCGCTCGGAGGCGGCGCCTTGGGAGTCCTCATCGGGCACGGGTTGACCGGCGCCCTCGCTCCCACCATCGCGGAGCAGACTGGCGTATTGGTCAGCGCTTTGGATTTCCAGTGGGCGGAATTGGTCCTCGTCCCGGGACTGGTCGTTCTGGCGACGCTCGTCGGCTACCTCCCCGCCCTCTCCGCCTATCGCACCGACGTTGCCAAGGCCCTGACGTCGACACCGTAATCCGTCCGTATGGTTCTCTTGGTCCGCGAGTGTTGCCATGAAAGTCGATTCGGTTGAAGAAAGGTTGAATCCGGAGGTCAACGACGACTTCTTCGACTACGAAGAAGAACTCCGCAGCCCGGAACGCTACCGGCAGGTGAACCTGCTGGCGGTGCTGAGCACGACCGTCGGCGGACTGTCGGCCCTGACCATGTTCCACTGGTACCTGGGCTTCATTCCGGTCGCGGGGATCATCCTCGCCGCGCTGGCCCAGCGGCAAATCAGCCGGGCCCCCGAGGAATACACGGGCCAGCGGCTGGTGATCGCCGGCTTCGCGCTGTCCCTCGGCATGTGGCTGTTCGGCGCCGGAGTGCTCACCTTCTCGCGGATGCGCGAGGTCCCCATCGGCTACGAACTGATTACCTGGCAAACGCTCAAACCGGAAAGATCAAGCGGCGAGATCCTTCCGAAGACCGCAATCGACCTGCACGAAAAACGGGTGTACCTCAAAGGCTACATGTACCCCGGGCGGCAGGTGATCAATCTCAAGGAATTCCTCCTCGTGCCAACGCAGGGACACTGCAAGTTCTGCACCTCGCAGATCGCAAAGCACGAGATCGTGCGGGTGAAATTCGTGGGAGACTACAAGGCCGATTACACGACCCACCACGTGGGCATCGGCGGCAAACTCCTGGTGGACCAGAGCCCGGGCTTCCATGAGTCCGGCGGCCTCCCCTACACGATCGAGGCAGATGTCTTCCAGTAGCCGCCGGTGGTGGGGCCCCGCGCGCCTTTCCCGTGTCGCGGAAAATCGTTATACTGCGGGTTCTGCGAACGATTTCACGATCCTCCGCGTTTGCGTGGGTTGCCGAGTGCGAGTGCGGCAGATAACCCCCGCGCGCCACAGTTCTCGAGGCTCGAATGCCGAAATACGTAGTTCGCTTCGGTGCAATGCGCATCCTGGGGATTTGCGATCCCCCGGCAGACCAGGCCTATTCCCGGGGAACTCACGTGATCATCCGTACAGAACGGGGACTTGAGGCCGGCGAGATCCTTTGCGAATCCGGCCGGGCGACCGCGGTTCCGGAGGGCAGCCCTGCCGCCCAGATCCTCCGCCCGATGACGGCGGAAGACGCCAACGAGTTGTCGCGGATCCACGACCACGAGCATAAGGAATTCCAGGTTTGCCTGCGGTGCATCCAGGACCTGGGGCTTCCGATGCAACTGGTCGATGTCGAACACATCTTCGGAGGCGAACGAATCGTCGTTTACTACCTCGCAGACGGCCGCGTGGATTTCCGCGAACTGGTCAAGGTGCTGGCGGGAGAGTTTCAAACGCGCATCGAAATGCGGCAGATCGGTGTCCGCGACGAGGCGAAGCTCCTGGCCGATTACGGAGATTGCGGACAACCAGTCTGCTGCAACAACCACCTGGTGACCATGCCGCCGGTGTCGATGAAAATGGCGAAGCTTCAGAAGGCCACTCTCGACCCCACGAAGATCTCCGGCCGGTGCGGCCGCTTGAAGTGCTGTCTGCGCTACGAGTACGAAACCTACGAACAGGCATTGAAGGAGCTTCCTCCCATCGGCGCGCGTGTCAACACCAAGGAAGGCTCCGCGCGCGTTGTCGGCCAGGAAATCCTGGCAGGCAAGATCCTGCTTGAAACGGAAGCCCGTACGCGAATTCTCGTCGACGCGGCCGATGTCGCGGTGTTGGCGAGCGAGGAAAAAGCCAGACCTCACGGGGACTCGGAAGATCCACAGATTGCCTGACTCGGGAGGACCGGCCGGTCCCACGCCCGGCCACCCGCGGTGAACCGATTACCGATAGCACGAACCATGCTCGACCCGTCGCACTCCATCGCCGAACTCCTCAGCCGGGACCAACGCTACAAGTTCGACGCCTACGTTTTTGTTTTCGAAGCCCTCAGCTTTGCCCAGAACGTCTTGGAAATGGGGCGCGAGAGCCCCAGCGAGCCCCTCGCCCAGGAAGAGGAAGACGAACCCGGTCAGCCCCAGCGCCATGTGACCGGCCAGGAATTGTGTGAAGCGATCCGCCGCTACGCGTTGCAGCAGTACGGCTACATGGCCAAGACGGTGCTGAACAGTTGGGGGATCCGGCGCACGGGCGATTTCGGCGAGATCGTGTTCAACCTGATCCGCATCGGTCACATGCGGAAAACCCCGAGCGACCGCCGCGAGGATTTCGAGAATGTCTACGACTTCGACGCGGCCTTCCAGCAGGAGTTCAGAATTCGGCCGGTCGACTAGTGCTCCATCAGCCTTCGATGGACGGGTGTAGCCGAACTCGTGGGAGTTCATCGCTGAAAGGCGTCGCTCACCGCAGGAATCCAACGAAGAAGCTGAACGTCTGGATGTCGTCGCCTTCCTCGCGCGCGATCGGGAACGCCAGGTCCAACGCGATCGGGGCCGGGCCCATGGCCGGAATCGTAATCCGCAGGCCGAAGCCCGGGGCCACGCGGTAGTCGTCGGTCCAGTGGTCGATCGTCGGCTCCACCGTGCCCGTGTCGACAAACACAACGCCGCGAAGCGCGTCGTCGGCGGTGATCGGGAACATATACTCCGCGGAAGCGAGCATCATGAACTCGCCGCCCACGACGATGCCCTGGTTGCGCGGCGACGCCTCGCGAAAATCGAAGCCGCGGATCGTGGTGAAACCGCCGGCAAAGTAGTGTTCGTAGATCGGGGTGTCCTCCCCGCTGACGGCCACCTTGCCGCCGAGGCTGAGCACGTGGCGCCCCGAGCCGTCGGGGCGCTGGTGCAGCATGAAATACTGGCGAAGCTCGATCTCGCCCCGGGGGTATTCAAAACTGCCGATCACCTGCTCGGCGGAGACCTCGAAGAGGTGGCCCTCGGTGGGCAGGAACGTGCTGTCGCGCGTGTCGTGGATCAGCCGGATTTCGAAGCCGTACAGCGCGTTGCTCCCCAAGACCTCGTTCAGCTCCGGGATATCGGCGATCGGGTCGAAAATCTTGATGTTGGCCCCGCGAAACGCCACGACTCCCGAGAGGTCGGGCGTGAATTGGTAGCTGCCCGAAACGCGCCCGCCCACGCGCTGTTCGTCCCATTCCCGGTAACGGCGGTCGTAGTAATAACCGCTCAACCCCAGACCGATTGGAGTGTCGAACAAATAGGGCTCTTGGAAATTGATCGTGTATTTCTGGACCTGGCTTCCGGGAACCGCCTCGATGCGGAAGCGCTGGCCCGCCCCGCGCCAGGCGGTCGCATTGCGGATGTCTTCCCAGCCTCGCGGGAATCGGGTCCAATCGAAGTTCTGTTCATCGATGACGACCGAACCCAGCAAACCGGCTTCGGAATTCACGCCGACGCTGAACATGATCCGGCCTGTCTGCGTCTCTGCCAGTTCCGGGCTGAGCGGCAGCCACAGGGGCCCTTCATCCGGCGGAAGCCCCAGCAGGTTACTTGCACTCGGATCGTCGCGAAGGATCCGCTGGCTGGGAGGTGCCATGCCCGGCGGCGGAAATCCCGGTTGAACATATTGCGGCGGCGCAAACCCCGGTTGGGCATATTGCGGTACGGCAAACCCCGGTTGAACATATTGCGGCGCCGGGACCGCTTGGCCGGGATACGGCGCCATCGGCTGCGCGGAGGTCGCCGGCGGCATAGTCTGCGGTGCCATCGGGGCGGCAGGCAGCGGTTGCAATACCGGCTGCTGGACGGTCGTTGTCGTCGGAGCCGTGGGCGCCGCCGGCTGATAATTCTGCGTTACTGGAGGAGCAAACACCGCAGACCGCCCCAGATTGCTGGGGAGCTGCGGTATCGACACGCCCCCGCTTGCGCTAAACTGTCCCCGGACGACCTCCGGCGCCACCGCCCGAGCGTCCGAAGGCCATTGCATCCGAAGCGGCTCCGAGGCCCGCCGGTACGGCGCGCTGGACGGTCGCGAAGCGGCCCCGGCCGACACCGTCGTGGGAATCGGCCGAACGGCCTTCCACGGCAAGACACCCCACGTCCAGCCGGCCGGCTCCGGGCTCTGCCCACGGACCACCATCGGCGGGTGCCCCGGCTCCTGGAGACCTTGCGGCGGGAGCGGAAAGGCCGGCAGACTTCGCCCGGCAGGCTGCTCGCTCTGGCTCGGCTCACCGCTTTCTGCCTCCCGCTGCGGGTCGCCTTGCTCGGTGTTGCCGATCAGTTGTCCGTCGATCGTCAAGTCGATGCGGCGGTCCTCGCCCGGATCTTCGGGGCTTTGGCCCCGGAAGCCGTTCGGGCGCTGGGGTTGCCTGGCCACACTCGTCTCCAGATCCTCGGCGGTCGGCGGACTGAATACGATCTTCGGGGCCACGCCCTTGGTCGGATCGACCTCGAACAGCCCGGATGCCTTCAACCGCCGCTCGCTCGCGCGGAGTTCCCGGATGTCCACGATATCGCCCGGCCTCAGCGACATGCGATTCAGCACCGTGTTGATCTTTGTATGCGCGTACTCGCCCTTGATCTGCACGTTGATCCTGCCCACGCGATACCGTTCGCCCTCCTCGATGTTGTAGACGAGGTCAAGCTGGCCGGGTTCCTCGAGGAAGCGGGGATCGGCCTTGACGTCGGAGAAGACATAGCCGACCGCGCCGTACGTGTCGCGGATCGAGGACACGTCGCTCCGCATCTCCGCCTGGTTGAAATACTGCCCGCTCTTCAGCTTCAGGTCCCGGGAGAGCCGATCGGTGGAGAACTTGGTGTTCCCGATGAACGCGACGTTGCGGACGACGTAGCGGGGTCCCTCGTCGACGATGAACGTGAGCGTGAGCCACTCGCGGTCGTCGTCGTATTCCAGTTCGCGGCCGATGCGGGCCCGGAAGAACCCCAGCCCGCGGTAGTAGGCGGTCAGGCGGTTGAGGTCCTCGTCGATCTCCTTGGCATCGACCTCGCCCTGGAAAATCCAGAGAATGCCGGGCTTGGTCTTGATCTGCGTGCGGAGCCGGGCGTCGGTGGCGATCGTGTTTCCTTCGAACTTCGTCCAAAGCACGCGTTGCTTTGTGCCCTCGTTGATCAAGAACACGACGCCCTGATCGTCCGGCTTCCCGCCTTCGAACAATGTGATCTGGGCTTTCGGAAATCCGCGCGTGTGGTAGTACTCCTCCAGCCGGCGCCTCGCCTCTTCGACGGCAAAGACATCCATCGCCTCGCCCGACTTGATCGAGGCTTCCTCCAAGAGGGCTTTCTTGGTGAACTTCCGGTTGCCGACGAATTTGACGTAGTGGAGCAACGGCCTTTCGAGAACCTCGAAGACGACGAGTCGCCCGCCCGGCACCTGCTGGGTGTAGGGCTTGACGGTGATGAAAAGCTTGGTTCCATTCAGCCGCCGCACGTCGTCTTCGATCACCTTGGGATCGTAGACCCGGCCCTGGCGCGTGTGGATGTTGGGCAGGATCTTCTCCAACGGAACGCGGTTGTGGCCGACGACCCGCACCTGGGCGACCTGCTCCTCCGCGACCGCCGGCGGAAGACCCTGTGCGCGGATGGCCGTTCCCGGAAACCCTGCCAGAACCAGGAAACCGGCAAGCCAGATGCCAGCCGGGCAGCGGAGTTGCGTGCGGAGGTCGGCCATGGAGCCTGTTCTGCTTTTCTTGAGGTGGCGCAAGACGAGACGAACCGATGGGTAAGCGGCGAAAACGCCGCGGCGGAGGCCCTCAACGAGACGGCGCAAGCGCGGCGGCCCGATGCGAGACCTCAAGGCCGCGTAGAAATACCCAAACTCTGCCGTTGCGGCAAGGCGAATTCCCCCGGAAGCCGGAAAGATGGGCAATCTGAAGCGTTGAGCAAGGAAACCGGCGCTCCGCGCCAGCCAATCCCACCTCGCGACACCCGCTCAGAAGTTGCTGTCGCCGAACTGCTCGAACTCGTCGTACGCCTTTTGGGTTGCGTTCTTGAACTTGGTGAAGTCCTGGAACCAGTGGAGTTTCACCTCCCCCGTGGGGCCGTTGCGCTGCTTGGCGACAATGATCTCCGCCTGCCCGGCGATGTTCTGCTCCTTGGCTTCCTCGCGCGTGTGATAATACTCCTCGCGGTGGACGAACATCACCACGTCGGCGTCCTGCTCGATGGCGCCGGACTCACGCAGATGGCTCAGGCGAGGGCGGTTGTCCTTGGTCGCCTCCGCCTGCCGGTTGAGTTGGGCCAGGCAAAGAAGCGGAACCTTCAGTTCGCGAGCAAGTCCTTTGAGCCGGCGCGCAATCTTGGCAACTTGCTCCTGGCGCGGATCCTTGGGGTTGTCGGGCTCGATAAGCTGGAGGTAGTCGATTACGATCAGGCCGAGGTCCTGCCGGCGCTTCAGACGCCGCGCGGCGGCGGCGATCTCGGTGACCGTGCGGCTGGGCGTGTCGTCGATGAAAAGCGGGGCCTTGCTGAGCTTCGACGAGGCCTCGACCAGTTTGTCGCGGTCTTCGCCCGAAAGATAGTTGCCCCGGAATTTCTTGCCGTTGATCTCGCCTCGCGAACAAAGCATCCGCTGGGCAAGTTCCAGCCGCGACATCTCCAGGCTCACCAACAGCGCGCATGCCTGCGACTCCACCGTCACGTAGTCGGCGATGTTCGTGGCAAGCGCGGTTTTGCCCATGCTGGGACGCGCCGCCAGGATCACCAGTTCCGACTCGTGCAGCCCGCCGGTCATGTTGTCCAAATCGGTGAAACCGGTAGGCAGGCCGGTGGCGGTCCCCTTTTCCATCCTCTTGTCGATGTGCGCAAAGGCCTCGACGAGCACGTCGTGCATGCTCGCCAACTGGTCGCTGCTCCGCGCATCGTGGATGGCGAAAATCTTTTCCTCCGCCCGGCCGATCATCTCTCGGGGCTCGAGCATAGGATCGTAAGCGTCGCGAAGGATCTCCGTGCTGGCATGGATGATCGAACGGAGCGTGGCCTTGTCGCGGACGATCTTCGCATAGTACACGGCGTGAGCCGCCACGGCGACCGACTGGAGGACTTCCGCCAGGTAGGCCGCGCCGCCGACCGCCTCGTAGTCGCCCGCCTGCTTGAGACGCTCGACCAGCAGCGTCGTATCGATGCGGCTCCCTTCGTCGTGCATTGCGACGAGATGGCGATAGAGCTTCTGGTTGACAGTCGAGTAGAAATCATCCGGCCGGAGGAGCAGCACGACGTCGTCGCACATCCCCGAGTCCAACAGCAGGCTGCCCAGCACGCTCTTCTCCGCGTCGAGACTCTGCGGAGGCAGGCGATCGAGGATTTCCGAACTGACCGCGGGCCGGGTGTGACCGGCTTCAACACGTCCCAGGTTAGCCATGCAGTTCCGTCTTGGTTCGAGAATGGCGCGCACAGAGGGAAAATGGACCCCAGCGCCGTCGATCCATCTAACGGCATCATAAGGAGCTGGCCCTCGCCCGACAACCTACCCTCTCCGCCGGTGGTAGCCGGCGTGCTCAAGAAACGGGGGCTGGCTCCAAGCCGAACACCCGTAGGTACCCGCAAGAGCGCGCAGAGGCGAGGCGCCTGTCCCCGTTTTCTGCACGAAAAAACAACCCGGCTGCGCAGGCCGGGCCGGGTCCATTGACACGCTAGCGGTCGGTCAGCTTGCCTGCTCCGGTGGACCTTCGCCGACGGCAGGCACGACCCACACCTTGACCTCGGCATCCAGTTCCGGCGCCAGGTGGACGCGGACGGTGTAAAGGCCGAGTTCCTTGAGCGGCCCTTCCAGGCGGATCTGGTCCGGAGTGAGAGTGATGTTGTTGCGTTTCAGTGCGGTCACGATCTCGTGCGGTCCGACGGAACCGTACAGATGGCCCTCGTCGTTGGCGTTGGCTTCGATGCTCACGCTCTGGCGCGCCAGCTCGTCGGCCAGCGCCTTGAGGCCGGCCATGCGGGCTTTCTGGATCTCGGAGAGCCTTGCCCGGTGCTTTTCGATCATCCGCCTGTGGTGTTCGGTGGCGATCGTCGCCAGACCTTGCGGAATGAGATAGTTCTTGGCGTAGCCGGGCTTGACCTCAACAACGTCGCCCTGGTTGCCAAGGTGCTCGACCGGCTGGACCAAGAGCAGTTGAATGCCGCCGTTGGGGCCCTTCTGGAGCCGTTTGCCCTGCCGTCGGACTTTGCGACGCATCGCGTGTTCACTAGTGGTTTTGGCCATGAATTCTCGACCTTTGCTCTTCGGTGATTCAGATAGATGGCGAGCGAGTACCGCTGCCGCTGCCGCTCTTAAAAAGGGATGTCGTCTTCCGGTGGTCCGCTTGGCGCGTCATAGCTATCAACCTCGGGCGCAGGTTGGCTGTAATCGTTGCCTCGGTCCCGCCGTCCTGCCGGGCGAGTTCCGCCGCCCGCAGCGCCTCCGCCGCCGCCCCCTTCTCCGCCCCCAGCGCGGCCGAGCATCTGCATCCGTTCTCCGACGACCCGGAGCTTCGAACGCTTCTGCCCGTCGTTGGTTTCCCAGGTATCCAACTTCAAACGGCCTTCAATGAGTACCGGTGCCCCTTTGGTCAAGTACTCGCTGGCGACCTCCGCCGTCCGCCCCCACAGAGTAATGTCAACGAAAGTAGTTTCGTCGATCCACTCGCCACTGGCGTTCTTGCGGCGGTCGTTTACCGCCAACCCGATTTCGGTCACGGCAGTCCCACTGGGGATGTACCGCAACTCGGGATCCCGAGTGAGATTACCCAAGAGAACCACGCGGTTGTAACTTGCCATGATTACCAACTCCTGCGGATATCGGCGTGCACAAGCTTGAAGAGGAAACACTAAGTCCCTGGCCGTAGCGGCAAGTGCCTCGTCCAAACTATCCGCACACTCGCTCGCACACAATGAGTCCAAAGAGGGGATATTTGGACCCCCTAATCTTCCATGTTTTCAACCTGCTCGAGGACTGCCTCGGGAACGCGAGTCCGGCTGCCCGCTCCAACCCTCTCGCGACGAGGTCGTTCGCCGTCGTCCGACTTGCGGCCCTCAGCCGGCTTTTCGGCCGGGACAGCAGCATGGCCGCTCTTGGCATGCTCGACCAGGGCATCAACGATACGGGGGTCGACCCTGAGAAAGAGGAACCTGAGGATACTCTCATTCAGTTGGCACTGGCGCTTCACCTCAGCCAGTCTTCCGGAATCCAGCCGGAAATACGTGAGCCAGTAGGTTCCTTTGCGCTGACCCTGGATCGGATATGCCAGACGGCGTTCTTCCCAGAGACGGCTAACCATCACCTCACCACCGGCCTGGCGGACCGCCTGGGGAATCGACCCCGATACCGCTTCCGGGTCTCGGCTGTAGCGGCCGGAATCGAGAATGAACATCCCTTCATAAACGTTTGAAGCCAAAACAGTACTCCTCGTAGGGCCTTGGTTATCTTGCCTGATGGATCAGTTGTATTGGTTCATGCATTTCTGGATGCCCTGCCGGGCCCAGACGACCGCAGCATCCGCCGCTCGAACGACCGCTTTTTCGATCTCGCCAATCTCGTCATTCGTAAACCTGCCGAGCACGTAGTCCGTTGCGTCCCACCCTTCGGGCGGAGAGCCTATGCCGATTCGGAGTCGAGGAAACTGCTCGTTTCCAAACCGGTGGATGATATCCGCCAGCCCTTTCTGGCCACCCGCTGACCCGCCGGCACGAATCCGCAGCTTTGCCAAGGGCAGGTTCAGGTCGTCGCAAATCACCAATACGTCTTCCAGCGGCACTCGGTAAAAGTCTCGCGCGGCTTGTACACTCGCACCGCTGAGGTTCATGTACGTGGTTGGAGTCAATAGGAGCGCCTTTTCCCCGGCCAACTCGGCTTCGATCACCTCGCCTTGAAACTTGCTCCTGGGTCGCCCGCTGCCGAATCGCCGAGCCAACTCGGCGAGCACCGCATAGCCAATGTTGTGCCGCGTCCCGTCGTACCGGCGACCGGGATTACCCAAACCTACGACCAGTTTCATGGTCGAAGCCCCCGGACGCGCAATTCAGTCCGCGCGCCGGCCAAACAGGGATGCTTGCACTACTCCTCTTCTCCTTCTTCTGTCTTCTTGCGCCCAATCAGCTCCGGCTCGGCGCCCTCTGCCGGTACCCCCTCTGCCGGTTCTGCCTCCTCCGCCGGTACGTTGCACTGTACCACAACCGCTGTAGCATCTTCGAGAACGCGGACGGTAGGAGGAAGTTTCAGGTCGGCCACGGTGATCGACTGATCCAGTTCGAGGTGGTTGATGTTCACCTCGATCTTCTCCGGAATCGACGAGACCTCGCACTCGATGTCGAGCTCGTGGATCGGCTGTTCTACGATGCCGCCTTGCTTCACACCGGGCGCTTCGCCCCGAAGTTCCACTGCCACGCGGACTTCCACTTTCTCATGTGCGGACACCCGCGTCAGATCGACGTGGAGGATATGCGTGCCCCACGTGTCCCACTGAAGTTCGCGAATGAACGCCTGCTCAGTTACCGCGCCCGCCAAGTTCACCAGCCGACTGCCGTGGCGGATTGCCGCGTCGAGTTGCTCGGCCGGCACCGAGAGACTGACCGTCTCCTCACCGTGGCCATACAGAATCCCGGGAATGACCCCGGCCGCGCGCTGACGCCGGGCACGGCGCTTGCCTCGGGTCTCTCGGATCTGAACGTTCAATGTCTCCGCCATGGAAGTCCTCTGCTTGCAGCTCTTAACGGTCTGGGAGCGAAACTAGTTATTGTGCGAGAATTCCAGCAAATTTCAACCCCATAAGGCACACTTTCCCATTCGATACCAAGTGGAAAATTCCCCGCAGCTTCACACAAAGAGCCGGCTAACCGACTCGTTGCGGTGAATCCGCTTCACTGCCTCCCCCAAAAGTGGCGCAACGCTCAATACCTGGATGATCGGCAAAGACCGCTCCGGGGTCATGGGGATGGAATCCGTGATCACCAGACCTTCGATGGGTGCGTTCTGGAGACGCTGGATTGCCCCCCCGACCAAGAGGCCGTGGGTGGCAGCGAGATAGACC
>JABWBD010000538.1 GCA_013360685.1 Pirellulales bacterium
CCGTACAAGCGACGAAGGGCCTGGCCACGTCCAAGCCCTACGGCGAGATCGCCAAGGGCGGGACGTATCGTGATCCGAACAAGACGGTCACGATCATTATGGGCGGGCAGGCTTTCCTCACGCTTCCGGCGGGGCCGCCGGCGCTGGTGCTCGGGAATGGTCTGCTGGAGATCTTCCACGGCATCGGCCAGTCCCAAGGCCGCATCAGCCGCCTCGCGCGTGTCGCCAAAATCCAGACGGAGCATCCCTTCCCTCCCATGCCCGTCTGGTGATCGAGCAGTTGTTTCATAACCTGCTCGATCACGACCAGGTCGTCCCTCATCTCGATCTCCGCGCCACTTGGCAACCGCACCTTCACGCTCGCCGCGTTTGCCGTTGGCGTTACCACCACCGATCGGAAACCGATCGAAGGGACCGTGGCTGGACCGGATCGGGGACGTCGCTTCACGCCTTGGCAACGTCGTCGGCCGCCACCGCCGCCAAGCCTCCGCTTCCAATAGTAGAACGACGGCTGAGACACTGCCTCAGCCCGGCAGAAGTCGGCGGGAGATGTAGTTGTCGCTTTACAGCGACCGTCTGAAGTGATTTCCCGAATCGCCGGAAACGGTCGCTCCATTCTCGCTGCTTGGCGGATTTCCGTCTGCGTGCCATGGTCTAGCTCCGTTCTGTGAGGGTTCTGGAAAACCCTCAGAATAAGCTAGACGTCAACAATGGTTCTGGTGCACGCTTACGTCGCTTCGACGAGCCGTCGCACGGCGATCTTCAGCGGAGACTTGCTCCCGAAGCCACTTGCTGCTGATCCGTCCTTTGGCCTTGCGCGCGAAGCCGGCCACGCTTTCTGTGGGGAGAAGACTCGCGAGAAGCATCACATCCGTCTCGTTGGCCGCTACGTCGAGGAGATGAATGCCGTAGGGCTCAAGATCCGACCGCAACTTGCGGCCATCGAGCAAGGCGAGAGCGGCGCGCCTGTGGAGTCGATACGTTCTGGCGCGAAGATAAGCGCGGTAGCACCAGGCGAGCTCCAGTTCGTCTGGCGGGTAAGGTCGTATAAGCATGGTAATCGCCTCGCCATTCGGATGGAGCGCAGGATAGCGGACGGCGCGGCCGCGGCACAGAGGCCAGCCGGGAGAGCGGCAGAATCGAGCTGGCTTGCGCTGCTGGGGCGGCTTGTAGCGGGGAACGTAAGGATCCACGGGGCAAGCCCGTGGCATTCTACTGCCAGAGTTGCGAGTATGGATTTGCGTGCAATGGCGAATGCCCGATGCCCGAAGAGCCGGTTCCTGAAGACGCCGGACGGCCAACCGGGGCTGAATTACTTCAGCTCTGGTATCAAGCGGTTCTTGGCGTATGCGGATCCGCACCTGCGCCAGATTGCCGCCGCGGTGCAGCGCAAGCGAGGAATCCAACCTCCGGGGACCGCTCAGCAGCCGTGCTTTTCGAGTTTTTCGCGGAGCGTGTCGGCCGTGAAGGGTTTTACCAGATAGTCGGAGACTCCGGCCTGGATCGCCTGCAAGACGCGGCCTTTCTCGGCTTCGGTGGTGATCATGATGATCGGCACCTTCGCGTCCTGGGCGCGGATTTCCTGGATGACCTCCAGGCCGGTCTTGCCCGGCATGTTCCAATCGGTCAGCACCAGGTCGAAATCGCCGGGCTTGAATAGGGCGACTGCCTCGTTTCCGTCCGACGCCTCCGTGGCCGACGGCACGCCGACCGCCTGAAGCGAACGGATGATGATTTTCCGCATGGTGCTGGAGTCGTCTGCAACGAGAACTCTGGCGCTCATGGTGTTCCTCGTTTTTCCTCAGTAAGCCGAGAATCGTGGTAAGGCGGACGATTGCCCCACTGCGAGGTTTGTCGGACGGAAAGCAGTCATGGCCGATAACCTCTTGCAAGCGTAGGTCAATCGCAAGGGTAGTCAAGGCAAGGCGTGCCGCACACACCGGCGGCGCGGCCGTGGCGGTTGTCGCGATTGGGGCGGCGGCGACGGCCCGCGCCGGGACGAATGGCGGTGAAGCGACGCGCTGCCGCCTCTCCCCACGAAACCAACCTATAGTTGGTGCATCGAGAGGCTGTCATTTTGTTCCTGGCCAGATCACACAAGGAGCGGCACGTGGCGACGACGGTTTACGAAAAGACCATTCAAGAAAGCGATCGGACGGAAGCGTCGGGGACGATGCAACTCGTCAGTTTCCGGCTGGCGCAGGAGGAATACGGCATCGAAATCACCAAGGTGCGCGAGATCATCCTGATGGGCGAAATCACGCGCGTCCCGCAAACCCCGGCCTTCATCAAGGGGCTGATCAATCTACGGAGCACGGTGATTCCGATCGTCGACTTGCGATTGCGATTCGGCCTGGCGGAAGAAACGGCGACCGACGAGACGAGAATCATGGTCGTCAATGTTGCGGGCAAGACGATCGGCATTATCGTCGACGCGGTCAGCGAGGTCCTGCGAATTCAGCGCGACCAGATCGCCCCTCCGCCTCCCACCGTGGCGGGCCTCGGCCGCGAGTATCTGACGGGCCTGGTCAAGCTGGAAAACCGTCTGCTGATTCTCCTGGACATCGACAAAATCCTCGGCCAGGAAGACAACGCCGCCGTCGCAAGCGTCGCGGCGGGCGTTTGACCGGGTTTTTTCATGGAAGTGAGATAGACATCATGCCAATGCCCGAACTCCTGCCGCCGCCGACTGCCCTGGAGCAGGTTTCCGACGGCCAATTGAAACGCTACGCGGACCTGGTGTATCAGCGGACCGGCATCCGTGTCTCGCCCCAGAAGAAGATGCTCTTGTCGAACCGGCTCCGGCGCCGGCTTCGCGAGACGGGCATCGCGAGTTTCGACGACTATTACCGGCATCTGACCTGCCTCCGGTCCAACGATCCCGAGTGGGACGCGTTTCTCCAAGAAATCACCACGCACGAGACCTACCTGTTTCGCGATGATTCGCAGTGGCAGTGGTTCCGCAACGTGTACCTGGCGGAGCGAGCGGCGGAGGCGCGCGGCAAGGGAAGTCCGTCGCTGCGGATCTGGTCGGCTGCGTGCAGCACGGGCGACGAGCCGACGACCATCGCCTGCTCGATCGCCGCGTTTCTGCCGAACCTGCAGCAGTGGCGGATCCAGATCGTGGGAACGGACATCGGGGTCGGCGCCCTGGAGCAGGCCCAGAGCGGCGTCTTCGGCGAGCGCGCGATGCGGCTCGTGCCCGAGGACTACCGCCGGAGATTTTTCACCAAGGCCAAGGACGGGCAGATCTGGCAGGCGAAGCCGGCGCTGATGTCGATGATCGCCTACCGCCAGCACAACCTGATGGAGCCGCTCAACGAGCGGCCGTTCGACCTCGTGTTCTTGAAGAACGTGTTGATCTACTTTGACGCCGCTTCAAAGCGCAAAGTCCTGGACAATGTATGCCGCCTGGTCCGGCCGGGCGGACTCCTGGCGGCCGGCGCCGCCGAGGGAATCGCGGACATGCTCAAGGGCTTCGAGCGGCTGCAACCCTGGCTGCACCGCCGGCCGCAGGAGTGATAGGAGTTGACGATGAGCGAAACGGAAGCGGTGGCACGCGACGACTTCTTCGAATGCCTCCTGGGCGATTTTCTCGACGAGTCGGGGCAACTGCTTGACCGGCTGAACGACAATCTGCTCCAGCTTGACGAGTGGGTCCGCTCGCTGGGCGACGGCCATCGCAGCCGGTGCGACGACGAATTGATGAACGACATGTTCCGCTCGGCCCATAGCCTGAAGGGCCTGTCGGCCATGCTCGGCCTGAAGGACATCAACACCCTCACCCACAAGGTCGAGAACGTCTTCGACGCCGCGAGGAAGGACGAACTGGTGATCACCGGCGACGTGGTCGAACTGATCTTCCAGGCAGTCGACCGATTAGGCGGACTGGTGGAAGGCTTGAAAGACACCGGCGCCGAACCGGTCGAATGCGAATCCGTCGTCGCCGGGATCGCG
>JABWBD010000539.1 GCA_013360685.1 Pirellulales bacterium
CTGATCGCCGCTTCGACTCGACGCCTCGAAGCCAACCAAGTCCAGAACGTCTTCCATGGAGATTTCCTCGCGAAGCGTGTTGAAGTCGATCCCTGGCATCGTTCTTTCCTTTTGACGGGGGCGAAGAAAGAGCGTCCGGACCGTTCCGTTCCCTTTTTTCTCTATAGAGGGAACGGGAACGATCCGGACGGACTGCATCAGTCGAGGCGTTGCCAGCCGCCCTGGGTGCGGCGGAGGCGGCCGGCCCGCTCCAACGACTCCAATGCCTCGCCCAGACGCTCATTCTTGACGGCAAGCGCGTCGCGGAGCTTGGCCCGAGTGAGCACCACGCCCTCGGCCAGCAGCGAGAGCACTTGTTCCGGGAGGCTGCGTTGCGGCGGGTTGTGGACCTCGGCCACCACCTCCAGTTGGGCGGTGTCCGCGACCACCCATTCCGTGTGCGCGATGGCATAGCCCGTCGACTGCTTCTGGAGCCGGTGGATCGTTGCCGAAACGCCTCGGTTCGTCCTGGTCACCAGGCGAGCGACCTCGTGGTTCCAGCGGACCTTCACCCCGCACTGCTCCAAGGCCCTTTCCAGGACCCGTTCGAGTTGGTCCGGCGGCATGACGGCGACAAACGGAAACGGTCCGCCGAGCTCCGAGATCCGCATTTCCGCGCGTCGGTCGGAAGCGTCGTACAGCCCCACCGAGTTGACGCGGTAGGCCCGTTCGACAATGCTTTCCGCCAGCCCCAACTCGCCAAGCATCTGAAGCGACTGGCCGTGCAACGCCAGGGCATAGCTGTGGGCCCGCGTCCGCCACTGCCGATCGACGATCTCGACCCGCACGCCCAGCCTTGCCAGCGACAACGCGGCGAACAGGCCCACCGGCCCGGCGCCCACGACCAGGACCTCCGGATTCTTACCGCCAAACATCGTCATCCCTCGCTGCGTGCCCTCCGGCTGTCCGGCTGCCGGCTTCTTGATGTGCCCGTGGCGCCACGCCCGATCCTATGATTTTCGTCGCCGGGCGGCCGGTGTCAACGGCCCGCGCCTTCGCTCGCAGTGCGTCGCTCGACGCGGGGGCGGGCCCAAGGGCCCCATCGGCGGATTCGATCTTCGGTTCGGTTCCACCGACGATTGCCCGAATTCCTGTTCTCCTGCGCTGGATGGTACAATGCCCTTTCATCCGTGCCCCGGCCTTGCCATCCTTGCTGTTTTGTCTTCCAGACTGGAGTCTTCAAGAAATGCACATTGAGCACATCGGCTACATGGTGAGCGACCCGCCGGCGGTCGCCGAGTGGTACATCGAACACCTCGGGTTCCGCGTCCGCCGGAAACTCGACGCCTCCCCCCACACCCGCTTCCTGGCCGACGCTTCCGGCCGCGTGATGATCGAAATCTACAACAATCCCCGCGCCACGGTGCCCGACTACGCCACGCTCGATCCCCTGGTCCTCCATCTGGCGTTTACCGTGGACGACGTCGATGCCGCTCGCCAACGCCTCATCGAGGCGGGAGCCACGCCGCTCGGCCAGCCCGAAACCATCGACACGGGCGACCGCCTCGCGATGCTTCGCGACCCCTGGGGCTTCCCGATCCAACTCTGCCGCCGGGCCGAACCGATGGTCTGAACCGCCATCCGATCCGCCGGTTGCTCTTGTTTCGACGCCCGCCGCTGTTTATCTTCTTACCCTCGGGAGATGTCTGGGGTGATGAAGACGGGAACTGGATCCGCAAGACCTTGTATTTTTGCTCCCGTGAGCCGCTATCATTTTGCCTGCCTGTCCCCGTTTTCATCTCCGTTTTCTTGACTCACGCCGAACCTCGCGGAGAAAACTCATGAGCACGCGCGCCGCGCAGTCGGAGCAGCAAGGATGGTTTCGCGGGATTGACCTGTTTTCCCAACTTGCCGGTCCAATCTCGCAATTGACCCGTTTGCAGCAGTCGCTGTTGTTTGCCGAACTTTCGCAGATCGCGTACATGCCTCCGGAACCCGCGCTCACCTGTGTGCGGAAGATCGGATTCACGGAGTCGGTCTACTTCGATCGCGACGGGGCCCAGGCCTATCGCTTTCGGAATTCGCACGATTGTGTCGTCGTCTGCCGGGGCACGGAACCGCACGAATGGAACGACGTCAAGGCCGACGCCAATGCCGTGGCGGTCTTGGCCGAGACGATCGGGCGGGTTCACAGCGGTTTCAAGCAGGAAGTGGACGATCTGTGGCCGATGCTCGGACACACCCTGAAGGACTACGACGGTCCCCTTTGGTTTGCCGGGCATTCCCTCGGCGGCGCCATGGCAACGATCTGTGCCGGCCGGTGCAAAGTCTCCGACATCTGTCCCAATCTTGAGGGGCTCTTCACCTACGGCAGCCCGCGCGTCGGCGACCGGGCCTATGTCAACCATTGCCGCCTGGTCCACTATCGCTGGGTGAACAACAATGACATCGTCACGCGCGTGCCGCCGACCTGGCTTGGCTATTGCCACTCCGGCCGCGAGATGTACATCGATTCCAAGGGCCGCGTGCGGGACGTCGAGGGCTGGCGACGCATGGTGGACCGGTTGCGGGGTTTCCTCCGCGGCCTGCGGCGTTTCAACATCGACCATTTCTCCGACCACTCGATCGAACAGTACATCGCTTCCATTCATGCCGCGGTTCAGAAGCAGCAGCTCGCGATGACGCGAAAATCCCGGCGCCGCAGCCGGATCGCCGCCATGTAAGCCCGCAAGAACGTGGGCTGGCTCAGCCGCGCCAAAGTTGGGCTTTGGGAGTTTAGGTCTTCGGGGAGCTTTGTTTACGGGGTGCTGCAGCCCTGGGAATGTTGTGAGTGCCAAGAACCTCCTCTACAACGAAACACTCCCCCAGTACCTTCGCCATCCCTCAAAACCGGGTCAATACCAACTTTGGCGCGGCCGAGGGGCTGGCTCCGGGCCAAACCTCGCTAAGCGTCACTGAAAAGTAAAGGCCAACATCGCCCCGCGCGCGAAGCTACTTCGCGGACGCCGGCGGTGGTATCGGGTTGCCTGACGGCTAGCATTTCCTGTCTTCGCTCTTCCCGTGCTCTTCCATATGAGGCGCCAAACCTGGTTCCGTTGTCTTGGTTAGGAAGGTCACGCAACATCAGTGCTGCTGGTGAGCCGCCGCATTCCAGCGTTGGACGCCTCCGTTGTGGTACACGCTACGGAGGGACAGTAGACTACGTCAGGCAATGTGGTGGACCTCAGTGAGACGGACGTGAGCACCGGCGGCATCGAGCAGCTCCATACTGCCCAAAACCGGTCTCTTTTCTGCGCGCCGCCGTGGCGACGGGCAGAAAAGAGCGGCAGCCCGAGAGCCAGCGGCATCGTCTATCGCTTTGGGAGCCGGGACCCCTGCCGGGTCGCTGCGGCAGGGGCCTGTCACAATCGAATTGTCAAAGAGCGCTCGGCCGTTGTCGGCCGGATCGGCGGATCAGCCGATGTTTGTGGTTTGGAATTCATTCGGACCGATGGGACCGATGGGACCGATGGGAAATAGGAAATAGGAAATAGGAAGAGCAGGCGGAGCCTGCAAGATAGTGCGCTCCCAGGCGGAGCCTGGGAGCGAGGGAAACGTGTTTGGTCATTTGTCATTGGTAGGGGGAGTGCTCGATGAACGTTGCTGGGTTTTACACTGGTAGGCGGTTGCCGAGGCCGTCGTCGTAGGCGCCGGCGAGTAACTCTTCGGCCAAGCGGATCGCCATTTCGAGGGCGTCGGGGCCGTCGTCGTGGTCACCGATCGGGAACTCCTGGAGTTGGTGGACCAGGAGCCGGGTCGAGGGGCAGTCGGACTTCATCCGAATGCGCCGGGCGGCCAGGAGCGGGCCGAGACGGCGGATGCGGACGCGCTTGTTGGCGTCGTTCTGGATCAGCCAGGGATTCACGCCCAGGAGACCCTGGCGACGGAATTCCTCGACGAAGTCGCGGCCGAGGAGTTCTTGGAATTG
>JABWBD010000540.1 GCA_013360685.1 Pirellulales bacterium
CGGGCCGGCGGCGGCCGGATCGCGGAAGATCGCCAGTCGCTGCGCCGCCGAGATACGCAAGGCCGGCCCGCCGGCGCGGAGCTGATCGACCAGGGCTGCGACCTCGTCGGCGCCGGTGGCCAGCGGATCCGATGATTCACCGTGGCGGTCGATGCCGGCCACTTCGCGGTAGCGGTCGAACTGGAGTTCCATCAGGCCGGTCACCGCCGCATTGTTGCCGCGGAAGCGGTGCGGCCGCCCCTCGCCCAACAGCCGCACGGGAGCCGTCTTCAAGGCCAGAGGAATGGCCGTCTCGCAAAGCGGGGCGCCTTGGCGCGTGTGGTGGCAGCCGACGCAGCCGCGGCGTTCGCCGGGACGGACGTAGATCCACGACATCTCGTTCAGCTCGGATCGCCCTTCGGCATCAACGGCCTGGAGAGCGATGGGCGTGTCGGCCGGCACTTCGACAGCAAACGATCCGTCCGGCGCCAAAGGCACCGTGCCCAGTTCGACCGTTTCGTTGCCGGCGTGGACGATGTAGGAGTGCGAGGAACGGGTCGTCAGGCCGGTGCCCGCCAGGACGCGGATCGCGCGGACGTGCGGCCAGCCTGCCGTGGTGTTCTTCGTGAGCCGGGCGTTCTGACAGTAGAGGACGCCGGTGGGCCTGGCGCCTTCGACCGTCGTCTGCCGTGTGTTCTCGGCGAGGAGGAGCGGACGCGTGCGCGGACCAAGAAAGACGGGCGAATGGATCGGCCCATTGGGTGATTCGAACAGGACCACCACCGCCGGCGGCACGACTCCAGGATTGAGCACGCCCAGTTTCTCGTAGCTGAGGTCTTGGACGGTGCGTTTTTCCTTGCCTTCGGCGATCTCGATCGGGACCCTGCGGGGCGTGGTGCACAGCAGCCGGCCGTCGGGCAGGGCCGCCACGTCGCCCGCCTCGATGCCGAAATGCTGGAGGTGGCTGGCGGGAAAGCCGGGCCGGCCCACGGTGATGCCGGGTCCGGAGAGAAATGCCACGCGGCCGTCGGGCATGGGCGCCGGACTGCCGCAAAGATAGGCGCGCAGCCGGCCGCCGTACTCCGGCCCGTTGTCCAGGCCGAATTCCGTGTAGCCGCGTGTGCCGTCCGGATGAATCGCATGCAACAGGGTCTCGACCTTGCCGCGGTCGAAGAAGTTGTCGGAGCGGATGAAAAGGATGCGGCCGTCGGCCAGCACTTCCGGCTCGTTGTCGAAGATGATCGTATGGGTCAGCGCCCGAAGGCCGCTGCCGTCGGCGCCGATCACGAAAAGCGAGCGCGCGGGTGGATTGTGGTATTCTTCGAATCGGCCGATCCGCGTCGAGGTGAAGACCACCCGGCCGTCGGGCAGTTCCGCCGGATCGATGTCGTGAAACGGCCCGTCGGTCAGTTGCTGCGGGGAGCCGCCTTCCGTGGGAAGGCGGTAGATATGAAAAAACGGATCGCCGTCGTACGCCATGGAGACGTAGATCCAACGGCCGTCGAACGAGACGCTGGGCGATCCCAGCCCGCCGCGGCCTGCGTCGAGCAGGAGCCGCGGCTGGGCGCCGGGCCTCGCCGGCTTGAGCAGGTAGAGCTTGCGGCCGACCTTCATCGGGGCGGGCAGGTCGTGTTCCGGGAAGGTCCGCGACTTGCGCGGGTTGAAGATGGTCACACTGAGGCTGTCGTAAGAATTGCCAGTATTGCTGTAGGGCCTGTAGAGGCTGCAATCGTCGCCGACGAACGCGACCGCGTCGGGCCATTGGAAATTCTCAGGCGGGGCTTCTTCGGTGACGGCTACGACCTGCCCTTGTCGCACCGCTTGCTCCAGGGCCTCCATGGCCGCCTTCTGGACCTTGCCGACCGGCTCGCCGCCGGGCTGCGCGACCGGGGGAATTGCGACATGGCCCCACGGCCTGGCGCCGTACGCGCCGACGCTCGAGGCCGGCGGCCACTTCTGGTCGTCGAAGTCGGGCTGCTGCCAATTGGCTGCGTCGCGCTGGCTGCACTTCCAATGGGCGTCGCTCGCCAGCACGATCCGCTGGCCGTCGGCCAGTTCGGCGACGAACTTCACGATCAGGCCGGCGGGTCCGGGGAGCGTGTTTACCGCCTCGATGCCCACAACCGTGCGGCCGGGGACAAGCAGGCCGGTGAGGTCCCACCGCTTGGCCTGGCCCCATGCGCTGTTGCTCGCCTCGCTCTCGCCGACCGCCCGGCCGTTGAGGTAGAGCACGAAGAGGTTGTCGGCGGTAATGACCACCTCGGCCGACTTGAGCGCGGGGCTTTCGGGGATCGTCACCTCGGAGCGGAAATAGCTCACGCCCGCAGAGAGGGAACCGAGATCGCCGTCGGTTTCCGGAGAGGACCAGATCCATTGAGCGCCGTCGAAGGTCGGCAAAGGGGATTGAGCGGTGGCAAGGCAACAAGACGCCAGGACGAGGATGAAAGCGAGGGCAGGGCCCAGTCTCATGGTCAACTCCATAGGAATGGATGCTGGGATTTTGGATTTTGGATTTTAGATTTTAGATTTTGGATCTTAGATTTTTGATTTTGGATTGCTCCGGAGGCGCATCGCCAATCCAAAATCCAAAATTCATCGTGCTTTGAGCATGGCGAGGTAGTTTTCGGGTTTCACGCCGCGGTGGATCGTGTTGCTGGAGGAGAGGATCAGCCCGCCCGGGCCGCCTTCCAGGATGCACTGCCGGACCTCTTGTGCGACCTCGTCGGGCGTGCCCTTGCACAGGGCGCCCGTGCAGTCGATGTTGCCCTTGAGGCAAGTGCGGTCTCCGTAACGCGATTTCATTTGGCCCATCGTGTAGCCGGCGCCGGGGTCGATGGGATCGAGGCAGTCGATGCCGCAGTCGATCCAGAAATCGGCGACCGCGTCGATGTTCCCGTCGCAGTGCTTGATGCACAGGTAACCGAGCTCCTTGTATCCCTCGATCACGCGCCGGAACTGGGGGGCAATGAGCTCGAAATAGGTGTCGGGCCGCATGAGCAGACCGGAGGCGTTGGCCACGTCGTCGGTCGTGGCGACGACCTCGACGCCGTATCGCTTCCGCGCGACCGCGGCCAGCGCGAGGTTGTAGTCCACAACGCGCCGGAGCATCTGGGCGAACCGTTCGGGCTCCAAGAGCAGGGCCATGAGGGCCTCCTGGTAGCCCAACAGGTCGCGCATGTCGGAAAAGCCGTCGCGGAGATTGAGTATCACGGCTTTGGAGTCGCCGAAACGCTTGAGGGCGGTTTCCAGCGTCGCGAAACGATTGGGCGCCTCCGGGTCGGGGAACTGGTAGCGGAGGTGGCCGGCGATGTCGGGGACGGGGCTCCGGCGCAGCGCGGGCAGGACATCGTCGGTCAGTTGCCGCTGGACGCCCCATTCATCGACCAGGGTCTTTTCGTCGAGGTGTTCTTTGCGGTAGTCGGGCCGGATGTTGACGCCGTCGAGGTCGAGACCGTCGACGATATCCAGCGGATCGCCGCTCCCGGTGAGCGCCCTGCCCACGGAAGCGTCGATGAACCACTCAAACGTCGGCACGACGTCGGGAACTTCCCTCCGCAGCGCGCGCAGGATTCTCTCTCTTCCGGTCACGTGAGGAATTCCTCGAAAAGGCGATGGTTGACGTTCCTGGCGGCCGGGTACAGTTCCCGGTAGATGGGAAACCACCGCGCGTATTTTGCCGAGCGCTGCGGGTCGGGCTCGTAGACGGCTCCCGGCCGGTAGACCCGTTCGAATGCCTCCTGCTCGTTGCGATAGACTCCGACGCCGATGCCGGCCAGGATGGCGGCGCCCAGCGGCGTCGCCTCTTCGACGTCGGGCACTTCGACGGGCCGGCCGGCGATATCGGCCTTGTTCTGCATCCAGAACCGGTTGCGCGTGGCCCCGCCCACGGCGACGAGCTTCTCGAAGCGCGCGCCAAGCGCCGCTTCCATGGCGGAGACGATGTCGAGGAACTGGTAGTCGAGCCCC
>JABWBD010000123.1 GCA_013360685.1 Pirellulales bacterium
GCAGCGCCTTGCCGATCGGCTCTTCCTCGGCCGGCTCGTCCACCGCCACGGCCGCGACGAGACCGGCCGCACCGGCCCGGCGATGGCCCTGCACCCTCGATGGCAGCGGCCCAGTGCCGACCTGCGGCTGCAGGGGCTCCGGCAATGCGTCGAGCATCTCGCCGACCGAACGGAACCGTTTGCTCGGGTCTTTCTCCAGCGCCCGCGCCGCGACGCTGCGAAAAGGTTCCTGCAGCCGGGAAACGTCGGGCTCGGCCGTGAGGTGCTTCATGAGCACCTCGCCGACGCTCTCGCCTTCAAACGGCACTCGGCCGGTAAGCATCTCGTAGAGGATTACGCCCAGCGCGTAGATGTCGATCTCCTTGCCGTAGCGGCCGTTGGCCACTTCGGGCGCCATGTAGTGGACGGTGCCGATGCTCTCGGTCTGGCCGCTGCGGCGGCTGCAGGAGATGAATTTCGACAGGCCATAGTCGCCGATCTTGACGAGTCCCTCGTCCGAAAAGATGTTGCCCGGCTTCAGGTCGCGATGGACGATGCCGTGGTCGTGCAAGTAGGCCACACCGGCTGCGATGCCGTGAAACCAGGCGAGCGCCTCGTCGACGGGCATGCCGCCGGGATGCGCCGCAATCACGTCTTCCAGGCAATTGCCCGCGACGTATTCCATCACGACCCATTTGTCGCCTCGCGCATCCTCGCGGATGTCGAAAACGGCAACCAGGTCGGGGTGCTTGAGATTGAGACACTGCCGGATGCCGCGCAGCTCGACGTCCAGGTTGCGACGGATCAGCTTCAGGGCGACCTCTTTGCCGGCGTCGCTGGTCGCATAATAGACCTCGCCGAACCCGCCATGGCCGACCCCGCGCTTGATTGTGTAGCCTTCCAGCGGACGCGAACCGCTGGGATACGTGAAACGCATGGGCGAAGACCCGGGCGGCGCCGCGGCTCCGGCCTCGGCGGGACGCATCGCTTCGAGCTTCTCCTCGTTCGATTCCACGGCAACCACCGGTTGTCTCATCGGTCTACTCCTGGCAGCCGCCGAGAGTCACACTCAGCGGCGACTACCTTCCATTCTATCACAAACGGGTGATTCTTGCCTAAAACGCCTCCAGACTCATGGAGAATGGTTCGCCGACAATCCGTGAGCCGAGGCGGACCGGCCCCCGGTCCTTGTATTTCACGCCGTCGATTTCGATCCACCCACGCGTGCGGCACTGCAATCGGTCTTCGTAACGGTAGAGAATGACCTCATTCGGCCAATGGCGGCACATGACGTGGCTCTGCGGCCGCGGCCCGAGCACACACGAATCCGCCATCAGCAGGACCGCGTCGACGGAGGGCTGGGTCCGGTGGGGGCTGAGGAAGTCGAGTCTCGCGGTCGCGCTCAGGGCGTGCGGCCGCCGAAACGAGAGATTCACTGCATCACCGAGCCGAATCGTGCTTCCGTCGGTCAGCATTGCCGTCGGAGCAGCGCTTCGCCCGTTGACCCATGCCGGCCGCAACGCTTCCAAGAGATAGCCCTCGCCGTCACGGCAGATGCGGGCGTGGCGGCCGGAAATGTCCCCGAGGATGGGGACGTCCGCGCGGCTCTGCGGCGCCGGTTGTCCCAGGACCACCTCATCCTGCATCAAGACCAGGTAGCCTCCGACGGCATCGATCCACAGCAAGAAGCGCTCGCCGGTCTGTCCGGAATCCCGACCCATGGAACCGCTCGTCCAAAAATGTTCTGCCATCCGGAACATTGTCGCACACTGCCGAACCTCGGGCCAAGGGTTTGTTCGCCCGGCCGATCCACGGCCGCCATGCCGACCACCGGCGCAAGGGCAAGACGGCAGTGCGCCCTGCCGTCTTGCCGGGGAGGAACTGCCGACATCGCCATGGCGCCTACGTGCCGGTGCGATCAGCCCTCGTCCTTGCCGACAACCACAGCGGCCTTGCCGGCCAAACCCGCGGATTCCGCCGGGGCCTGCTCGAAATACTCCGTCACCTGCTCGACGATGTTCTCCGGCGGGGTCTTTTCCAGCGGGATCTCGTCGTGGAAATACCCCTCGGCGTTCACCATCCGCTCGGCAACGTCGAGCCGTGTCCGCAGGTCGGCGATCAACTCCTTGACGCGGCCGAGTTTGCTGTCGTCGAAATTGTAATTGCTGGTCGTCTGGGCCGCGGCCACCATCTGGAGGCGGGCCTCGAGATTCTCCACCTCAACCTGCAACTGCCGCTTCGAGGCCAGCATCCCTTCAAGTTTCTGGCGGGCGGCGTCGAGGCTCCGCTCCCGCGCCCGATGGATGTCCTGCAGGCTCGCCAGGGTCGCTTCGGCCGTCTTGTACCGGTCGAAACGGCTGGCCAGGTCGGCCTTGACCTGATCGGTCGAATACGTGCGGCCCGCATAGACGAAAGTCTTCCGATCCGAGGTGAGATCCGTCTTCAGCCGCATCACCTCGGCCTTGTCCTGCGACAGATTAGCGGCCGCATCGGCGATCTGTCGCTGGAGCCGCTCAACCTCTACCTCTTCCTTGGCGATCACGTACATATTCTTGCGGATTTCCGGCACCAGGTCGTGGATCATCCGCCTGGCGCGCTCGATCTGGAACTCGATCGGCACACTGTCCTTCACCGAGTCCTTCAGATAGCCGGTCGACGTGGTCACGTAGCTGACCGCGTCGCGTCCGAAGAACAACAGCCCCAGAAGCAGGGCTGCGCCACCACCAATCATTGCTTTCTTGATCATGTCCATTTCCTCCGAGAGAGCGTGGGAAATCTCTGTCGATTGCAGGTGCCTCAACCAAGGGCCTTCGCCCGATTACAATGGGCCACGGAGTGTTATTCGGGCCCGGGGCTTGGTTCTTGGACATGTCCGGAGTTTTTCTAAGAGGCCCTAACTCAACTCCCCTCTCCCGCTTCGGGAGAGGGGCAGGGGGTGAGGGCAGTCGGTGTTCTGTTAGTTCTTAGGGCTGAACAGGCTTCGTTCAGAATAGGGGTTGCCAGCCATGCCATCCGCGATTGAGATTGTCGAGGCGATTCACGCCACGCCCTGCCGGATCGTGCTGGCGGTTAGCGGCGGAGGGAGTGGCGCCTTGGCGAGCCTGCTCATAGCGCCCGGCGCTTCGCGGACGATCTTTGAGGCGCTGGTCCCCTACTCGGAGAATGCGATGGTCGACTTTCTCGGCGGGCGGCCCGACCAGTTCTGTTCGCCGCAGGCCGCACGCGCGATGGCCATGGCGGCCTTCCAACGGGCCTGCCGCTATGGAGGTACTGCGGATGCCGTTGCCGGCCTTTCCTGTTCGGCCAGTCTGGCGACGGACCGCGAAAAACTCGGCGCCCACCGGGCGCACGTGGCTCTCCAAAGCGCCGATACCACCGTTACATGGTCGGTGGAACTCGAAAAAGGGTGGCGAACCCGCGCGGAGGAAGAGGAACTGGTCTGCCGCCTGGTGCTCAACGCGGTGGCGGAGGCATGTGGACTGGAGGCCCGCCTCGATCCTGGGTTGCGAGAGACGGAACACGTCGAGCGGTCCGCCGTGGTCGCCCCGCGGCCTTGGAGGGACCTGCTTCTGGGGTTGACGGAACGTGTGCACCAAGGTGGCCGGGCCGGGTCGGCCGACACCGAGGTACGAGCGGTATTTCCCGGGGCGTTCAACCCCTTGCACGCCGGCCATCGCGGCATGGCACGGATCGCGGAAGAAATCCTCAGTACTCCGGTCGAGTTCGAGATCTCGATCCTCAACGTCGACAAACCGCCGTTGGATTACCATGAGATCGAACTGCGAACGCGGCAGTTCTTGGCGGAAGAGTCGGTATGGCTCACGCGTTCGCCGACCTTCGAGGAAAAATCGCGACTGTTCCCCGGCGCTACCTTCGTCGTAGGCAGCGATACCCTCGCACGGATTGCGGACCCGCGATACTACAACAACGACGCGGACGCCTGCCGCCTGGCCCTCGAGCGGATTGCTGCACGCGATTGTCGCTTTCTCGTATTTGGACGAAACATGAACGGCCGCTACGTCCATCTGGCCAATCTCGATCTGCCCGAGCCGCTGCGTCCGATCTGCGAGGAGGTTCCCGAGGAGCGATTCCGGGCAGATATCTCTTCCACGGAGGTGAGGCGCACACAGGGGGCCTGATTGTCAGGGGCTTGTTGGAGATTGCAGTGAGCCGGAATCCACGTCCTTCACGAACCTCGTCGTCATCACAGGCTCCGGCACGGCCTTTCCCGGGTCCACGCCAACGCGAATTCCAGGGCTTCAAACTGTGCCGGTTAGCCGAACTTTGGGCGTCGCGTGGAGGCTGGCGGAGCCGGGGTAAAGTCTTTATTCGGGGCGAAGAAAACTCCGAAGCTACCTAACGGTCCAAGCGTACCTGGCCGGCTGCGCGAGGCGGACGAGCTTTCCGCTTCGCCGCCTCAACGGATTCCCGCCGGCTCACGGACGAACATAACCGGGGCCAGGATTTCCCCCCCAAATCGGCTGCCTCGTGAGGCGGTCGCCCTCCAATCGTCGTTCAGGGAACATTCGATGCAACCGGTGAAATCCGAGTCGTCCAAGAGCGCCGAACTCGAACGACTTCGCCGCGAGCTACTGCGGCGGATTGTGGAAAACGAGAACCGGCGGCAGGCCGCGCATCGTGCGGCCTCGAAATGAGGCGACGCGCGTGAAACGACTGGTGTGGCTGGCAATCCTGCCGGCCGCCGTGGCCGTTGCACTCAGCCAGACTGCAGCACGCGGCGGATCCGTTTCCGGTACGCGCCCGGTCCCGCCGGGGTTGCACCCTGCCGTCGTGCGCGTAATTTCCCCCGAGCGCGGCGGGATGTCGCTGGGATCGGGGACCCTGATTGCCGTCCACGGTGATCACGGGCTGGTGATCACCAACTGGCACGTCATCTGCGACGCGGCCGGGCAGGTCCAGGTCGTGTTCCCCGACGGGTTCCGCACGCCCGCGACCGTGATCAAGGCAGACCGGGAGTGGGACCTGGCCGCCCTGGCAATCTGGCGTCCCGCGGTCCAACCGGTGCCGATCGCCGCGCAGCCGCCGCGGCCGGGGGAACCGCTCACGATCGCCGGATACGGAAGCGGGCGGTATCGCGCGGCGAGCGGCTGGTGCACGCAGTACGTCTCGCCCGGGCGAGGGCAGCCTTTCGAGATGGTCGAGCTCTCGGTGGCTGCACGGCAGGGCGACTCCGGCGGACCGATCTTCAACGGGCGCGGCGAGTTGGCGGGCGTGCTGTTCGGTTCCGGATTCGGCTCCACGGCGGGCAGCTACTGCGGCCGGGTGCAACGGTTCGTGGCGTCGGTCCAAGGAGATTTCCAGAGGCTGCAACCGAATCCGTACATGCTCGCCGGCCGGGCGCCACAAGCGTCCCAACCGGCGCAGCCGGCCGAGCCCGAGCCGGAATCCGCTGCTTGGCAGCCGCCGCCGGCCTATTTTGCCGTGACGCAGTCGGCAGGTGAAGCGCCGACCACCGCTGCCCAGCCGGTGCCGGTCAATCCTCCGGTTGCCGCCATAGCGATGCGGCCGCCGGCAGCAACCAACCCGCCGGAGGAACGTGGACACCCGGCGGATGCAATCGGATGGGCTGCCGCGGCGCCCGATGCGACGGCGACCGGCGCAGCCCAAGCTCCTCAGCCGGTCGCTGGTGCGGCAGCCCAGGCTCCGATGGCGGACTATCCCGGTTCGACTCTTGGTGAACGGCTCAAGACCCTGCTTGCGGCGGTCGGCGCGCTGGCCATTCTGTTTCACAGCCTGCGGTTGCTGGCCGTCTCGCGTTGATGGCTTTCTTGCTCTGGCTCTTTTTCATGGCGAGGAGCGATCATTGACTTTCCCCTGCGCGGAGGCGTACCTTGGGCGTGGGTCAGCTACTATTCGTCGCACGAAGGGAAGACGAGCATCTACCTGGCGAAAGTCGCGGTCCCGGCTGCCCCTTGACCGGCCGATTCCCGCTGCCTTAGACTCAACGTCTGTGGGAGAACAGGATTCCGGGCGCCCGTCCGCCCGTCGGGACCGCGGAAGTGGTCGGGCTGTTGGGTTTTCACGACAAGGAGCACCTGCGATGAGAGAATTCGATCACATTGGACTGACTTCGACGGTCGAGCGGCCCAACGAGATGTGGGTGGAGTCCAGTCGGGTCTGGGTCACCGACCCGAAGGAAAGCCCGGAGATGATCGAATACCTGCGCTATGAACCCGACAGCCCGGTGAACATGAAGCTGCGCGAGAAGCCGCATCTCTGCTTCCGGGTGGACGATCTCGAGAAGGAGATGGAGGGCGGCGAGGTTCTCCTCGGGCCGTTCGAGCCGATTCCGGGCCTCCGCGTGGTCTTCGTCTATAAGGAAGGGGTTTGCTGGGAGTTCATGGAAAGCAAGGCCGGCGCCGACTGGCACAAGACAGACTGAGGAGTGCATCTCGAATACTGCGAATCAAGATGCGAGCACGCGCAATCAGGATCCGGCGACTTCTTTCCCGGGGCACACGAAGGCCGCTGCGAACTATCGGCGCCTTGCCTCATTATCGTTGATCCTGTGGGCGGTGTGAAAGCTCCCGTGAGCGGGATCGTATCCCTGGGCAATTTGCGAGTCCACAGTGGAAATCCGGCGTGGGCAATTCCCCGTCTTGCAGTCCGGTTTTCCGGCAGTCTATACTCGGCCGCGGGTGGGTGCGGTTCCAGTAGCCTGCATCGGGAGACTCTGTATGACATCAAACCGCCTGCGCACGAGCGTGATGTGTGTATTCCTGGTGTCGATCAGCGGCGCTGCTGTCGCCTCCGCCATCGACGATGGTTCCAAGTCTCACCGCACTACGCCCTCTGGAGTCCATCAGGAGTTGCAGCAGCGGATTGAAAAAGTGCTGGACCGCTGGTGCCGGTGGCTGTCGGGCTACGTCCGCCCCGTGCCAGGCACCGATCTGTACACGATCAGCCCGAAGCTGAAGCAAGCGGGCCATCCGTACCGCAACGTGGCGGGCAACCAGTTCGCCGCCGCCGCGGCGGCTTATTGGCTGGCGAGGGCGAATCCCGACGAGGCCGTGGCGCGGCCGCTCCGGGGACTGGTTAAGCTCTCGCTGGTCAGCCATATGGCCGTGCCGCCTGTCGAGCATCCGCAGGTCTTTAAGTGGGGGGCCCGAGGCAACGTCTGGGGAAGCGACGATTGGCACGCCGATCTGTTTGCCGGCACCTCGGGGATGCTCATGCTTCCGGGGCTGCCGCCCGCGCAGCGCGAGCATTTGCTGAAGATCCTCGCGTGGGAGGCCGACTTCGACGTGGGGGTCGAGGTCGGGACCGGGTACACGCTGCCTCAGCTTGGCGGCTCGTCGAAAGGCGAGTCGAACGCCTGGACGACGATGCTGATCCAGGCAGCCCGCCTGGCACTGCCCCAGTCGCCGCGGCAGGCCGCCTGGCGGGAAGCGGCCATCCGGTACTCGCTCAACAGCATATGCGTTCCCGGCGATGTGGCCTCCGACCGTGTAGTCGGGGGCAAGCCGCTGAAGGAGCGCGTCAAGGGGGCCAACTTCGAACCGGGAGGCATCCAGGAGCACCACGGGTTCTACCATCCCGGCTACATGGGCTGGCCCCTGGCGCTCCAGGCCTACGCCCAGATGATCGACGAGATGCTTCCCGAGGCCGACCGAAATCCGGACGTCTATTTGCACAACTGGCAGCTTGCCTTCGAACGGCTCAAGCAGGGGACCTTTGCCAACGGCCGGTTCATCCATTGCGCGGGCGACGATTGGAACGCCTACGGCTACGGCAACGACCATATCCTGCCGATCGGGATCGTCGCGGGCGCGAGATACCGCGATCCCGACGCCGTGCGACTGGCCGTGGAGTGGCTGGCGTTGGCTGAAAAGCAGCAGGCGATCACGGGCGGGCCGATCCAGGGATCGCGGCTGGCCCGGCTGCAGCACGAATACCACAACGACTTCGCGTGGTACGAGGCGATCAGCGGGGCCACGCTGGCCTGCGCCCTGTGGGTATTGGAGCGAGCGGACACTTCGGCGATGCCGGCCCCGGCCACGGAGGAGCAATACAACGCCCGGAACGTCGGGACCTACTACGAACCGGGCGCCCGGCTCGTCTGGTGCCGCGATCGCCACCGCTGGGCATCGTGCTCCTGGCGGTCCGCTTTCGGCGAGTGGCAGGCCATCGTGCAGCCGGTCGCCTTGCCGCATTTGCTGAAGTTCAACCACAACTCGACGGGGATTCTCCAGGCGGCCGGCGGGGTCTCGACGAAGAAGATCGTCGCCTCGAGCACCGGTGCGCTCGAGGGCGGCTTCTGGTCGCTGGGGACGATCGAGCGGGCGGCCACGGCGCCGCGGGCCGGCAAGCCGCTGGTGCAGCAGCACCAAGCTCTGATTGCGCTGCCCGAAGGCCCCTCGATCTTCGTGGATCTCTGTGAAGCGATGGAGCCGATCGAGATTGAGCGGAGCCTCGGGCTGGGGCTCCGCCTGGCCGCGGATGTGTTCAACGATCATCAGGTGCACCTGAAGTCCGGCGGGATCGAGAGGAATTTCCCTCCGCATCCCGAGTGCGACACCTGGCACGATCTGGCGGCGCGGTCGGTGACGATCGAGAAGCGGCTCTCGATCCATGCCCTGGCGGGCGAGGGGAGTTTCCAACTCATGCAGAAGCGGCGGCGGGCGCCCGATTTCAGCGAAAGCCCCTATCCCGGCGAGTCGAACGCGGTGGAGGAATCGCTATTGGGACATGAACTGTATTTCGGCCCGCCGGCCGGTGCGACGCCTCGCAAAGTCGCTCCCGGGGAGTGGTTCCGCAAGCTCGTCCTGGTGAGCTACTGCGACTCGGAGCAAACACCGAGCGAGCCTTCAGGCCGCGTTACGGGCGAGCCGCCGTGTATGGCGGTCCATCTGCCCGAGGTCCGCCGCACGGTGGTCATCAACTTCGCGGACGGCGAGGCCGCAGCGGGGACGGTCAAGGTCGGGCCGCGGAGCGTTGCGATCGCGGCGCAATGAGCGGTGCTGGATGTGATGCCTGGGGCAATCGGCAGAAGGTGAAGTGCCCGTAAGACGGCCTCCCCAGGCTGTTGTGACGGCCTGGGAAGGCTGTCCTACGGGTAGACGATTCCCTGCCGGTGTCCTCATCCCCGCGGGTACTGCCGACAGTACTCATACAGGGCCATGACGGCTGCCGTGGCGGCGTTGTGTGCGTAGGGCATGCCATAGACGGGGATTTCGACGACGTGGTCCATCATCCGCAGCACTTCCTCCTCCACCCCGAGCCGCTCGTTGCCGACGACCAGGGCTGTCTTTCGCTGGAAAGAGAAGGTGTAGATCGGCTGGGACGTGGCCGTCTGCTCGAGTGCGACCAGTTCAAAGCCTTCCTGGCGGAGTTTCTTGAGGACCGGCGGAAGTGTGCGGTGGACCTCGATCTCGACGGAGCCGCCGATGTCGCGCGAGATCTCGGGAACGATCCGCGCGTTGCCGCAGCAGATCATCCGCCGAACGCCGCAGCAGCCCGCCGCGCGGGCGATCCTCGAAAGATTGACATGGCTGCGCATCGGCGGACAGGCAAGGACCAGTTCGCGCGGCCGGTCCAGAGGGGCGGGCGGCTTGTGACGCTGTTGCAGGAGTTCTTCGTCCATTGAAGCAGGCAGACCACGAAGGGGTGGCGGAAACAAAGAGAGCCAGGGAACTCGCCGAACGGTTGGAGGCGGTCGGGCAAGCCCCTGGCCCCGTGTAGCGTATTTACGCTACGGTACCTTTCCGACAATGACTCCGATGCGCGCTACTGGCCGCGGCGCGAGACCTGCACCCAGCGGAATTGAAACCACAGATCGGGGGGAAAAGCGAAACAGCACCACCGCGGGGCAGAGTCGGTCGATCAAGGCAAGCTGAGCAGAGTGGCACTCCCGCCTTCGCTGGATTGTATTGCCCGGCGACGAGATTGGGAAGCCGCGTCCCGGTCAAATCGCCGCCAGCACGCCCCGGACATAGCCGACGGACTCGGCCAGGCCGGCCAGCGGGTCGTCCGGGTCCTTCTCGTACTCGAACGAGACGACTCGCGAGTAGTTGTTCTTCAGCAGCACCCGGAGGAAGGCCGGGATATCGATCACCCCGCGGCCGATCTCGACCGTCTGGCCGGCGGCCGTGGGAGCGGTGACGTCCTTGATGTGGACATCGAGGAGGCGGTCGGCGAAGCGGTCGGCGTCGCGGACCGGATCGGCGCCGATCCGCAAAGTGTGGCCGATGTCGATGCACAGGCCGATCCGCTGGTCGAGATCCTTGATCCGCTCGATGATGCTTTCGGGCGTGGGGTAGACTTTGTCGCCGGGCCCGTGGTTGTGGATCGCCACGAGGATGTCGAACTGCTTGACTTTCTCGTTGACCAGGGGCAGCACCTCGGGCATGGGCACGCCGACGATGGTGGTCATGCCGGCGGCCTTGGCGTAGTCGAACGCCTGATGGACTTCCGCCTCGTTCTTCATCACGATCACGCCGCCGCCGTAGAGCACCATGCCCGCGGCTTTCACCTTTTCGACCGCCTTGGCGATGTCGTCCGGGGATGCATTAAGTTCCAGGTGAAACGACTTGAGGCAGATCCAGTCGAGCCCGACCCGTTTCGACATGGCCAGGGTCTGGTCGAGCGAGAACTTTCGCGTGGTATAGGAGGCGAGGCCGAGCTTGAACGGGTACTCCTTCTTCTTGGCAGCCTCTTCGCCGAGGGCCGCCGGCAGGAGCCATCCCTGCCCGGCTGCGGCCAGAGTCGCCGCTGCGGCGCCTGCCGTTGCGAGAAATCCACGCCTTGTCGGTTTCGTTTCCATCCGTTGGTCTCCGCGCGTCATGGTGCTAGGTTACTCCGTAAGATCGTCCGATCGACACGGCAGTCGCGACCGATCAGGCAGACTGCCCCATGGGCGACTGCAGTTCCGTTGAGCTTACGTCCCGGCAGATCGGCTGTCAAACCGGGCGATCGCCTCCCATTCCGAGGAATCCGACGATTTCGTCACGTGAATGCCCGATTCCAGCGATTCTCGAACGGCTCCCATGAGCGTACTGCAAGACGGGGGCAGGCGCCATTGCATTGTCCCTTTTCCAGGATTGTCTCGAGGGTGGCCGGAAGGCAGTGCCCGTTCTGTCAGATCAGCATCCCCGCGATCGTGGCGGTCATGAACGTGGCCAAAGAGCCGCCGATCATGGCCCGCAGGGCGTATTTGGCGAAGACCGGGCGGCGCGCAGGAGCAAGTCCGCCGATGCCGCCGATGGCGATCGCGACCGAGCCGAAATTGGCGAAGCCGCAGAGCGCATAGGTGGCAATGGTAAACGAGCGCGAAGAAAGGGTCTCGCGGAGCCCCTTGAGGTCGCTGTAGGCAAGAAACTCGTTGAGCATGGTTTTCTTGCCCAACAGCATGCCGACCGTGCGCGCGTCCTTCCACTCGACGCCCATCACCCAGGCCAGCGGAGAGAAGATCCAGCCGAGGATCCGTTCCAAGGTGAGCGGCTCGGCCGGCGGTTCGCGGCCGAAAGCTTCCATGACGTAGGAACAGCCGGCGCCGAGCAGCCAGTTCAGACATGCGACCAGGGCGACGAAGGCGATCAGCATGGCAGCGACGTTCAGGGCGAGCTTCAGTCCTTCCGAAGCACCGCGGCAGGCGGCGTCGATCACGTTGGCGTCGATGCGGGGGATCTCGATGCGAACCGTGCCTTTGCTCGGCGACGCCTCCGTCTCGGGGACCATGATCTTGGCGATGACCAGGGAAGCCGGCGCGGCCATGAGCGAAGCGGCCATGAGGTGCCCGGCATCGATCCCCATGCCCACGTAGGCCGCCATCACGCCGCCCGCGACCGTGCCCATCCCGGCGGTCATCATGGCCATCAGTTCCGAGCGGGTCATGGTCTCCAGGTAGGGGCGGATCACCAGGGGCGACTCGGTATTGCCCACGAAGACCTCGGCCGCGGCGGCGAGCGATTCGGTCCCCGAGGTGTCCATCACCCAGACCATGACGCGGGCCATGGCCTTGACGACCCACTGCATGATGCCCAGGTAGAACAGGACGGCCATCGCCGAGGAAACGAAGATGATCGTCGGCAGCACGGAGAAAGCCAGGTAGTGCTCGCGGAAGTCGCCGCCGAAAACGAGTTGGGCCCCGGCGTCCGAGAAACTCAGCACGCGCGCGACGAAGTCCCTGGCCCCGGCAAAAACCCGCTGGCCCGGAGCGGTCCGCAACAGGACCAACGCCAGGAGGAACTGCAGGCCAATGCCGCTGAGGATCAAGCGGAAATTCATCCGCCGGCGATTCTCCGACATCAGCCACGCCAAGACCAGGATCACCAGCAGGCCGAAAAGACTGATCAAACGTTCCACGGAGATACCCAGGGCTACGATTCAGCGCCGAACGGCCATCGTCCGGACCAGCGGGACCAGACCAGGAAGAAGATCACGCCCAACAGCAGCATGCCCAGCCCGAAGAGGATCGTCCGCGGCTCGCTCGTGAAGAAAATGAAGAGCCAGCCGGCCAGCGCGATCAGGTTGGGGACCGGATAGAGCCAGATCCGGTAGGGCCGCTCGAGATCCGGGGCCACGCGGCGCAGCCGGATCACGGCGAGGTTCTGCCCGACAAACTGCACCAGGATCCGCGTGGTGATCAGGGCCCCGATGACAACGTCCAAGGGAACCACGCAGCAGACGACCGAAATCAGTCCGATGACCAGGACCGAGACGTGAGGGAAGCTCTTGGTCGGGTGCAGCTTCGCAAAGACACTGAAAAAACACCCGTCCTGCGCGGCGGCATACGGGATTCGCGAGTAGCCCAGCAAGAGAGCGAACACCGAACCGAACGTCGTCCAAAGGACCAAGAGCGTGAATACCTGGGCGGTCTGGACCCCGTAGACCCTTTCCATCAGGTGGGAGACGATGTAGTCGGAAATCGTGCCTTGCGTGGCCGGGATGAATTCGCGCCAGGGGATCACGCCGATCACCGAGAGGTTCATCGTGAAATAAACCAGCGCCACCACGGTCAGGCTGAGGAGGATCGACCGGGGAATCACTTTGCCGGGGTTTTTCACCTCTTCGCCGATGTAGCAGACGTCGTAGTAGCCCAGGTAATCGTAGACGCCGATCGCCGAGGCCTTCCCCAGCCCCAGAAAGAAACCAAAAGAAAAACTGAACGCGCCCGGCGGAAAATCGAATGCCAGCTTGGGATTGAAATGGACCACCCCGGTCAGGATGACCGCCGAAACCGTGATCAGCGTTCCGATCCACAGGCACACGGTCAGAACGCCGATGGTCGTGATGCGGCGGTAGAGAACGACGACGTTCAGAAGTCCGACCGCCGCCGCCACCAGGATCGCCTGCGACGTCACTCCGGATGGCAGAATGCTCGCAAGCCATCCGGGAGTCGCGAGCCGCTCCGGGACCATGTAGCTGAAGTACTTGGCGAAGCCGATGTAGCCGGAAGCGATCTCCAGCGGGCCGCTGAAGATGAACTGCCAGATGAACAAGAAGGCCATCAAGCGGCCGAACGTCTCGCGGCCGAATCCCTCGCGGAGATAGAGGTAGCTTCCGCCCGAGCCGGGCATGGCGGCGCCGAGTTCCGACCAGATGAGGCTGTCGCACATGGTGAGGATGAAGGCCGCGATCCAGCCCAGCATCGCCTGCGGCCCCACGAGGCCGGGAAACGAGAGCAGAATGGGGATCGTCAGAAACGGCCCCACGCCGACCATGTTCGACATGTTCAGCGCCGTGGCCTCCAGCAGGTTGAAGCGGCGGAGCAGGTGGGGTTCGGACGAGGGGCTTGGAGGTTCGTGCATGAGGGGCCAGGCAGGGTCGCGGGTCGGATTTCGGGAGCTCACCCAATGTACTACGGCGACCCGGCCCGGCTCAAGTGGACCAGGGCGGGCCCGCTTGCCCGGCGACTTCCAGGATCAAGCGCTCGGTGGTCTCCCAGCCGATGCAGGCGTCGGTAATGGATTGGCCGTAGACCAGTTCGGCCGGGGGCCGGGGAAACGGCTGTTGGCCGGCCACGAGGTTGCTTTCCAGCATGGCGCCGACGATCGAGTCCGTACCGGAGGTCCGTTGCGCAAGAATGTCCCGCAGCACCGTCGGCTGGCGTTCCGCATCCTTGCCGCTGTTGCCGTGGCTGCAATCGATCACGATGGCTCTGTGCAGCCCGGCTTCCTGCAAGAGGCGTTCCGCGCCGGCGATGTGCTCCGGCGAATAGTTCGGTCCGCGGTCGCCGCCGCGGAGCACGAGGTGGCAATCGGGGTTGCCGGTGGTGGACACGGCCGATGCCACGCCGTCGCCGCTGATTCCCAGGAACGTCTGCGGTTGCCTGGCGGCATGGATGGCATGGATCGCCGAACCGACGGTCCCCTGCGTCCCGTTCTTGAAAGCCAGAGGCATGCTCAGGCCCGAGGCCATCTGGCGATGCGTCTGCGATTCGGTCGTGCGGGCGCCGATCGCCGACCAGCAGACCAGATCGGCAATGTACTGCGGCGTGATGGGGTCCAGCAACTCGGTGGCCGTGGGCACTCCGATCTCGGTCACCGCGCGGAGGAACCGCCGCGCGATCCGCAGCCCCTCCGGAATGTCGTCGGAGCCGTCGAGATGCGGGTCCATGATCAGGCCCTTCCATCCCAGCGACGTGCGGGGCTTTTCGAAGTAGCATCGCATCACGAGGAATACTCCCTCGCCAACTCGGTCGATCAGGCCTCGCAGCCGAGCCGCATACTCCAACCCCGCGCGCGTGTCGTGGATGGAACAGGGACCGACGATCAACAAGAACCGCCGGTCGTTGTGCCGCAGGATATCGCGGATCCGCGCCCGAGACTCGGCGACGAACTCTTCCTGCACATCCGTCCGGGGGATCTCGTGCAGGAGAAGCGCCGGCGCCGGCAGCGGGATGTTCGAGGCAATGTTCAGGTCGGAGACTCTTCTCATGGGTGGTGTTCCTCTTCCGAGATCCAGGGACGGCGGCCGGTGATCCGGCCAATCTCCGGGGAAATCTCGGGCATTCTCGCGGCGGACTGCCGCGCGCCGGCAAGCTTGCAGTCGATGATGGGACCGGAAAACCCGCTCTCTGCACCGTCGAGCGGACTTCCGAGTGGCGCAAAGTAACGAAAACCATTGTAGCTGCCCGCGCTGACCTCCGACAATCGTATTCCAGCCGGCGGTGGCGTTTCCGTCGGTCCACTCGTAGAATAGAGACCCGGAAAGTGTACTCGTGATCACAGCCTATGAACTTCGCGGCAAGGCGAAAACAGCCTACCGCCGCCGGCAACGGAGTTTTCGTTCCCAAACCATCCCGGCAATCCGATGAGGAGAATCCTATGCAACGAAGCTGCTTTGCTGTACTCGCCGCCTGTGGCATTCTGGTTTCGACGACTTCCGCCGCACCGCCGCTGAAAGCCCTGCTTGTCGACGGGCAGATGAACCGGTCGCACGATATGCAGGCCACTTCGGTCCTGCTCAAACAGCAACTCGCCCAGACGGGGTTGTTCGCAGTCGACCACGCCCGGTCCCCCGCCAAGGGACAGGATATGGGCCGGTTCCGCCCCGATTTCGCGGCATACCACGTGGTCGTGTTGAACTACGACGGCGACGAGTGGCCGGAGGCAACGAAGCGGGCGTTCGTCGATTATGTCGGCGGCGGTGGCGGCGTGGTGGTCTACCACTCCGCCGACAACGCCTTCCCGAACTGGAGAGAGTTCAACGAGATGATCGCGGTCGGCGGGTGGGGCGGGCGCGACGAGAAAGCCGGCCCCTACGTCCGTTGGCGCGAAGGCAACGTGGTGCTCGACGCCACGCCCGGTCCGGGCGGCGGCCACGGCCCGCAGCATGAATTCCCGCTGGTCGTCCGCGAGCCCAACCATCCGGTCACGCGCGGGCTGCCGCCCGTGTTCATGCACTCCGCCGACGAGCTCTACAATCGGCTCCGCGGGCCGGCGCTCAACCTGACCGTGCTGGCCACGGCCTATTCGCCGCCGGACAAGAAAGGGACCGGCGAACACGAGCCGATGCTCATGGCGATACGTTTTGGCAGAGGCCGGATTTTCCACACCGCGCTGGGCCACGGCCCCCAGCAACTCAAGAGCGTCGCCTTCATCGCGACCTATCAGCGCGGGGCGGAATGGGCCGCCACGGGCGAAGTCAGCCAGAAAGTGCCCGCCGATTTCCCCGCGGCCGACCATCCCAATGTCCGCCCGTAGTCCACGTCCGGATGATCAAACAGAGACCCTCGACCCTCCGCGATCTGCGGCCGACATGGAAAGAGAGTCCCGAACCCTCAGCCTACCGTTCACTGCTCCACACAAACTTTCGCACACGAGTCTCCCAGCCCTATCCCTTACACCGGAGGACGCTCTCATGGTCCGCATGCTTGTACCGTTCCTGCTGGTATCGTTGTTCCTGCCCGCGTCCGGCGGCCTGCTCTTCGCCGCTCCCGACGCAACCAGCCATGGCCCCGCGAATTACCGCTGGGTCTGCGTCACGCCCAAAGCGCCGTTCGCACCCCGCGACGGGGCGGGGGCCGTCGTGTTTCAAGGGAAGATGTGGCTCTTGGGCGGATGGAACCCCGGCGACAAGACCCATTTTCCGCGGATCTGCAACAATGAAGTCTGGAGTTCCGCGAACGGCGCCTCATGGACGCTCGAAAAACCCAACACATTCCTCGACGCGAACTTCGATCCGACCGCCGACTGGGAAGGCCGCCACACCGCCGGCTATGTCGTCTACCGCGACAAGATGTGGATCGTCGGCGGCGACGTGAACCAGGGCCACTACCATTTCGACGTCTGGAACTCGACCGACGGCAAGACCTGGACCTTCGTCAATCGCGACAAACCGATCCCCTGGGGCCCGCGCGCCCTGCACTACACGCTTGTCTTTAAGGACAAGATCTGGGTCATCGGCGGGCAGACCATGCCGGGGTTCGCCAAGTCCGATGAGGTCTTTTATCGCGATGTCTGGAACACGACGGACGGCATCCAGTGGGAGAAGGTCGCTCCCGCGGAACCTCTCTGGGCCCGCCGCGGCATGATCGGCGGCAACGTGGTCTTCCGCGACCGCATGTGGATTCTCGGCGGCGGCACCTACGACACCCCCCAGACCCCCGCCCGGACGTTCCACAACGACGTCTGGAGCTCGGACGACGGCGTCCACTGGCAGTGCCACATCGAGCGAGCGCCCTGGGAACCGAGGCAGTACCACGAGGTGGCCGTGTTCGACAACCGCATGTGGGTCCTGGAGGGCTGGAACCAGCGGAACCGCAATGATGTGTGGTACTCTTCCGACGGCGTCCACTGGCACGAAGTGCCCGCCACCCCCTGGGCCCCCCGCCACGCCGCCAGCGTCTTCGTCCACGACAATGCACTCTGGATGGTCGCCGGGAACAACATGCAGAGCGACGTGTGGAAACTGGAGATTCACCAACCTTGAGCGAGGAGATGGAAAGATGCGACCGAATTGGCTTCTTGGGATCGTCCTGATGTTCATTGCGCAAGTTGCACCGGCCGCCGACCCGGTGGACGGCGCCCGCCTATCGCCGCAAGAGGAAAAAGAGGGCTTCGTCCTCCTGTTCCATGGAAAGGATCTCGATGGCTGGCAGGGCTCGACCGACGGCTATGTCGTTGAGAACGGCCTTATGGTCTGCAAGAAACAAGGCGGCGGCATGCTCTTCACGAAGAAGGAGTACGGCAACTTCGCTTTCCGCTTCGAGTTCAAGCTCGAACCGGCAGCCAACAACGGCGTGGGCATTCGCACTCCCCTGGGATGCAACCCCGCCTACTGCGGCATGGAGATCCAGATCCTCGACACCGAGTACAAGAACATCCAGCCCTGGCAGGCGCACGGCTCGATCTACGGCGTTGTGCCGGCGAAGACCGGCTTCCTGAATCCGGCCGGCCAGTGGAACAGCGAAGAAATCCGCTGCTCCGGCCGCCGCGTCACGGTCACCCTCAACGGCGAGGTGATCGTCGACGCAGATCTGGACAAGGTCAAGCCGGTCGACGGCCACGACCACCCGGGTCTGAAGCAGGAAAAGGGCTACATCGGCTTCCTCGGCCACGGTTCGCGGATCGAGTTCCGCAATATCCGCATCAAAGAGCTGTAGGGCGAGCGGCAGAAGATGACCTGCCCGCTCGACGAAAACCCACCTCGGCAACTTCCTCTTGTTGCCGTCATGGGCAAGCCTCATAATGGCTCGGCTGCGATCCATCCGGCCTCGCGAGTCGATCCATGCACAATCCACCGACGACCAACCCCGCCGGCTTCAGCCGTTCTGCCGAGGTCTTTGCCTGGGCAATGTACGACTGGGCCAACAGCGCGTACTCGACGCTGTCGATCACGATCCTCGTCAACTACATCCAGAGGATCGTGTTTCCAGAAAACCTGTACGGCGACACCGGCGCGGTGGTCTGGGCATGGGGAATCGCCGGGTCGATGCTGCTGGCCGCAATCCTCTCGCCGGTGGTCGGCGCCATGGCCGACGCCAATTCCAACAAGCGCACCTGGCTGGCCGCCACCGGATTGGGCGGGGCCGCGGCCGGGGTCGCTTTGGGGCTGGTTCCGCCGAACTGGCCCTGGGCGGTCGTGGCCTTCTTCTTCGTCACGAGCCTGCTGTTCGAGCTGTCGCTGGGCTTCTACAACGGATTTTTGCCCGAGATCGCCGACGAGGAGACCATGAACCGCGTGTCGGCCCGGGGCTACGCGCTTGGTTATATCGGCGGCGCGATGGCCCTCATCCTGGCGATCCTGTTCTTGAAGTTCGGCGCGCGGATCGGAATCGCGGACCCGGGGACCCAATTGCGGATCGGGCTGGTCGTGATGGGAATATGGTGGGGACTGTTTACCGTCCCCACGGTCTGGATCCTCCGCGATCGCCGGCCGGCGCCGGAACACCGCAAACCGCTGGCGACCGCCGGTCGCCAGGCCCTCCGCGAGGTCGCCGCCACCTTGCGAAACGTTCGCCAGTACCAGATGCTCGCGATCTTCCTGCTCGGTTTCCTCTTCTACAACGACGGCATCCAGACGGTCATCAGCCAGGCGTCCACGTTTGCGATCCAGGACCTGAAATTCACCACGGACGAGCTGATCGGTCTGATCCTGATGATCCAGTTTCTTGCCATGCCCGGCGCACTGTTGGTCGGATGGTTGGGCGACCGGATCGGCCAGAAACCTACGCTCATGGGCTCCCTGGCCATTTGGGTCGGCCTCGTCGTGACCGCGTACTTCATCCAGTCCAAGGCCTGGTTCTGGGCCCTTGGCGTGGTGCTGGCGGTCGTGATGGGCGGGACGCAGTCGGTCAGCCGGGCGATCATGGGCATGATGACTCCCGAATCCCGCACCGCCGAGTTTTTCGGGTTCTTCAATCTCACCGGCAAGGCCACCAGTTTCATGGGGACGTTTCTCTTCGGGCTGGTGATCTTGCTGACCGGCAGTGCAAGACAGGCAATCGTCAGCCTGGTCATTCTGTTCCTCCTCGGCTGGGCCTTGGCCGACCGGGTCAACGTGGCCGAAGGGCGACGCCAGGCATTGGAGACTGTTTCGCAGGGGTAGTTCCATGTTTCTCGGCATCGAAATCGGCGGCACCAAGCTCCAGTTCGCGGTCGGCGACGGCGACGGCCGGCCGCCGGCGGCCCTGGTGCGCGCCG
>JABWBD010000541.1 GCA_013360685.1 Pirellulales bacterium
TCGCCAGCGATTCCGCACGACTGACGATGAATCTGTCGTGCATCTGAGCGACGCGGCCATCGTCATCCGGCCCCGCCGTCACTCACGCGGTTGGAAATTCGAAGAAATGGCCTCGCAGACCCGCGGAAAGTAAGTTACAGGGGTGGCATCAAGAGGTTTTCGCCGCCGGACCTGCCCAAGAGCGTGGAAAATACGAACTGCGTGCCGTCGGGCGAGAGTTTGGCGAGAAAGCCGTCGCCCAGGCCGTGGAGATTAGACTGGGGCTGGTCGGAGCGTCGGGCGATCGGGTGGCGCTGGTGATCACGATGTTTTGGTGCTGAAGAGCCCCCGATGATCCCTCTTCCTTTCACACCCTTGTTTCACCGGGCTTCCAAGGTTAGACTTCCGGTACTCGCGAATCAAGTCTGTTATCATATCACTCGCAGTGAGGCGCAGATGCGAAGCGTGGTCCTTGCCGCCCTATGCATGTCGGCCATCACGGTCACCGCCGACCCCGCCGGCACGCTGGACACGATCTTCCCCGGACCCAAGGATGCGGCCAGCGGGGCACGCCACGCGATCGAGACGTGGCAACTGGGTGGCATAGGCGGCAATTGGCTGGCCGTCGGGCAACCGAACACGACGAACCGGGACGACCGCGCGGTTTTCCGGTTCGACATCCGGCGGTATCTCACCGCAGGAAGAGTTGCCAAGGCGACGCTGCGGCTGGCGGCCGATCCTCAGACCCGGGGCGAGACGTTCCGGCTGGAGCATTTTACCGCGGAACGCTTTGTGCTGGCGGCGAAGGACCTCGGATCGATCCAGGTGGAGTTGGTCACGAGCTTCGAGGTCAAGCGAGGCACGCCCGCCGGACTGCCGCTGAGCTTCGATGTCACCGGCGCCGTGAACCGTGACCTTGAGTCGGGGTTCGGCTCCAGCGCCTTCCGTCTGCGGAGCGAGTATGCGGAAACCGTTGGCAACCCGAACAACAGCCCAAGCCTGATCACCATCGTCAACGGCAGCTTGGCACTCGACGTCACACTTTGACCCAGGCCCAGCCCGGAGGAAACCTTGCCGCCACGCGTGATGCTGAATCCCATCGTCTGTCTGATGCTGCTCGCCGGCCTGCTGCACGGGGGCACGTTCCAGCAGGACAACGGCCAACCCTATACGGAAATCGTCGTGGCCCCGGACGCACCGGACATGACGAAGCTCGCGGCCAGGCAGTTCCAGACGCTCGTCAAGGCCGTGACCGGTCACGAGTTGCCGTTGGCCAGCGACGGCATGGGCAGCGGCAAGTCCCCCGCTGTCTACATCGGCGCCAGCGCCGCGCTCCAACGGCTTGGGATCGGCGCCGACGGCCTGAAGCCGGAGGGCTACCGGATCGTCGTCCAACCCGGAGTCTTGGCAATCGTTGGAAGGGACTACGGCGGACCGCCGTTGCAGGCGGAGCACAACCCGTGGCGCCTGTGCGACCTTTACAACCCGGCGCTCAAGCTCAACGCGCTGGGCGAGGCGGGCACGCTCTATGGCGTCTATGCCTTCCTCGAACGCGTCTGCGACATCCGCTTCTACATGCCGGGCGAGCTTGGCACGGTGCTCATCCCCCGGGCGGAAGTGAAAGTGCCGCAGTTCGTCCTGGAGCGTGCGCCGGTATTGACGTACCGCTACCCCTGGCTCTGCGTTCTCGACGAAAGCCCGGAGGAGGCCCTGTGGCTCCGGCGGGCGGGCTTCGGCGGCACGGCGCCGGTGGTTATTATGCACAACTTCGACGCCATGTTCCGCCACCGCGAGGCGCACCCGGAGTTCTTCGCCCTGGTGGACGGCGTGCGCGACTGCCAGCCGGGGGGCGCAAAGTCCGCGGCGATCGGCGACTGCAATCTCTGCTTGTCCAACGAGCAGATGATTCGCCAGTTCGCCGCCGACATCTGCGATTACTTCGACCAGCATCCCGAACAGCAGTTCTTTCCCGTCGGGCCGCCGGACGGCATGACCCGCATCTGCGAGGAACCGCGCTGCCAGGAGCAGATCGACCGAGAGGCCCCGGAGAACGGGAAGTACTCGAACTACGTCTGGGGATTCATCGCCAAACTGGCCAAGGAAGCGGCCAAACGGCATCCGGACAAGTTCATCGGCTGCTTCGCGTATGAGAAGTACAACCGCCCGCCGACGCGGATCGCCAAGCTTCCAGCCAATGTGGCGGTAATGATCTGCAAGCAGCGCCGCCTGTTTGTCATCCCTGCCGAAGAGAAGCGCGTGCTCGCCGATATCGCGGCCTGGAAGGAGAAGGCGTCGGCCTTGTACTACTGGGACTACTACATTTTCGACAATTGGCTGCCTTGGCGCGGGCTGCCCATCCACTACAGTCGGACCATCGAGAAGGACTTCCGCTGGATGCAGGCTCACGGCATCCGAGGCGAGTTCATCGAGGCTGAAGGGGGCGCCGATGAAGGGGTGACCCGGATGCACCAACCGGCGACCCAGCACCTGAACCTTTACCTCACGGCGCGGCTCGGCTGGGATCCGACACTGAATGTCGAGGACCTGCTTGCCGAGTACTACCGGCTCTTCTACGGGCCCGCCGAGGCGGAGATGAAGGAGTTTTGGACTTTTGCCGAGACGGTCCGCACCACGGCCGGCACCCGGTTGGCCACCGTCGCCGCGTTCCAGCCGGAGGCCGTGTTCACACCGGAGGCCCTCGCCAAACTCGCAGACCTGCTGGCGCGAGGGTTGGCCAAGGCGCCCGAGGGTAGCGTCTACCGGAGGCGCATCGAGCTGCTGGAGAAGGAATTCACTCCGGCTCGACGGGCCCTGGTGCCGCTATTGCGGAGCGGCGAGCAGACACTCGAATTGCCCCAGGTGGCCACGGCCAAAGGCGTCGAGGCGTTGACGCCGATCCGCCTCGTCTCACTGGCCGGCGAGGCGATGTCGGACCCTACTTGGGTCAAGGCCGGCTGGACGCCCCAAGGCATCCACCTCGACATCCTCAGTTTCGAGCGTTCGATGGACAGGATCCGCGCGGTCTGCACGGCCCGCGATCAGGCAGGCCTCTGGGACGACGACTGTGTCGAGGTCTTCCTCAACCCTGACCCGAAGCAGGCCCGCAAGTCGTACCATTACATCGTCAACTCAAAGGGTGCGATCTGGGACGGGCGCATCGGCTTCGGTGTCGAGGCGGGCGAGGCGTGGAACGGGGCGGCGAGCGTCTCAACGTCCGTCGAGCCCAAGCGGTGGCGGGTCAGGCTCACGATCCCTTTCGCCGACCTCGGCATCGCCCAGCCCGCGCCAGGGTTGGTCCTGAGAGCCAACGTCTACCGCACCCGCTGGGCGAGCGGTTCCCGGGAGTCGAGCGCCTGGAGCCCCACCAACGAGCCCGACTACAGCGACTCGAGCCGCTACGGTATCCTCGTGCTCTGTGGCGAGCATCGCCCGGGCGGCGAGTTGGAAGCCCGGGGGGGCAAGTAGGCAGTGGGCTGGCTGCCGCGAGGGCTACGCCGGTTCCTTGCACCAAGGCTGGGCTGCCGTTGAGATTCGCCAGATGATGGCAGCCGCGTTTCACGGCTGTCTCCTACAGATGCTACTACGCTTGCACGATGTACGCGGATCAACTCCACCCCGGCCGAAGTTACGCCGATCTGCGGTCAGCGATCTCGATCGGCTTGCTCGACAAGAGACTGTTTCGGCACGACGCGATACCTCACCACCGTTTCCGGCTGGCGGATCCGGAACACGACATGGAGGTTTCGGATTCCATCGAGGTACACACGGTGGAGTTGACGAAGTATAATTTACAGGAGGGGACAATTTCCTCTGCCCCGGCGATCGAGCAATGGGCGTTTTTCTTTTTGTTTGCAGACCGGTACGAGCCACAGCAGTTGCGGGAATTGTTGCCGGGCGTCGAGTTTCAGGATGCGATTTCCGTGGTCGAAGCGATCGCGGCTAAAACGGAG
>JABWBD010000542.1 GCA_013360685.1 Pirellulales bacterium
GTCTCGAGTCGGTCTCTCGGAAGCCCAGAGGCGTTCGAGCGAAACCATCAACGCAAACGGAACGACCGGGTAGTAAGGGTCGGCAAGAAATCCGGAAAATCTCGAACCTGTCCGCCAATACTCCGAACCGATGCAACACTCGACCCAAAAGGGTGGATCCACTTACGTCACTCGATCCGGCCCCAACCTGCTCGCAATCAACCACTTAGAGCGTCGCGCCTCGCCGTAACTCATGCAACACGAGTTCCAGGCTGTTGCGTGGGCCACGACCTCCCCTGCAAATGACCAATACGAATGACAAACTTGCCGCACACTCGCACCCGTGTGCGGCAAGTTTTCCTGGCAGCCGGCGAAAGCGGCAAATCAGCCCGGCTGCTTCCAAGCACCCACGCTGCTGGACGCCCACCGCGGGATTCGCGTATCCTGGAGGCACCCTGTCCACGTGCTTTTCAGAAGATTCACTTTGCTCGCCGGGAGGCGGATGATGAAACTCTTGGGGAATACTCGCCGCTGGCAGCCTCTTCCGGGCTTGTTCCTCATTGCACTTGCCGCGCGCGACGCCTCCGCCGATTGGCCGACGTATCGCGGCGACTCCCGGCGGAGCGGCGTCTGCGGTGAAGAACTCAAGCTGCCGTTGGCGGAGGTGTGGACCCACAAGGCGGCACAGGCGCCTCGTCCGGCATGGCCCGAGTTGCCGGCGGATAAGGACGTCTGGCACCGCATCCACGGACTCGGCCCCACGACGACCTACGACCGCGTCTTCCATGCCTCGGCGGCCGGCGGGGCGGTCTATTTCGGCTCCTCGGCGGACGACTCGATCTACTGCCTCGATGCGGCATCGGGAAAGCTTCGCTGGTCGTTCGTCACCGAGGGGCCCGTGCGGCTGGCGCCGACCGTGGCGGAAGGCAAGGTCTTCGCCGGTTCCGACGACGGCTGCGTCTACTGCCTGGATGCAGCCGACGGGCGGCTTGTCTGGAAATACCGCGGAGGACCTGAAGACCGCCGCCTGCCGGGCAACGAGCGGATGATCTCCGTCTGGCCGGTCCGCTGCGGCATCGTCGTGGAACATGGCACGGTTTGGGCCTGCGCCGGCCTGTTCCCGTCGCAAGGGTGCTTTCTCAGTGCCGTCAACGCCGCGGACGGCAAGGAGCTGTGGCGGCAGCCGATCGAGATCTCTCCGCAAGGCTACCTGCTGGCATCGGCCGAGCATCTCTTCATCCCGACCGGCCGGACCGCCCCGCGGATGTACCAGCGGGCCGACGGAAAGGACCTGGGCGTTCTTCCCGGCGGCGGCCCCGACTCCCGCGCCGGCGGCTGCTTCGCCGTTGTCGTGGACGACCTCGTGATCCACACCGGAGGCGAGGATTCCAGTCTGCACATCAGCGACACGCGCGCGAAGGAAAAGGTCGTGTTCGCCGACGGCCTGCGCGTCCTCACCAGAGGGCCGATCAGCTATATCCTCTCCAAGGACCGGCTCTGTGCCATCGATCGGGCGCACTACCTGGAAATCAGCCGCCTGCAAGCCAAGAAGCAGAAGACCCCTGAGGATCAGAAGCGGATCGACGAACTGGGCGCGCAGCGGAAGTCGTGGCTCGTGTGGGAGACGCCTTGCCCGGACTGCCACGAGGTGGTCCTCGCCGGCAATACGATCTTTGCCGGAGGACTGAAACGCGTCACCGCCATCAGCGCCTCCGACGGCCGGACACTCTGGACCGGCGCCGTGGCCGGCAAAGCTTATGGGCTGGCCGTCGGCGACGGCGCGTTGCTGGTGAGCACCGACCAGGGGACGATCCATTGTTTCCGGCCCGGCTCGCCACAGCCGAATCCGGCCGCGGTATACGACGTGCCGCGGCCCGTCCTGCCCTATCCTTTCGACGAATCGACGCCGGTCTATGCCCAGGCGGCGGAAGCCGCGCTGGACGTAGCGCGCGTGAAGAAGGGTTATTGCCTGGTGCTGGGCGCGGGCACGGGGCGGCTCGCGTGGGAAATCGCCCGCCGCTCGCAATTCCAGGTGATCGGATTGGAATCGGATGCGCAAAAGGTCGCCGCCGCGCGCCAGGCCCTGCGCGCGGCCGGCCTGTACGGCGCCCGCATCTCGTTCCATGAAGGATCCCTCGACAGACTCCCATACCAGACGTGGTCTGCCAACCTGGTCGTCTCCGAGGAGACCCTGCTTACCGGCAAACTGCCGTTTTCTGCTGCGGAAGTCTTTCGCGTGCTCAGGCCCTGCGGCGGTACGGCGATCTTTGCGGGACCGAAATCGACGGACCAGCAGGCGATGGAGCAATGGGGCCGGGAGTCGCTCCCCGGATGGAAAGTGACGAGCGGTCCCGGCGACGCGCTCGTGGCATCGACCCGCCGCGGTCCGCTGCCGGGCGCAGGCGCGTGGAACCATTTCCACGCCGATCCGGGCAATACGGCATCGAGCGGCGATGCGATGCGTCCCGGCCCGGTCGAGGTCCAATGGTTCGGCCGTCCCGGGCCCCGCCGGATGCCCGACCGGCACGACAAGAACCTGGGCCCGATCTGCGAAAACGGCCGCTTGTTTATTGCCGGCGACGATTACCTCGCCGCCGTGGATGCCTACAACGGGACGGTCCTTTGGCAGCGCGACGTGCCCGGCTTCGTGCGTCTGGGCGCGTTTCGCCATTGTGGCGGAATGGCTGCGATCGACGACTGCCTGTACGTGGCCTCGGGCAGCGATTGCCTGGCGCTGGACGCCGAGACCGGCCGGCATCGTTACACAGTCTCGGTGCCGCCGGCCGCCGACGGCGCGACCGGTGAGTGGGGCTACGTGGCCGCCGTCGACGACCTGCTCTTCGGCAGTGCGTGCAAGCCGGGCGCCACGTTTCGCGAGCAGACCCTCGACACCGAAACGCTCATCTGGCGCGATTTCATGCCGGTCGTGTGCAGCGACGCCCTGATGGGCCACCAGCGCAATACCGGCGAGCGGATCTGGACCTACGAGTCTCCGCGCGGCGCGATCATCAATCCGACGATCGCGATCGGCGCTCGGCGGATCTATTTCGTCGAAAGCGAGAACCCCGAAACCCGCCAGGTGCCCGACGGACGGATCACGCTCCCGATGCTCCTTGGCCGCGGATCAAGCCTCGTGGCCCTCGACACTCGCACCGGCAAGACCTTGTGGAAAGGGAGCGTGGACCTCAGCGCCCTGGAGCATATCGTCTTCCTGAGCTATGCCAACGAAAAACTGCTGATCACGGGCACCCGCAACGTTCCCATCGAAGGCCGCCAGCGCGTGCGATATGATTTGTTCGCCTTCGACGCGGCGTCGGGCCGGCCGCTCTGGAAGACCACGCAAACGCCCGTGCCGGATCATATCCTTCAAGGGCCGCATGGCGAACAGGTGCAGCATTCGGCGATCGTCGGCAACACGATCTATAACACCGGTTTCGCCTGCAGCCTGGACACCGGCGAGCCCGTCGACGTCTGGAAATGGCAGAAGAGCGGCAACTGCGGCACGCTTTCCGCTTCCACACACTGCATCTTCAGCCGCTACAGCATTCCCAGAATGTTCGACCGGGCCACCGGCGAGTCCACCGACCTGACCACCGTGGCCCGCCCAGGCTGCTGGATCAACATCCTGCCCGCCGGCGGCCTGGTCCTCATTCCCGAACAGAGCGCCGGCTGCACCTGCGGCTATTCCCTGCAAACATCCTTAGCCCTCCGCCCCCACAGCGACCCAAACGGACCAGCGAATGAATAAGTCGGATACGATCGGAAAGGCGTCCGCCATCGCAGCCGGATAGAATCCGTTGATTGGAATCGGATAGCATTCGCACCATCCACAGCGAGGTTTGCCATGTCGCCTGACTCGAATTATCTTTCTCGTCGCCGCTTTGGCCAGGGCGTGCTCGGCGCTGCCGCGGGCACGCTGCTCGCCGCGCCTCTGGCTTCCG